>JASLEM010000288.1 GCA_030151165.1 Burkholderiaceae bacterium
CGGGCGCACGGCGCAGAAGGCGTTGTCGGCCTTGCCGTCGATCACGAGGTCGGTCGCGGCGACGGCGGCGCCGGCGGCGCGCAGCGCGGCCTGGCGGGTCTGCGGGCAGGCGCAGGTGTCGGGGTCGATCGCGACGAGGCCTTCGCCGTCGGCGGCCTGCGCGAGCATCTCGTCGAGCTCGCCGAGATAGCCGCTGGAGTGCGCGTGCGCGAGGTCGGTGCGGCTGGCGAGCGGGACGTCGGAGTGGCGCTCGACGACGTCGGCCAGGCCGGTGGCGAGGAAATGGTCCTCGATGGCGTCGAGACGGGCCGGGCACTCGGGATGCCCCCGTCCCATGTCGTGCCTGCGGCAGTCGGGGTGGCTGAAGAAGGCGGTGGTCATCGCGGCGCCTCCGGCCGGCGACGGGCGGCGGCCGTCGTGAATGTCGTGGTTCTCATCTCGTCCACCTGCGCGCCCGAAGGCGCGTTGTCTGCTGTTGGGCTATCGTTGCCATCATGACCTCATCGCTGCATTCGCGCCTGACAAGGCTGAAAAGCCAGATTAGCACGATCATCGTCGGCAAGCCGACGCAGATCGACGACTCCCTCGCCTGCATGCTGGCCGGCGGCCACCTACTGATCGAGGACGTCCCCGGCGTCGGCAAGACCACCCTTGCCCACGTGCTGGCCGTCTCGCTCGGCCTGAAGTTCTCGCGCGTGCAGTTCACCGCCGACCTGCTGCCCAGCGACCTCGTCGGCGTGAGCATCTACGAGCGCGCCCGCGAGGCCTTCGCGTTCCATCCCGGGCCGGTGTTCGCGCAGGTGCTGCTCGCCGACGAGATCAACCGCGCCGGCCCGAAGACGCAGAGCGCGCTGCTCGAGGCGATGGAGGAGCAGCAGGTGAGCGTCGACGGCGAGACGCGTCCGCTGCCGCTGCCCTTCTTCGTGATCGCGACGCAGAACCCCGGCGACCAGCTCGGCACCTACGCGCTGCCGGAGTCGCAGCTCGATCGCTTCCTGATGTGCATCACGCTCGGCTACCCGGACGCGCGCTCCGAGCGCGAGCTGCTGACCGGCCAGGACCGGCGCGAGGCGGTCGCGCAGCTGCAGCCGGTGATGACGCCCGAGGAGCTGATCGACGCGATGGCCGAGGTGCGCCGGGTGCACGTGTCGGAGCCGCTGCTCGACTACCTGCAGGCGCTGATCGCGGCCACGCGCTCGGGCCACTGGTTCAGCGAAGGGCTGTCGCCGCGCGCGGGCATCGGCGTGCTGCGGCTGGCGCGCGCGCGGGCGCTGCTCGCGCAACGCGACTTCGTGAGCCCCGACGACCTGCAGGCGATCCTGCCGCAGGCGATCGCCCACCGCCTGCTGCCGATCGCCGGCGCGGGCCGCGGCCGGCGCGAGCAGGTGCGCGCGATGATCGAGTCGATCCCGCTGCCTTGACCCGCCCACGTTGAACCGCATGGCCGCCGACACCTCGACCGCCGCGCCCGCGGGCGCCGCCAAGCCCGACTTCCTCGACGTGCGCGGACGCTGGCGCGCGTGGTGGCAATCGCGCATGGAACCGCGCGAGAGCCAGGTGCTGACCCAGCGCAACATCTACATCGTGCCGACGCGCGCCGGCCTCGCGTTCTGCGCGACGCTGCTGCTGCTGCTGGTCGTCTCGATCAACTACCAGCTGAGCCTGGGCTTCGCGCTGACCTTCCTGCTGGCCGGCAGCGCCGCGGCGTCGATGCACATGACGCACGGCAGCCTGCGTGGCCTGACGCTGCACCTGAAGCCGCTCGTGCCCGCGTTCGCGGAGGACGCGGCCGCGCTCGAGGTCGTCGTGACGAACCCGGGCCGGAGCCGGCACGGGATCGGCTTCGGGCTCGACCTCGGCGTGCGGCCGATCGCCCTCGCCTACACGGAGATCGTCGGCCAGGGCCAGAGCATCGTCCACCTGAGCTGGCTCGCGCCCGGCCGCGGCCTGCACGCCCTGCCGCTGATGCGCGCCGAGTCGCGCTACCCGTTCGGCCTGTTCCGCGCCTGGACGATCTGGCGGCCGGCCGGCCAGCAGTGGGTCTATCCGCGGCCCGAGAGCCCGACGCCGCCGTGGCCGACGACCAGCGCCGCGCACGGTGCCGACAAGGCGTCGCCGCGCGTGGGCGCCGGCTCGGAGTTCGAGGGCGTGCGACCCTACCGGCGCGGCGACACGCTGCGCCAGGTCATCTGGAAGAAGGCCGCGCGCACCGGCGAGCTGGTGAGCCGCGAGACCGCCGGCACCGTCCAGCGCGAACTCTGGCTGCAGTGGAGCCAGGCGCAGCTCGGCGACCCGGAGGCGCGGCTGTCGCGGCTCGCGGCGTGGGTCGTCGCCGCCGACGTCGCCGGCCATTCGTACGGCCTGAGCCTGCCCGGCACCGAGCTGCCGCCCGCCCTCGGTGCCGCCCAGCGCGCCGCGGCCCTGCAGGCGCTCGCGCGATGGTGACCGCCGCCCGATCCGCCCGCCCGGGCCCCGGCGCGCGCGTGCGCGACGCGTGGCGCGCGCCGTCGCGCGAGAGCCTGCAGGGCCGCGGCGCGCTGGGCGGCACCGAGGGCGGGCGGCAGCTCGGTGCCGGGCAGGCTCAGGC
>JASLEM010000311.1 GCA_030151165.1 Burkholderiaceae bacterium
CGCGTTCTCCACCGGATCCCAGAACCACCAGCCGCCCCAGCCCAGCTCGTAGTACGCCCACGCGCTGCCCAGCATGATGCCGATCGTCAGGCACGACCACGCGGCCGTCGTCCACGGGCGCGTCCAGCGCGCCCAGGTGGCATCGAGCCGGCCCTCGATCAGCGCCGCGACCGCGAACGCGAAGGCGACCGAGAAGCCGACGTAGCCCATGTAGAGCATCGGCGGGTGCGCCACCATGCCCGGGTCCTGCAGCAGCGGGTTCAGGTCGTTGCCGTCGATCGGCACCGGCACCTGGCGGTCGAACGGGTTCGACGTCGTCAGCATGAACAGGATGAAGCCGATGCTGACCAGGCCCATGATGCCCAGCACGCGCGCGACGAAGGGCTGCGGCAGCTTCGTGCTCCATTGCGCGACCGCGAGCATCCACACGCTCAGCATCGCCAGCCACAGCAGCAGCGAGCCCTCGTGGCCGCCCCAGACGCCCGCGATGCGGTACCAGATCGGCAGCGCGCTGTTGGAGTTGCTGGCGACGTAGAGCACCGAGAAGTCGTTGCGCACGAAGGTGCTGACGAGGCAGGCGAAGGCGACGGCGACGAGCAGCCCGTGCGCGCGCGCCGCGGGCCGCGCGAGCGCCATCCAGTCGGCGCGGCCGCGCCAGGCGCCCGCGAGCGGCAGCGTGCCGAGGATCAGCGCCACGGCCAGCGCCAGCAGCAGCGCGACCTGCCCGAGTTCGGGGATCATTTGCTCGTCTCCATCTTGTCCGCCGTCTTCTCGACGACCTTCTCGGTCTTGTCCGTCTTCATCATCCCGCCGTGGTCGGCCGCCTGCTTCAGCGCGGCGGCGGCCTCGGGCGGCATGTAGTTCTCGTCGTGCTTGGCCAGCACTTCCTGCGCGGTGAACACGCCGTCCGGCCCCAGCTTGCCCTGCGCGACCACGCCCTTGCCTTCCTTGAACAGGTCGGGAAGGATGCCGCGATAGTGCACCTGCATCGACTTCACGAGGTCGGTGACGGTGAAGCTGACGTCGACGCCGTCGCGCTTCAGGCTGCCCGCGACCACGAGCCCGCCGATGCGGAACAGCCGGTTCTCCGGCGCCTCGTGCGCGGCGACCTGCGACGGCGAGTAGAAGAAGACGAGGTTCGAGCGGAAGGCGTTCAGCACCAGCGCGGTGGCGGCGCAGACCGCCAGCAGGATGCCCACGATGATCGCGAGCCGCTTCTGGCGTGCGGTCACGGGCGGGCTCCGGTCGATGCGGCGGCCTTGGCCTCGGCCTCGTCGGCGATGCGCTCGGCGATCGCGACGCGCGCCGCGCGGTGGCGCCGGCGCGCGAGCAGCACCTCGGCCAGCATCAGCGCGGCCATCGTGCCGTACGCGCCCCAGACGAAGCCGCCGCGGCCGCCCATGTCGAGGAATTCAGAAAGCGAGTGCCACTGCATGGCTCATCCTTGATTGCTTGATGCGACGAGTGCGCGCGCCCAGGCCGTGCCGCCCTCGCGCTCGAGCACGATCGCCCGCGCGCGCACGAACACCACCGCGAACGCGTAGGCCCAGCAGGCCAGCGTCAGCAGCAGCATCGCCCACAGCATCGTCGACGCCATCTTCGGCGCCGCGCCCATCGTCAGGCTCGAGCCCTGGTGCAGCGTGTTCCACCAGACGACCGAGAAGTAGATGATCGGCACGTTGACGACGCCCACGATCGCCAGCAGCGCGCCGGCCTTGTCGGCCCGGCGGGTGTCGTCGATCGCGGCGACCAGCGCCATGTAGCCGAGGTAGAGGAACAGCAGGATCAGCTCGGACGTCAGCCGCGCGTCCCACACCCACCAGGTGCCCCAGGTCGGACGCCCCCACAGCGAGCCCGTCCACAGCGCGAGCAGCGTGAACAGCGCGCCCGTCGGCGCGATCGCGCGGGCGAGGATGAAGGCCATGCGTGCGTTGAGGAACCAGCCGATCGCGGCCCAGAACGCCATCGCGACGTACAGCACCATCGACAGCCACGCCGCCGGCACGTGGATGAAGATGATGCGGTAGACCTCGCCCTGCGTGGCGTCGGTGGGCGCGACGAAGAAGCCCATCCACAGGCCGGCGAGCGCGAACAGCGTCGCCACGGCGCCGAACGCCGGGGCCAGCAGCCCGGCGAGGCCGTGGAAGTTCGCGGGCGAGGCGAACGTGAACCACGTCAGGCGGGCGCCTGGGCGGGCACGGTCGGCGGCGAGGTCGGGGGTGGAGTTCACGGCGTCATTTTCCGCGCGACGGGCATTGCAAGATGTAAAAGCCGGATTGGCCCGGCACGACGGGGCGGTTTGACGCGCGGGCCACGGTCACTCCAGCGCGATCCGCAGCGCCGCCGCCGTCGCCGGCGGTGCGCCGAGGCCGCACGCGATCAGCAGCGCGCCCAGCAGCGACAGGTGCGGCGCCGGTGACAGCCCCGCGTCCACCGCCGCCGCCGCGCCCGCGCCGAAGATCAGCGCCGGCACCGCCAGCGGCAGCACGATCAGCACGATGAGCATGCCGGTGCTGCGCAGCCCCAGCGTCAACGCCGCGCCGACGCCGCCCAGCAGGCTCAGCACCGGCGTCCCCAGCAGTAGAGACGCGAACAGCACCGGGAGTTCCTCCGGCGGCAGCCCCAGCAGCAAGCCGAGCAGCGGCGCGCCGACGACCAGCGGCGCGCCGCTGAGCGTCCAGTGCGCCGCGGCCTTGGCCGTCGCGACCGCCAGGCCCGCGCCCGGTGCGAGCAGCAGCTGCTCCAGCGAGCCGTCGGCGTAGTCGGCGGCGTACAAGGGCGGCATCGACAGCATCGCCGCCAGCAGCGCGCAGACCCACACCACGCCCGGCGCGATCTGGCGCAGCACCTGCGGCTCCGGCCCGATGCCCAGCGGGAACAGGCTGGCCGCGACGAGGAAGAACGCGAGCGGCAGCGCGGACTCGGTGCGCCGCCGCCACGCGAGCCGCAGGTCGCGCCGGTAGACGGACACGAAGACGGCGCCGTTCACGCGAGCCCCGCCTCGTGTTCCGGCAGCGCGGCCGGCAGGGCGTCGAGATCGAGCACGCGGAAGCCCGCGTCCGCGGCGCGCGCGTCCAGATGCAGGTGATGGCTCGTCAGCAGCACGCTGCCGCCGCGCGCACGGTGCTGGGCGAGCAGCTCGTGCAGCACCGCGGTGCCGGCGACGTCCAGCGCGTCGAAGGGCTCGTCGAGCACCCACAGCGCGGGCGCCGTCTCGAGCGCGAGCCGCGCCAGCGCCACGCGGCGGCGCAGGCCTTGCGACAGGCTGCGCGTCGGCGTGCGCTCGCGCCCGGCCAGCCCGAGCCGCACGAGCGCGGCGCGGATCGCGGGCGGGCGGTCGTCGCGCCCGTGGATGCGCGCGAGGAAGGCCAGCGACTCGGCGGCGGTGAGGTCGTCCTTCAGCGCGTTGGCGTGCGCGATGTAGACGAGTTCGCCGGCGAAGCGCGCGTTGCGGCGCGTCGGCGCGTCGCCCCACAGGATCTGCCCGTGCTCCGGCGCGGCGAGGCCGGCGACCAGCCGCAGCAGGCTCGTCTTGCCGCGCCCGTTGCCGCCGCGCAGCCACAGCAGTTCGCCCGGCGCCAGCGTCTCGGTCAGCCCGGCGAACAGCACGCGCTCGCCGCGCCGGCAGGCGACGTCCACCAGCCGCAGCGACGGCAGCGCCGGCGTCGACGATGTCGAGGCGCGGGGCGAGCCGGAAGCGGGGGCGGAGGTCATCGGGGCGGATCGGGAGAGCGGGGCGAGACGCGGGCGGCGTGGAGGGCGGGCGCGCCAGTATAGAAGTCGTGCTCGACATGACGCCCGGCGCCCGCGGCGCTGCGGCGTCGTTTCGCTGCAGGCTCAGCGGGCGGCCGAGCGCGCCTGGAGCTCGCGCAACGCGCGCATCGCGTCGCCGGCGCGATCCGCCGGCACGAACAGGTGGTCGTGGTGCACCCCGGCGATCACGTTGCACGGGATGCCCGCGTCGCCGAGCGCCCGCGCGAAGGCCGCGGTGAGGCCGACGGCGGCGAGGTCGGAGTGCACGCGCAGCGTGATCCACGCCGAGCGGAACGCGACCGGCCAGCCGCGCGCGACGGCCTGCGCCTCGGCGACGACCACCGTGAGGCCTTCCGCCTCGCGCATCGTCGCGACGGGGTCGACGTCGGCCGGCACCTCGCCGTCCGCCAGCGCGCACCACGCCCAGGTGCCGGCGTTGAGCGCGGGTTCCATCGTGGCGAGCAACTCGGCGAGGTCGGAGACGGGCGGGGAGTCCATCGCCCCATTGTGCGGTGCGCGGTCGTGCGGCGCGAACGCCGCGACAATGGCCCGATGACGATGACCGTTGCTTCCGTGAACGTGCCCCGCGCTGCGAGCGACGGCGGCGTGCTGCGCCTCGCGCCCGCCGCCGGCCCGGTCGAGATCGGCCCGCTCGGCTTCGCGGCTGGCCCCGACCTGCCGCCGCCGGACGACCCGGCGATCGCGCCCGAGGACCACGCGCTGGCCTACGCGGTCTACGCCTATCCGACCGTGCACCACGCGTTCTGGCGCACGGTGCGCGCGCAGGCGCGGGTCACGCCGCGCGAGGAGCCGGTGCCGCCGGCGTCGTTCGACGAGCACCTGGCGCTCGACGGCGTCCAGGAATCCGGGCTGTGGATCGGCGACCTGCTGCGGTTCCCGAACTGCACGCTCGTCGTCAGCGCGCCGCGCCTGCCCGATGCCCGCTTCGACGCGACGCTCGGCTTCCCGCACGCCGCCAAGATGGTCGCGCAATCGCGCTGGGGCGGCTTCTGGCTCGCGGTGCGCGTGCCGGGCACGATCGCGGCCGGCGACGCCTTCGAGGTGATCCCGGGCCCGCGCGCGAACGGCGTCGTCGAGCTTTTCCGGGCGCGGATGCAGCCGCCGCGGGGCTGAGCCGGCGTCCGGCGAGGGGACGATGGACCTCGGAACCTCGGCGCCGCACCTTTTTTCCCCGACGCCGGAGCTTCGAACTCCGACAATGCTCAAATTTTGAGCAACGCCGCACTTCCGATCTCCGGCGGTGCACTTGTTTTCAGCAACGATGCGGCTCCGAACTCCGGTGCCGCACAAAATTTGAGCATCGTCGGCGTTCCGAACCGCGTCGCCGGACTTGTTTTCTCCATCGCCCGGGTTTTGAAGTCAAACGACGACGCTTCGGGCCGCGCTGGCGGTGCCCTGGAATGCAAAAAGGCCGCCGGCCTGGAGGGCGGGCGGCCTTCGGAGCGACGGGGGCGGATCGTCAGTCCGCGAGCGTCGGGTAGTCGGTGTAGCCTTCCGCGCCGCCGCCATAGAGCACCTTCTGCTGCACCGGCGCGATCTCGCGGTCTTCGCGCAGGCGGCGGCCGAGGTCGGGGTTCGAGATGAAGCCCTTGCCGAACGACACCGCGTCGGCGTACCCGGAGCCGACCGCCCGCATCGCCATGTCGCGCGTGTAGCCGTTGTTGACGATCCAGGCGCCGCTCCACAGCTTGCGCAGCGCGTGGAAATCGAACGGCGCGAAGTCGCGCGGGCCGCCGGTGCTGCCCTCGACGACCTCGATGAACGCGAACTTCAGCTTGTCCAGCTCGGTGACGACATGGCTGAAGAGCGCGAACGGGTCGGAGTCCTGGCCGATGTCGTTGGCCGGCGTGACCGGCGACAGGCGCACGCCGACGCGGCCCGGGCCGATCTCCTGGCAGACGGCGGTCATCACCTCGACGAGGAAGCGCGCGCGGTTCTCGATGCTGCCGCCGTACTGGTCGGTGCGGTCGTTGGCGGAGTCGCGCAGGAACTGCTCGACGAGGTAGCCGTTGGCGCCGTGCACCTCGACGCCATCGAAGCCCGCGTCGATCGCGACGCGCGCCGCGTGGCGGAACTGGCCGACGACGGCGGCGACTTCGGCCGTCGTCAGCGCGCGAGGCGCCGACACCTGCTCGAAGCCGGCGGCCGTGAAGGTCTTGCCGTTCGCCGGCTTCGCGGTCGCCGACACCGGCACCTGGCCTTCGGGCAGCAGCGAGGTGTGCGAGATGCGGCCGACGTGCCAGATCTGCGCGACGATCTTGCCGCCCTTGCGGTGCACGGCGTCCGTCACGAGCTTCCAGCCCTCGAGCTGCTCGGGGCTGTAGATGCCCGGGGTGTCGAGGTAGCCCTGGCCGAGCGGGTCGACCTGCGTGCCTTCCGAGATGATGAGGCCGGCGCCGGTGGCCGGGTCGGCGCGCTGCGCGTAGTACTCGGCGTTCAGCGCGCGCGGCGTGCGGCCGGGGCCGGCGCGGTCGCGCGTCAGGGGCGCCATCACGACGCGGTTGGCGAGGGCGATGTCGCCGAGCTGGAGGGGGTCGAACAGGTTGGTCATGCGGCGAGGTTAGCGAGGGTTGAGGGCGAGTGCAGGCGCAAGGGCATCGCCGTGCGTGATAGGCGGGTCGCCGGGTCGCCGGTTCGAGCCGCGCACCAGCGGCGTGCGCCGGGCCGCGCGAAGTCGCAGATAAAGGGCGGCTTTTGCGCGCTGCGTGAATTTAGCCGCTTAAACCCGGCTATTCGTCCCTTGTCGGGAGTTCACAACTTCCACAATCGAACCGAATAAACCGCAAGCCCCGCGCGGTCGACGGGGCACGTGAGACATCCGACTTCTTCGTTTTCTCACCCTCCACTCCCGTTTTCACGAGGCGTCCATGTTCTCCATGCGCAACATTTCGGTTCGCTCCCGGTTCTACCTGGTCATGTCCCTGGTGGCGATCTCGCTGCTGATCCAGGCCGGCTGGGGCATGGTCTCCGCACGGACCGGCATCTCGACGGTCACCGACATGTTCGACCAGGCCGACGCCACCGCCCAGCAGGTCGGCGCGCTGCGCGAGTCGATGGCCAGCCTGCGCCGCTACCAGGCGGAGATGATCGCGACGGCGGTGTCGAACCCCACCGGCGTCGAGGCCGTGCACCAGGCCTGGAAGAAGGAGATCGAGGCGCTCAACGCCGGCGGCGACGGGCTCGCGAAGGCGCACAGCGGCGACGCCGCCCTGGCCGCGCTGGTCGCCAAGCAGAAGAAGCTGCTCGGCGACGTCACCGAGATCATCGACCCGATCGCCCAGCAGCTGACCGACGCCAAGATGGACGCGACCGCCGCGCTCGCCTACGCCGGCCAGGCCAACACGACGCTCGACGTCATCCAGGCCAACCTCGGCGCGATCCTCAAGTCGCAGAAGGACGGCCTGGCCGCGATCCGCGGCGAGATCGCCACCAGCTCGATGATCGCGTCGACGGCGCGCCTCGTGCTCGTCGGCCTGACGCTGGCCATCTTCCTGCCGCTGATGTGGGTGACGCTGCGTTCGATCTGCGGCCCGCTCGACCAGGCGGTCGAGGTCGCGACCCGCATCGCCAGCGGCAACCTGAGCGGCCGCGTCACCGCGGAAGGCCAGGACGAGCCGGCGCGCCTGATGAAGGCGCTGGCCGAGATGCAGCAGTCGCTGCGCAGCCTTGTCGGCCAGGTGCGCGAGTCCTCCGAGAGCATCGAGGTCGCCAGCTCCGAGGTCGCGAGCGGCAACACCGACCTGTCTCAACGCACCGAGCTCGCCGCGAGCCACCTGCAACGCACCGCCAGCTCGATGGAGGGCCTGACCAGCACCGTGCGCCAGTCGGCCGACTCGGCCCACACCGCGAACCAGCTCGCGTCGTCGGCGGCCGAGGTCGCGGCGCGCGGCGGCAGCGTCGTGGCGCAGGTCGTCTCGACGATGAACGACATCAACACGAGCTCGAAGAAGATCGCCGACATCATCGGCGTGATCGACGGCATCGCGTTC
>JASLEM010000327.1 GCA_030151165.1 Burkholderiaceae bacterium
CGACTGCCCCTGCGCCGAATCGTGCGCGCGGCGCTTGAGCAGCTCGGTGCGCGCGAGCACGGCGCGCGCGTCGTGCACGGCCTCCTCGCCCTGGCGCGTCAGCACGATGCGGCGCGAGTTGCGCTCGAACAGCGTGACGCCGAGCTCCGCCTCGAGCTCCTTGATCGCCAGGCTGACCGGCGGCTGCGAGAGGTTGAGGCGTCGCGCGGCGCGGCCGAAGTGCAGCTCTTCGGCGACGGCGATCAGGCAGCGGAGGTGGCGCATTTCCATCGTTCCGTATTCTGGATCAATCGATAGGAATTGCAAACTTCCTCAAATCGAATCGCGTTCTTAGACTGCGCCACAGTCCGAACCGCCAAACCCCTGGCGGATCCGGAAAACATCGGTGCCACGAACACCGCAGGAGACAGGCATGACCGATTCCGTCCTCGTGCAGCCCTTGCCGCGCGCCCGCACCCTGGTGCACCCCGGCCCGGTGCAGGCGATCCGCATCGAGCACCAGCATGCGCACCGCGGGCGCCATTTCCGGCTCGCGCTGCAGCCCGGCCGGACGATGCACGACGCGATCATCGAGCCGCTGCTGGCGCTCGGCATGACGTCGGCGTCGATGACGATCCTCGGCGGGAGCGTCGACCGGCTGCTGTACTGCGTCGCGCCGCCCGACCCGACCGGGGAGCGCGTCGCGAACTACACGCGGCCGATCGACGCCGGCGCCGCCACGCTGATCTTCGGCAACGCCACCTTCGGCCGCTCGGCGCGCGGCGAGCCCGTCGTGCACTGCCACGCGACCTTCGCCTGCGCCGACGGCCGCGTGCGCGGCGGGCACATCGTCGTCGACCGCAGCCTCGTCGGCGGGCACGGCCTGCCCGTCCTCGCGACGTCGCTGGACGGCATCGAGCTGCGCATCACGCAGGACGAGGAAACCCACATGCCGCTGATGCGCCCGTTCGCGATCGGCGCGTCGACCGCGGTCGCCAAGGAGATCGAACATGCCCTCTGACATTCAGTCCCACATCCACCTCGTCGAGTCCGGCGCCATGGGCCGCGTGGCCTACGCGCGCGTCGCGCCGAACGAAGACCTCGTGACGAGCATCGAGAAGCTGTGCGTCGCCGAAGGCTTCCGCCACGCGTTCGTGCGCGGCGCACTCGGCAGCCTGGTCGACGCCTGCTTCACCGCGCCCGACGGCTCGACGCGCCAGGTGCGCGGGCCGGCGGTCGAGATCGTCAGCCTCGCCGGCGAGGTGCGCTCGCAGCCGGACGGCTCGCTGCGCGCGGCGATCACCGGCATCGTCGCCGACACCGAAGGCTCCGTGCACGGCGGCCCGTTCGTCGCCGGCGCGAACCCCGTCTGCGTGACCTTCGAGGTCACGCTCGAGGAATGGCTGCCCGAAGCGGCCTGAACCCCACCCCGTATCCACGCTCCAGATCCAGACACCAGGAGACAAGCCATGAACAGCATCGACAACAACTCGAAGGTCGCGATCGTCACCGGCGGCGCGCGCGGCATCGGCCTCGCCATCGGCCAGTGGTTCCTCGACAAGGGCCACCGCGTCGCGCTCGTCGACATCGACCAGCAGACGCTCGAACGCACCGTCGCCGCGTTCGACCGCCCCGACGCTGTGATCGGGATCCACGCCGACGTCTCGAACCCCGAGCAGGTGAAGGCCGGCGTCGCGCAGGTGCTGCAGACGTTCGGCCGCATCGACAAGCTCGTGAACAACGCGGGCGTCGCCGTCTTCAAGCCGGTGATGGAGACCTCGTACGACGAGTTCCGCACCGTGCTGAACACCAACCTCGACGGCGCGTTCATCTGCACGCAGGCCGTCGTGCCGGCGATGCTGAAGGCGGGCGGTGGCGCGATCGTCAACATCGCGTCGATCTCGGGCCTGCGCGCGAGCACGCTGCGCGTCGCCTACGGCACCAGCAAGGCCGGGCTGCTGCACCTCACCAAGCAGTTCGCGGTGGAGCTCGGCACCGTCGGCATCCGTGTCAACGCGATCTGCCCGGGGCCGGTCGAGACCGAGATGGCCAAGCTCGTGCACAGCGTCGCGATCCGCACCGACTACTACGACACGATCCCGCTCGGCCGCTACGGCTCGGTCGAGGAGATGGCGCAGACGGTCGGCTTCCTGTGCAGCGACGACGCGAGCTTCATCAACGGCCAGTTCCTCGCGGTGGACGGCGGCTTCGACGCGTCGGGCGTCGGCATCCCGACGCTGCGCCGCCGCGCCGCGGAAAGCAGCGCGCAATGAGACCGCAACCCCGGACGCAGGCCGCGCTGCGGATGCTGTCGCCCTGGGCCGGCGACGTCGCCCCGGCCGACGTCGACCTCGACTCGCCGCCGGCCGTCGGGACGCCCGCGGCCGACCGCGAGGCGCCGCGGGCCGGCTCGGGGCGGCCCGGCGCTCGATCCGGAGACAGGTCGACATGCGAGGCCTCATTGCGCGGCGGCCGCCGCGGCGTTGCGGCGCAGGGTGGGCAGGCCGACGCCGGCCGCGTCGAAGCCGCCGTCGACGGCGAGGAACTGGCCGTTGACGAAGCTCGCGTCGTCGCTGCACAGGAAGCCGACGGTCTGCGCCATCTCCTCGACCGAGCCGTAGCGGCCCAGCGGGATCGCGTCGTAGTAGTCGCTGCGGATCGCCACGCAGTGCACGAGCTTGGCCATCTCCGTCTCGACCGGCCCCGGGCAGATCGCGTTGACGCGGATGCCGACGTTGCCGAGCTCCACCGCGAGCTGCTTGGTCAGGTGCAGCAGCGCCGCCTTGCTCGTGCCGTACGCGACGCGCAGCGTGCTCGCGCGCAGGCCCGAGATCGCCGCGATGTTGACGATCGCGCCGCCGCCCGCCTTCAGCATCGCCGGCACGACGGCCTGCGTGAAGATGAAGGCGCCGTCGAGGTTGGTGTTGAGCACGGCGCGGAACTCGTCGTACGAGGTCTCCATCACCGGCTTGAAGACGGCGATGCCGGCGTTGTTCACGAGCTTGTCGATACGGCCGAACCTTTGCAGGATCTGATCGACGCCCGCCTTGACCTGCCCGGGGTTCGAGACGTCGGCCTGTATCCCGATCACCGCGTCGGGGCGGTCGAACGCGGCGACGGTGCGATCGAACGTCTGCTGGTCGATGTCGACGAGCGCGACGCGGTGGCCCTTGTCCAGGAACCATTGGCCGATCGCGAGGCCGATGCCGCGCGCGCCGCCGGTGACGACGGCGACCTTCGAGTTGTTGTCGATGCTGCTCATGAGTTTGTCTCCTGGTGCTGGAACGATGGATACGGTGTGGGGTTCAGGCGGCCTCGGGCAGCCATTCCTCGAGCGTCACCTCGAACGTGACGCAGACCGGGTTCGCGCCGGCGACGAACGGGCCGCCGTGCACGCAGCCTTCGGTGTCGGCGACGATGCCGGTGATCGCGGCGCGCAGCGAGCCGTCGGGCTGCGAGCGC
>JASLEM010000339.1 GCA_030151165.1 Burkholderiaceae bacterium
GCAGGTCGACCAGGATGTCGATGCCGTGGCCCGCGATCAGGCGCGCGGCGGTGACGTCGTCGAGGCGGTCGATGCGCACGAGGTGGTCGACGGCGCCGACGAGGCGCGCGCGCTGCGCGCTGCCGTCCTCGCGGCTCCAGCCGAACGCGAACACCTCGAAGCGCTCGCGGTCGTGCAGCTCGAGCAGCTCGGGCACGAGCAGGCCGACCGCGTGCAGGCACAGGTCGCCCGACAGGTAGCCGATGCGGATCTTCCCTTCCCGCCGCGGGCCGGTCGGGTGCAGCGGGCCGGCGGGCGTCTTCGGGATGCGTTCGTGGGCGAAGCGTTGCGCGGCGAGCAGGTGCAGCGCCGGATCGTCCGTCGCGCTGAGCATCGCGAGCGGCGACGTGCCGACCAGCAGCTGGTTGTGCGTGACCTCGCCGACCGGCTGGTAGATCGGCCACGCGCACATCTTCTGGCGCAGGTGGACGTAGTGCTGGATGACGTCCGGCTGCCCCGGCTTCAGCTCGAGGCTGCGGATCATGAAGCGCTCGGACTCGTCGAAGCGGCGCAGCGTCTCGAGCAGGCGCGCCGAGTTGTTGAGCGCATGCAGGCGCAGGTCGCGCTCGGCGGGCGCGGCGTTCGCGGTCAGCAGCAGCACGCGCTCCCACGCGGCCAGCGCCTCGTCGTGGCGCTTCTGCTGCTCGAGCTGGTGGCCGAGGTTCAGCCAGGCCTGGACGAAGTCCGGACGGAACTCGATCGCGCGACGGTAGGCGCGCTCGGCGTCGGCGTGGCGATGGAGGTTGCCCAGCACCGTGCCCCAGTTGAAGCAGGCGACGTGGCGATGCGGCGACTCGGTGTGCGCGATCCAGTGCTCGTACAGCGCGGCCGACGCCTCGGCGTGACCGCTCTGGTTCAGCGAGCCCGCGCGGTCGAGCAGCTCGGCGATCTGCATGCCGCCGGCCCGTGCCAGCGCGAGGCCGCGCTCGAGATCGGCATTGCTGCTGGTCGCGGTCGCGAGAGTCGGCGGGGTGGCGGTCGGAGCGGTCATCGGCGTGCCCTGGGCAGGGTGGAGGTGCAGCCGATTCTGCGGTGCGGTCGGGCGATCCGGTGGCCGCATCAACGAGGCCAATGCGGCGCAATTCGTGGCTCAGAAAGGTGAAAGCCCCGTTGCGCGGGTGCGACAACGGGGCTTTTGGAGGCGTCTGCAGCCTTCCGGGCGCGGCCGGCTACCCGGCCCTCACCGTCAGCGTTTGCTGCGCTTGGCGGCCGGCTTGGCGCCGCGCGTGGGCGCCTTGGCGGCGGGCGAGCGCCGGCTCGTGGCCTGGTTGCCGCTCTTGAGCTTGCGGTTGGCGCGCTTGACGTCGCGATCCTGCGCCTCGACCGCCGCGAGCTGTTCGGCCGCGGTCGGCGCCGTGCGTTCGCCCCGGTCGCCGCGCGAGCCGCCGTCCGGCTTGCGCCCCTTCGACAGCAGCCGCTCGCTCTCGGCCTCGCGCACGATGCGGAAGTCGATCTTGCGGCCGTCGAGGTCGACGCGGCTGACCTGCACGCGCACGCGCGCGCCGATCGCATAGCGGATGCCGGTGCGCTCGCCGCGCAGCTCCTGGCGCACCTCGTCGAACTTGAAGTACTCGCCGCCGAGCTCGGTGATGTGCACGAGGCCCTCGACGTACAGCGCGTCGAGCGTGACGAACAGGCCGAAGGTCGTGACCGCGCTGACCGTGCCCGAGAACTCCTCGCCCAGGCGCTCGCGCATGAAGCGGCACTTGAGCCAGGCCTCGACGTCGCGCGAGGCCTCGTCGGCGCGGCGCTCGTTCGCGCTGCAGTGCTCGCCCGCCGAGACCCATTGCGCCATCTCCGTCTCGCCCGACTTCGTCGCGCCGCGCGTGCTGCTGCTCTTGCGCGCGCCCGCGGCGGCCGAGGTCTCGACCTCCGGCGCGTGCAGGTGGTAGCGCTTGCCGGCCAGGATGGCCTTGATCACGCGGTGCACCAGCAGGTCCGGGTAGCGGCGGATCGGGCTCGTGAAGTGCGCGTAGGCCGTGTACGCGAGGCCGAAGTGGCCGCTGTTCTTCGGCGTGTAGATCGCCTGCTGCATCGACCGCAGCAGCATCGAGTGGATCTGCTGCGCGTCGACGCGATCCTTCGTCGCCTCGGCCAGCGCCTGGTATTCGGCGGGCTTCGGATCGTCGCTGATCGACAGGCCCAGGCCGAGCGCGCGCAGGTAGTTCTGCAGCGTGGTCTTCTTCTCGGGCGTCGGGCCTTCGTGGACGCGGAACAGCGCCGGGTGCTCGTTGAGGGCGATGAAGTCGGCGGCGCAGACGTTGGCGGCCAGCATCGCTTCCTCGATCAGGCGATGGGCGTCGTTGCGCGTGCGCGGCACGATGCGCTCGATGCGGCCGTTGTCGTCGCAGACGATCTGCGTCTCGGTGGTCTCGAAGTCGATCGCGCCGCGGCGATGGCGCGCCTTCAGCAGCGCGCGGTAGACGTCGTGCAGGTTCAGCAGGTGCGGCACGAGCTCGGCACGCTGCGCGGCTTCGGGGCCGCGCGTGTTGCCGAGGACGGCGGCGACCTCGGTGTACGTGAGCCGCGCATGCGAGCGGATCAGCGCCGG
>JASLEM010000410.1 GCA_030151165.1 Burkholderiaceae bacterium
CCGACGCTCGAGCCCGCGCCGACGACGCAGTGCGCCCCGAGCTGCACGCGCTCGCCGACGGTCGCGCCGGCCTCGACGACCACGAAGGGCCCGATCGAGGCGCTGGCCGCGACGGTCGCGCCGGGCGCGATGAAGGCGGTCGGGTGCACGCCGGCCGCGGGCGCCGGGCGCAGGCGCTTCGCCCACCACTGCGTCAGGCGGGCGAAGTACAGGTAGGGGTCGTCGGCGACGACGACGTTGCAGCCGTCCGGCGCGGCGGGAACCATGGCGGGGGCGATCACGACCGCACCGGCCGTGCTCGTCTCGAGCAGCTTGCGCAGCTTGGCTTGCGCAACGAAGGTGATCGCGTCACCGGCCGCCGTTTCCAGCGGCGCGATGCGCGCGATCGCGTGCTCGGGGTCGCCCCGCAGTTCGCCGCCCAGCGCCGCAACGATCTCACCCAGGCGAACTGAGTTCATCTTGCGGGCCTTTCGGGCGTTACTTGCTGGCGTTCAGCGCGTCGATCACCTTCTGCGTGATGTCGACTCGCGGGCTGTAGTAGATCACCAGCTGATCGGCCAGGATGAGGTCGAAGTGCTCGGCTTCGCCGATCGCCTTGATCGTGCGGTTGGCGCGCTCGGCGACGTTGGACAGCTCCTCGTTCTTGCGCTGGGTCAGGTCTTCCTGGTATTCGCGGTGCTTGCGCTGCAGGTCGCGGTCGAGCTCGATCAGCTCGCGCTGACGGCGGGTCTTCTCGGCTTCGGACAGCGTCGGGGCGTCCTTGTCGAGCTTGTCGGCCTGCACGTGCAGCGCGGTGTTCTGGTCGTCCAGGTCCTTCTCGCGCTGCTTGAACTCGGCCACCAGGCGCTGCTGCGCCGCCTTGGCCGGGCCCGCTTCACGCATCACACGCTCGACGTCCGCATAGCCGATCTTCAGTTGCTGGGCGGAAACGGCGAACGACGCGCAGGACAGCAGCAGTGCGAACAACAATTTCATGGAACTGGCTTTCATCAAAACGCGGTACCGACTTGGAACTGAAACTTCTGGATTCTATCGTTTGGTTCAGCCTTGACCGGGAGACCGTAGCTCAGCTTGAACGGGCCGACCGGCGACGTCCAGCTCAGGCCCAGGCCGGCCGACGCGCGCAGCGTGCCGAGGGCGATGTGCTCGTCCTCCGACCAGACGTTGCCGGCGTCGAAGAAGCCGAACAGCCGCAGGCTCTTGTCGTTCGCCGCGCCCGGCACCGGGATGTACAGCTCGTTGTTGATGTTGAGCTTCTTCGAGCCGCCGATGAACGCGCCGGTGTCGTCGACCGAGCCCTTGCCCAGCGAGCCCTGCTCGAATACCCGCACCGAGCCGAGGCCGCCGCCGTAGAAGTTCTTGAACACCGGGTACGGCTTGCCGTTCAGGCCGAAGCCGTAGCCGAGTTCCGCGTTGACGCCCAGCGAGAAGTGGTTGCCCAGGTCGATGTACTGCGTCACCTGGCCGTTCAGGCGCGCGTACTGCACGTCGCCCCACAGGCTGAAGTCGGTGTTCAGGCGCACGTAGCGGCCCGCGGTCGGGGCGACGCCGCTGTCGCGCTCGTCGCGCGCCCAGCCCGCCGTGATCGGGAACGAGTTCGCGTAGGCGCCGAACTTGTCGACGAAGATGACGTAGCTGTTCGGCACGCCGCTCGAGGTGCCGATGTGCGTCTGCTCGGCGCCGATGCCGACGAAGACGGTGTCGAACTCGGAGTACGGCAGGCCGAAGCGCACCGCCGCGCCCGGCGTCGTCACCGCGTACGCGTCGCCCTGGCTGTTCAGCGGCTTGGACGTGCGGTAGTAGATGTCGTAGGTGCGCGAGATGCCTTCGTCCGTGAAGTACGGGTTCGTCTCGCTGATCGACAGGTTCTTGTTCGTCTTCGCGGTGCTGACGTCCAGCGCCAGGTAGTTGCCGGTGCCGAAGACGTTTTCCTTCTTGATCGAGCCCGTCAGCGACACGCGGTCGGCCTGCGAGTAGCCGGCGGCCAGCGTCAGGTTGCCGGTCGGGTGCTCGACGACGTTGACGGTCAGGTCGACCTGGTCGGGCGCGCCGGGGACGTCGTTGGTGTCGACGTCGACGCTCGTGAAGTAGCCCAGGCGGTCGATGCGGTCGCGCGAGAGCTTGATCTTCGAGCCGTCGTACCACGCCGATTCGAACTGGCGGAATTCGCGGCGGATCACTTCATCGCGCGTGATCGTGTTGCCCGCGAGGTTGACGCGGCGGACGTACGCGCGCCGGCCCGGGTCGGCCGACAGCACGACGACGACCTGGCCCGTCTCGTGGTTGATCTCGGGCTTGGCCTCGACGTGCGCGAACGCGTAGCCGTAGGTGCCGTAGAGGTCGGTGAACGCCTTCGTCGTCGCGGTGACGTCGTCGCCGTGGTACGACGAGCCCGGCTTGATCTTGACGAGGTTCTTGAACTCCGCGTCGCGGCCCAGGAAGTTGCCTTCGAGGCGCACGCCGGTGACCGTGTAGGGCTGGCCTTCGGTCACGGTGATCGTGACGGTGATGGTCTGCTTGTCCGGCGAGATCGTGACCTGCGTCGACGTGATGTCGAACTCGAGGTAGCCGCGGTTCAGGTAGAACGCGCGCAGCTTCTCGAGGTCGGCGTTGAGCTTGGTGCGCGAGTAGCGGTCGGACTTGGTGTACCAGGTCAGCCAGCCGCCCGTCGTCAGGTCCATCTCGCCCAGCAGCTTCGATTCGGAGAACGCCTTGCTGCCGTTGATGTGGATGTCGCGGATGTGCGCGACGTCGCCTTCGGCCACCTTGAACGTGACGTTGACGCGGTTGCGCTCGAGCGGCGTCACGGTCGTCACGACTTCGGCGGCGTACAGGCTGCGGCCCAGGTACTGGCGCTTGATTTCCTGTTCCGCGCGGTCGACGATCGCCTTGTCGAACGGCAGGCCCTCGCCGATGCCCGCGTCCTTCAGGGCCTTCGACAGCGTGTCCTTGTCGAACTCCTTGGTGCCGAGGAAGTTCACCGAGGCGATGGTCGCGCGCTCGTCGACGATGACGACGACGACATCGGTCTCGACGTCGATGCGCACGTCCTTGAACAGGCCCGTGGCGAACAGCGCGCGCAGCGCGGCGGCCGCCTTGTCGTCGGTATAGCCGTCGCCGACGCGGAACGGCAGCACCGAGAACACGCTGCCAGGGTCGGTCCGCTGCAGGCCTTCGACGCGGATGTCGCGGATCGTGAAAGGATCGATCGCCATCGCGGCGCCGGGCAACATCGTGCCAGCAAGAATCACGCAGGCAGCGACAGGGCGCATCAAGCTCGGGAAGAGTGAAGACATCAGGTGTTTATTGCAGGCCCAGGAAGCGGGCCACGTCGTTGGAAAGGGCGATGGACATCAACAGCAGGATTGCGAGAACCCCGCCATACCGCAGCCAGTTCTGCCACGGTGTCGAGACCGGACGACCGGCCGCACCCTCGAACAGATAATACAGCAGCCGCCCCCCGTCCAGGACGGGGATCGGGAGCAGATTCAGCACGCCGATGCCCACGCTCACGCGAGCGAGGAACGCGAGGAAATCGGCCAGCCCGCGGCTCGCGGACTTGCCTGCCGCGTCCGCGATGCTGATGGGTCCGGACAGGTTCTTGACCGACGTGCGACCCGTCAGCATGCGGCCGAACAGGCGCAGGCTCAGCGCCGCGCGATGCCAGGTCTGCACTGTGCCGTAGCGCAGCGAATCGACGAGGCCGTCATGCACCAGTTCCTGCGCGAACGGGCCGCCGATGGCGCTGTCGATGCGGCCGTAGTGCTTGCCGTCCTCGCTCACGACGCGCGCCGTCACCGGCAGCGAGAGCTCCTGGCCGTCGCGGCGCAGCGTCCACTGCATCGGCTTCGCGTTGCCGTCCGCCGCGCTCGCGCGCACGCGGTCGCGCAAGGCCTGCGCGTCGGGCACCGGGACGCCGTCGATGGTCTCGACCAGGTCGCCCGTCTTCAGCCCCTGCTTCATGCCCTGGCCGTTGTTGACGACCTCGCTGAGCAGCGGCGGCGCGTACGGCGACGTGAGGCCGATGCGCTTGAACGAGTCGGCGTCGAGCTCGGTCTTGCCGAGCGAGTCGAGCGGCAGCGACAGGTCGCGCGTCGCGGCCTCGTTCGGGCGGCGCACGCGCAGCGTCAGCGGGTGCTGGTCCATCATCGCGACGGCGATGCCTTCGAACAGGTCGTCGAACGAGCGGACGTCCTCCCAACCCGCGGTGTCGTCGAGCGCGCCCGCGTCGTCGGCGGGCGCGTCGCGCAGCGCGACGACGCGGTCGCCCGACCGCAGCCCCGCGGTCGCGAGCATCGAGCCCGCCGGCGGCTCGCTCAGCGCCGGCACGAGCTGCTCGATGCCGACGAACTGCGCCGCCGTGTAGAGCACGACGCCCAGCAGCAGGTTCGCGCCCGGGCCCGCGAGGATCACGGCCATGCGCTGCCACAGCGGGCGGTTCTCGAGCGCGCGCGGGATGTCCTCGGACGGCGTGTCGGCGTCGGTCTTCTCCAGCATCGCGACGTAGCCGCCGAGCGGGATCGCGCTGAGCGCGAACTCCGCGTTGTCCTTGCCGAAGTTGCGCCGCCACAGCACGCGGCCGAAGCCGAGCGAGAAGCGGAAGACCTTGATGTTGCAGGCCACCGCGACGCGGTAGTGGCCGTACTCATGGACGGCGATCAGCACGCCCAGCGTGATCAGGTAGTACGGGATGCCGTAGAGGAAGCCTTGCAGCGCGTCGAGCATCAACGGCTCCCGGCCAGCTTCGCCACGTGCGCGCGCGCCGCGTCGCGCGCGCGCGCGTCGAGCGCGAGCAGCGACTCGATCGAGCGCGCGTCGTCCGCGTGCGGCAGCACCGTCTCGAGCGCGCCGGCGTTGACCGCGTGGATGCCGTCGAAGCGCAGGCGGCCGTCGAGGAAGGCCTCGTTGGCGATCTCGTTGGCGGCGTTGAGCACGGCGGTCGATCCGGGCGCGGCGCGCAGCGCGTCCCACGCGAGGTAGAGGCCCGGGAAGCGCACGCGGTCGGCCTCCTCGAACGTGAGCGACGCCATCCTCGTGAAGTCGAGCGCGTCGCAGCCCGAGGCCATGCGCGCGGGCCAGGACAGGCCGTAGCTGATCGGGCCCTTCATGTCCGGCGTGCCGAGCTGCGCGAGCACCGCGCCGTCGCGCGCCACCACCATCGAGTGGATGATGCTCTGCGGATGGATCACGACCCGGATGCGCTCGGGCGGCAGGTCGAACAGCCAGCGCGCCTCGATCACCTCGAGCGCCTTGTTCATCATCGTCGCCGAGTCGACCGAGATCTTGCGGCCCATCACCCAGTTCGGATGCGCGCAGGCCTGGTCGGGC
>JASLEM010000421.1 GCA_030151165.1 Burkholderiaceae bacterium
TCGCCACCGGCCGCACGACGGCGCGAGCGCGCCGTCCGGCGCAGCCTCGTGGGTGCCGAGACAAGGCGCGAGCCATGCGCACCGGCACGCGAGCGAGGCCCAAACGTGATGCCGGTCGCCTCGTCCGCCAACGCCCCGAGCCTCGCCCGCCGATCGCCCGTGACCCCGGCCCCAACCGCCTGACGCGATGAGTCCCTCCCGCCCCTTCATCCAGCGACCGGTCGCGACGTCGCTGCTGATGCTCGCGATCGTCCTCACCGGCATCGTCGGCTTCCGCTTCCTGCCGCTGTCGGCGCTGCCGCAAGTCGACTACCCGACGATCCAGGTGCAGACGCTCTACCCGGGCGGCAGCCCGGAGGTCATGAGCCGCACCGTCACCGCGCCGCTCGAGAAGCAGTTCGGCCAGATGTCGGGCTTGCAGCGCATGGGCTCGACGAGCGCGGCGGGCGTCTCGCTCGTCACGCTGCAGTTCAACCTCGGCCTCTCGCTGGACGTCGCCGAGCAGGAAGTGCAAGCCGCGATCAACGCCGGCAACTCGCTGCTGCCGGCCGACCTGCCGGCGCCGCCGGTCTACGCGAAGGTCAACCCGGCCGACGCGCCGGTGATGACGCTGGCGGTGAGCTCGAAGTCGATGCCGCTGCCCGACGTGCAGAACCTCGTCAACACGCGGCTGGCACAGAAGATCAGCCAGGTCACCGGCGTCGGCCTCGTCACGCTCGCCGGCGGCCAGCGCCCTGCGATGCGCATCCAGGCCGACACCCGCGCCCTCGCCTCGTACGGCCTCGACCTGACCGCGCTGACCACCGCCATCACCAACGCGAACGCCAACAGCGCCAAGGGCAGCTTCGACGGCGCGTCGCGCGCGTACTCGATCAACGCGAACGACCAGCTCGTCTCGGTCGACGACTACAAGTCGCTGATCGTCGCGTACAAGAACGGCGCGCCGGTGCGGCTGACCGACGTCGCGCAGGTGGTCGACAGCGCCGAGAACCTGCGCCTGGGCGCCTGGGCGAACCAGACGCCGGCCATCATCGTCAACGTGCAGCGCCAGCCGGGCGCCAACGTCATCCAGACGGTCGACCAGATCAAGAAGCAGCTGCCCGACCTGATGGCCGCGCTGCCGGCCTCGCTCGAGGTCACCGTGCTCAGCGACCGCACCGCGGGCATCCGCGCGTCGGTGGAGCACGTCGAGTTCGAGCTCGTGCTGGCCGTGGTGCTGGTCGTGCTCGTGATCTTCGCGTTCCTGCACAGCTGGCGCGCGACGGTCATCGCGAGCCTGTCGGTGCCGATCTCGCTGATCGGCACCTGCGGCGCGATGTACCTGCTGGGGTACAGCCTCAACAACCTGAGCCTGATGTCGCTCACCATCGCGACCGGCTTCGTCGTCGACGACGCCATCGTGATGATCGAGAACATCTCGCGCTACCTCGAGGACGGCGACAAGCCGATGCAGGCCGCGCTCAAGGGCGCGTCGCAGATCGGCTTCACGATCGTGTCGCTGACCGTCTCGTTGATCGCGGTGCTGATCCCGCTGCTGTTCATGGGCGACATCGTCGGCCGGCTGTTCCGCGAATTCGCGGTGACGCTGTCGATCACGATCCTGATCTCGGCGGTCGTCTCGCTGACGCTGGTGCCGATGATGTCGGGCCGCATGCTGCGCCCGGAAGGCGAGCCGCGCGGCTTCGCGCTGAAGTTCCAGCACCTGTTCGACCGCATCATCGCGCGCTACGACACCGGCCTGCAGTGGGTGCTCGACCACCAGCCCCTCACGCTGCTGATCGCGCTCGCCACCTTCGCGCTGACGGTCGTCCTCTACATCGTGATCCCGAAGGGCCTGTTCCCGACGCAGGACACCGGCCAGCTGCAGGCGCGCGTGCAGGCGAGCGAGACGGTCAGCTTCGCGAAGATGTCCGAGCTGCAGCAGGCGGCGGCCGCCGAGCTGCTCGGCGACCCGGCGGTGCAGAGCATCTCGTCGGTCGTCGGCGTCGACGGCGGCAACAACACGATGCTCAACACCGGCTCGATGCTGATCAACATCAAGCAGGGCGCGAGCGGCACGCAGGAGCAGATCATGAACCGGCTGCGCAACGAGGCGCAGCGCGTGGCCGGCATCTCGCTGTACCTGCAGCCGACGCAGGACCTGACGATCGACTCCGACACCGGCCCGACGCAGTACCGCGTCTCCATCGAAGGCGCCGACGACACGACCGTCGCGCTGTGGGCCAACAAGCTCGCCGAGCGCCTGCGCAGCGACGCCAAGGTGCGCAACGTCGTCACCGACGTCGGCGCCACGGGCCTGGCGGTGGAGGTCGACATGGACCGCGACACCGCCTCGCGCCTGGGCATCAGCGCGTCCACGGTCGACACCGCGCTCTACAGCGCCTACGGCCAGCGCATCATCTCGACGATCTTCACCGAGACGAACCAGTACCGCGTGATCCTCGAGGCGCGGCCCGACCAGGCGACCTCGCCGGCGTCGATCGGCGACCTGCGCGTGCTCACGAACAGCGGCCAGGCGACGCCGCTGTCGGCGTTCGCGACGGTGCGCACGGTGCAGTCGCCGCTGCAGGTGACGCACGTCGCGCAGTACCCGGCGACGACGGTCGGCTTCGACACCGCGGACGGCGTCTCGCTCGGCACCGCGGTCGACTCGATCCGCCAGGCCGCCAAGGACATCCAGATGCCCAACAGCGTCTCGATGGTGCCGCTCGGCGCGGCCGGCGCGTACGAGAAGTCGCTGTCCAACCAGCTGTGGCTGATCCTCGCGGCCGTGATCTGCGTCTACATCGTGCTGGGCGTGCTGTACGAGAGCTACGTGCACCCGCTGACGATCCTGTCGACGCTGCCGTCGGCCGGCGTCGGCGCGCTGCTCGCGCTGCTGATCGGCGGCCAGGATCTCGGCGTGATCGGGATCATCGGCATCATCCTGCTGATCGGCATCGTCAAGAAGAACGCGATCATGATGATCGACTTCGCGATCGATGCCGAGCGCACGCAGGGCAAGTCGCCGCGCGACGCGATCCACCAGGCGGCGCTGCTGCGGCTGCGCCCGATCCTGATGACGACCTTCGCCGCGCTCTTCGCCGCGCTGCCGCTGATGTTCGGCTGGGGCGAAGGCAAGGAGCTGCGCCATCCGCTGGGGCTGTCGATCTTCGGCGGCCTGCTGGTGAGCCAGCTGCTGACGCTGTTCACGACGCCGGTCATCTACCTGTGGTTCGACCGCCTCGCGCAGAAGGTGCACGAGCGCTTCGGCGGCGCGGACGAGGACGACGGCGACGATGCCGACGCTCGCCTCGCCCTGCCCGCGCCGCCGGTGCGCGAGCGCCTCGAAGGCCCGGTCGAGCCGAAGCTGCTGGACTACGACGGCCACCACGACGGCGACCACCCCGACCCGGCCCCGGGAGGCGCGCGATGAACCTGTCGTCGCCCTTCGTCAAGCGCCCGATCGCGACCGTGCTGCTGACCGCCGGCATCGCGCTGGCGGGCATCGCGGGCTTCTTCGTGCTGCCGGTCGCGCCGCTGCCGCAGGTCGACTATCCGGCGATCTCGGTGTCGGCGTCGATCCCCGGCGCGAGTCCCGACACCATGGCCAACAGCGTCGCCACGCCGCTCGAACGCCGCCTGGGCACGATCTCGGGCGTCAACGAGATGACGTCGCAGAGCGGTTCGGGCTCGACGCGCATCAGCCTGCAGTTCGACCTCAACCGCGACATCGACGGCGCCGCGCGCGAGGTGCAGGCCGCGATCAACGCGTCGCGCGTCGACCTGCCCGCCACGCTCAAGCAGAACCCGACCTACCGCAAGGCGAACCCGGCCGACACGCCGGTCATCATCCTCGCGCTGACCTCGAAGACGCGCACGCCGCAGCAGATCTACGACGCGGTCTCCAACATCGTGCAGCAGAAGGTCGCGCAGGTCTCGGGCGTCGGCGACGTCGAGATCGGCGGCGGCTCGCTGCCGGCCGTGCGCATCGACGTGAACCCGCTCGCGCTGAACAACCTCGGCATC
>JASLEM010000473.1 GCA_030151165.1 Burkholderiaceae bacterium
TCCTGACGGCGCGCGTCGGAAATCGCACGATCGATTTCGGCCTTCTGGGCCAACAGTTCCTGCAAGGAAGACATGTCTCAAATCCTCTTGTCAATTCGGCAATTGAAACATCTTATCGCGAAAATCGCAAAAAGAAACTCCGCGAGCTCGTCGACCGTGACACTTCGCACGGCCCGCAGCGGGTCACGTTGAATATACACCGAGGCGCGCGAAATAATCCTTGCATGCGAACATGAAGCCGCCCTGACGTGAGAAACGACCGTCGTTCAGGGGGCCGGCGGAACGTAACCCGCGGGTTGTTCGGCGCCGCCGCCGAAGAAGAAGTTTTCCATCTGGCGCGCCAGATATTGGCGGGCGCGCGCGTCGGCGAGGTTCAGGCGATTCTCGTTGACGAGCATCGTCTGGTGGCGCTTCCACGCCTCGAAGGCCTCCTTGCTGACGTTCTCGTAGATGCGCTTGCCGAGCTCGCCCGGATAGACGGAGAAATCGAGGCCTTCGGCCTCGCGCTTCAGGTAGACGCATTGGATGGTGCGGGCCATGGGGAACTCCTGGTGGACGTGTCGCCGTGCGCTCGGGGCGCCTTCTCGGCGCTGCGCGACAGCAGGGAATCTGCGGATGGATTGCGGCGGGGTCAGGTCAATTTCTTGACGAGTACTTGCGAGCGCCGATCCCAGTTGTATTTCTTCTTGCGCGCCTCGGGCAGCCATTCCGCGTCGACCTGCTCGAAGCCGCGCTTGATGAACCAATGCATGGTGCGCGTCGTGAGCACGAATATCGACTTCAGGCCGAGCGCCTTCGCGCGGTGCTCGATTCGCTTCAGAATCCGTTCGCCGTCGCCCTGGCTCTGTACCTGCGGGGATACCGTGAGCGCCGCCAATTCGGCGGTGCCGGCCTCCGGATACGGATACAGCGCCGCGCAGCCGAAAATGATTCCGTCGTGCTCGATCACGGTATAGGTGGCGACGTCGCGCTCGATTTCCGTGCGGCTGCGCTTGACGAGCGTTCCGTCGCGCTCGAACGGCTCGATCAGCTGGAGGATGCCGCCGACGTCGTCGGACGTGGCCTCGCGCAGGCTTTCGAGTTTCTCGTCGACGACCATGGTGCCGATGCCGTCGTGCGTGAAGACCTCCATCAGCAGCGCGCCGTCGACCGCGAACGGCAGGATGTGCGAGCGCTCGACGCCGCCCTGGCAGGCCTTGACGCAGTGCTGGAGGTAGAACGCGACGTCGAACGGGCTGGTCGGCGCCGGCAGGTTGGCGACCAGGCGCTCGGCCTCGGCCAGCGCGAGCTCGGTGTCGATCGGCGACTCGGGGTCGTCGAGCACTTCGTGGATGCCCGGCACCTCGGTCAGGAAGAGCAGCTTGTCGGCCTGCAGCGCGATGGCGGTCGAGGTCGCGACCTCTTCCATCGTCAAATTGAACGCCTCGCCGGTGGGCGAGAAGCCGAACGGCGACAGCACGACGATCGCGCCGATGTCGATCGCGCGCCGGATCGCCGCGCCGTCGACCTTGCGCACGACGCCGCTGTGCATGAAGTCCACGCCGTCGACGATGCCGACCGGCCGGGCCGTCAGGAAGTTGCCCGACACCACGCGCACGGTCGCGTTGGCCATCGGCGTGTTGGGCAGGCCTTGCGAGAACGCGGCCTCGATCTCGAAGCGCAGCTGGCCGGCGGCCTCCTGCGCGCAGTCGAGCGCGACCTCGTCGGTGACGCGGATGCCGTGGCTGTAGCGCGCCGGGTGGTTCTTGGCTTTGAGCTGGTCGTTGACCTGCGGCCGGAAGCCGTGCACGAGCACCAGCTTCATGCCCATCGCATGCAGGATGGCGAGATCCTGCGCGACCGCGTTCAGCTTGTGCGCGGCGATCGCCTCGCCGGTGATCGCCACCACGAAGGTCTTGCCGTGGTACGCATGGATGTGTGGCGCCACGGCGCGGAACCAGGGCACGAAGGTATGCGGGAAGACCAGGTCCAGGCTCATGGGCGGGCGCGAGAAGGGGCGGTGGAAAAGGGCGGCGCTTGTGTCAGGCCGGCATTGTGCAACAGCGGATCATGTCCATATGGGGTGAACCCCGACTTTTGACAGAGACACACCTGGCGCGCCCCGTTCGACGCCGTCGTGTCCGTGCCACCCCGACGCGAGATAATCGCTGGCTCGTGAATTCATCCACCCGTCCTCCCATCGCAACGCCCGCGCCGCGTCCCGCCGCTCCGAAACCGCCCCGTGCCGATCGCCCTCCGCGCGCGGCGCCCGCGCCCGCGACACCGCTGCCGCCCATCACCTATCCCGAATCGCTGCCGGTCTCCGCCCGGCGCGAGGACATCGCGCAGGCGTTGCGCGAGCACCAGGTGGTGATCGTCTGCGGCGAGACCGGTTCCGGCAAGACGACGCAGCTGCCCAAGATCGTGCTCGAGCTCGGCCGCGGCCGGGCGAACGGCGGCGGGCTGATCGGCCACACGCAGCCGCGCCGGATCGCGGCGTCGAGCGTCGCCAAGCGCATCGCGTTCGAGCTGAACTCGCCGCTCGGCGACGTCGTCGGCTACCGCGTGCGCTTCCAGGATCGCTTCCAGCCGGGCGCGTCGGTCAAGCTGATGACGGACGGCATCCTGCTCGCCGAGACGCAGAGCGATCCGCTGCTGCGTGCCTACGACACGATCATCATCGACGAGGCGCACGAGCGCAGCCTCAACATCGACTTCCTGCTCGGCCACCTGCGCCAGATCCTGCCGCGTCGGCCCGACCTGAAGATCGTCGTGACGTCCGCGACGATCGACGCCGATCGCTTCGCGAAGCACTTCGAGTCCGCGCAGGGCCCGGCGCCGGTCATCACCGTCAGCGGGCGGCTGTACCCGGTCGAGCAGCGCTGGCGGCCGTTCGAGGAGTCGCGCGAGTACGGCCTGAACGAGGCCATCGCCGACGCCGTCGACGAGCTGTGGCGCCAGGGCCCGGGCGACGTGCTCGTGTTCCTGCCGGGCGAGCGCGAGATCCGCGACGCCGCCGAAGTGCTGCGCAAGCACCACCCGCCGGGCGTCGACATCCTGCCGCTGTTCGCGCGCCTGTCGCAGGCCGAGCAGGATCGTGTCTTCGAGACCGGCGGCGCGCCGCGCATCGTGTTGACGACCAACGTCGCCGAGACGTCTCTTACCGTACCCGGTATCCGCTACGTGATCGACAGCGGGCTGGCGCGCGTCAAGCGCTACAGCTACCGCAACAAGGTCGAGCAGCTGCAGATCGAGGCCGTGAGCCAGGCCGCGTGCAACCAGCGCGCAGGGCGCTGCGGGCGGGTGTCGAACGGCATCTGCGTGCGGCTGTTCGACGAGAAGGACTTCGCCGGCCGCCCGCGCTTCACCGACCCGGAGATCCTGCGCTCGTCGCTGGCCGGCGTCATCCTGCGCATGAAGAGCCTGCGGCTCGGCTCGGTCGAGGACTTCCCGTTCCTCGAGGAGCCGCCGCGCAAGGCGATCGCCGACGGCTACGCGCTGCTCGGCGAGCTCAACGCCGTCGACGACGCCAACGAGCTCACGCCGATCGGCACCGAGCTCGCGCGCCTGCCGCTCGACCCGCGCGTCGGCCGCATGATCCTCGAGGCGCGCGATCGCAACTGCCTCAGCGAGGTGCTGGTGATCGCGTCGGCGCTGTCGGGACAGGACGTGCGCGACCGGCCGATGGAGCAGGCGCAGGCGGCCGACGAGAAGCACAAGAAGTTCGACGACGAGCGGTCGGAGTTCATGGGCTACCTCAAGCT
The DNA here is from genome assembly GCA_030151165.1 of Burkholderiaceae bacterium. The sequence goes on from JASLEM010000473.1 coordinate 3,744, forward strand.
GTGGAAGTGGCTCGAGGTCTCGCGCGGCGGGCAGGTCGAGGAGACCGCGCTCGAGACGGCGTTGAACGCGCCGGTCGGCCCGCGCGGGCCCCGCGGCGCGTCCGCGCACGCGCGTCACGGGAGCGCGCAGGCGAACGCGCCCGCTCCGGCGCCCACGCACCGCCTCAGCCACCGCCGCTACGAGCAGCTGCTGCGCGAGAACTTCGTCAGCGTGCGCCGCGTGCGCGAGTGGCGCGACATCCATTCGCAACTGCTCACGGTCGTGACCGAGCACGGCTGGACGCTCAACCGGCTGCCGGCCACCTACGACCAGGTCCACCTCGCGATGCTCGCCGGCCTGCTGGGCAACCTGGGCCTGAAGAGCG
>JASLEM010000343.1 GCA_030151165.1 Burkholderiaceae bacterium
TCAGCTGCCACTGTTATCTCCCAGCCAGCCCTGGTTGGAGCCGGTCAACAAACGATCGATCTTGATCGAATACTTTCCCGCAGACGTGCCGTAATGGCAATCGAAAACGGGGACGCCGTCCACCTTGGCCTTGATCATCGGCTCGAGGTCGAGCTCGATGAAGTCGCCGGGCTTGAACGAAAGAAGCTGCTCCACCGTCGCCGGCGCCTCGCCGAGCTCGGCCACCAGGTCGACCTCGGCCGACTGGATCTGCGCCTTCAGCAGGTTGACCCAGCGGCGGTCGGGTTCGACCGAGTCGCCCTGGATCGTCGAGTACAGCACGTCGCGGATCGGCTCCAGCGTCGAATACGGAATGCAGAAGTGCACCGAGCCCGAGGTCTCGCCCACTTCGAGCGTGAAGCTCGATGCGACGACGATCTCGCTCGGCGTCGCGATGTTGGCGAACTGCGGCTGCATCTCCGAGCGCTGGTACTCGAGGTCCAGCGGGTAGATGCCCTGCCACGCGTTACGGTACTCGGTGATGATGCAGTCGACCAGGCGCTGGATCACGCGCTGCTCGGTCGGCGAGAAGTCGCGGCCCTCGATGCGCGTGTGGAACTTGCCGACACCGCCGAACAGCGCGTCGATCACCGCGAACACGAGGCTCGGGTCGCACACGATCAGGCCAGAGCCGCGCAGCGGTCGCACCGAGACGATGTTGAAGTTGGTCGGCACCACGATCTCGCGCAGGAAGGCCGAGTACTTCTGCACCTTGATGCCGTTGATCGAGACTTCCGGGCTTTTGCGGATGAAGTTGAACAGCCCGATGCGGATGTTGCGCGCGAAGCGCTCGCCGATGATTTCCATCGTCGGCATGCGGCCGCGGACGATGCGTTCCTGGTTCGCCAGGTCGTAGTTGCGGATCGAACCCTCGACGGCCTCTTCGGTCTCGAGTTTCTGGCTCTCGCCCGTGATGCCCTGCAACAGGGCATCGACTTCGTCTTGCGACAGGATCTGCTGGTTCATGGCGAGGCTGTGCCCAGTCCGTTGGCCGTGCGATTACTGGATGATGAAGCTGGAGAACTGCACTGACGCGATCGGCGCATCGGCCTCGGCCGCCTTTTTCTTCTTCTTTTTCTTGTGGGCCTTGGGCGCGGACGCGGCGTCGTCGGACGCGGCCGCCGAATCGTCGTCGTCCTCGTCGTCGACTTCCTCGCCCATCGCCTTCAGCGCCTCGCGGCGGATCTGCTTGGCGAGCAGCTCCTTGCCGTCGCCGCCGGCGAGGTCGGCCGACGACTTGTGCGCGAGCAGCAGCAGGATGTTGTTGCGGATGGCCGGCAGGTAGGTCTTGATCTCCTCGCTGACCTTCTCGTCCGGCACTTCCAGCGTGATGCCGATCTGCGCGTAGCGGTCGGAGTCGTGGTCGGCCAGGTTGACGACGAACGGATCCATCGGCACGAAGACCGGCTTCTCGGCCTTGTCCTTCTTCTTCTTTTCGGACTTGGCCGGCGCGGCGTCGCCGTCGTCGCCATCGGCAGCGGCGGCCGCGGCGGCCTGCTGCTTCTTCATGTACAGCAGCCCGCCGACGCCGCCACCGCCCAGCACGACGGCTGCGGCGGCGATCATGACGACCAGCTTCTTCTTTCCACCCGGCTTCTTGCCGGCGGGGGCATCTGCAGCAGCGGCGGCAGCGGACATGGACACGACTCCTTCGACTTTGTGGGGCGCACCGACAACCATGCACCGTTGAAGACGATTATTGAGAGCCGCGGCCCGATCGAATGGCCCGAAAAGCGGCAGAAAACGGGACAGCCCCGCGCCGTGGGTCAAGTCCGGCCGGACAGTGCCGAGCCCCGTCGGCCGCTCAAGGGATCAGGCCGGCGCTGCGGTAGGCCGCGATCGCGTCGTCGAACACCTGGACGTCGCCGTGGGCGCGCGCCACGAGCTGGGCGCCCTCCACGCCGGCGAAGATCGCCAGCGCACGGCGGCGCACCGCGTCGGCGTCGAGCGCCGGCAGGCCCGTCGCGACCACCTGCGCCAGCCAGCCGACCATGCCCCGGTTGAACGCCTCGACTTCCCGGCGCACCTCGGGCGGCAGGTCGTGGTGCTCGGCGGCCAGGATGCCGCCCAGGCACATGCGGTTCTCGCGCAGCAACGTGGCGCGGAAGACGTCGATGTAGCTGCCGATCGAATACGCCCAGTCGTGGCCCGCGGCGACCAGCCCGTCCAGGTATCCGAGGAATTCCTCGGTGTATTGCCGCGCCAGCAGCGCGGCGAGGTCGCCCTTTGTCGGAAAGTAGTAATGGACGCTCGAACTCTTGACGCCGACCGCCGCCGCGAGGTCGCGGAAGCTGAGCGCGTTGTACCCGCGCGCCTGCACCGTGGCACGGGCGACGGCGAGCAGTTCGGTCCGGGTGTCGGCGGAGGCCATGAAAAATTCTTCCTGCAAATGGCTTGACGTCGCCAAACCGTGGCGAATATTATGCATCTATCGGTAGATAGATAAGCCTTCCAGCGAATCGTCGACCGAGCTTCCATTCTAACCTATCTACCGTCAGGTAGAGTCACGAAGGCGCCCCATGAAGATCCACGACCTCTCCGGTTTCCCCAACCCCGCGCGCACGCGCATCCTGGTCGCCGAGAAAGGGCTCGAGGCGCGCGTCGAGTTCGTCCGCGTCGACCTCGTCGGCGCCGAGCACAAGAAGCCGGCCTTCCTCGCGAAGAACCCGACCGGCGTCGTGCCGGTGCTGGAGCTGGACGACGGCACGTTCATCACCGAGAGCGTCGCCATCGCCGAGATCCTGGACAACCTCGACGGCCAGCCGACGCTCACCGGCCGCACGCCGCTCGAGCGCGCGCGCATCCTGATGATGCACAAGCGCGCGGACGACCAGCTCATCGACGCCATCGGCATCTACTTCCACCACGCGACCCCGGGCCTGGGCGACGACCTGCTCGCGTACAAGAGCCCGGACTGGGCGTTGCGCCAGGAATGGGGCCGCAAGCACGGCGAGAAGTTCGCGCAAGGCATGGCGATGTTCGACCGGACGCTGCAAGGCGGCCAGCCCTACGTCGCGGGCGACACGTTCTCGATCGCCGACATCGCCGTCTGGGCCGCGCTGCTGCACGGCAGCTATTCGGGCCTGGGTATCCCCGAGGACCACGCCGCGCTGAAGGACTGGCACGCGCGCGTCAGCGAGCGCCCGAGCGTGAAGCACCGCAGCGGCCAGGCGCTGGATCCGCAGGACGTCGCGCGCCTCGGCCCGCTGTTCGCGTACCTCGAGGGCCTGCCGAAGGCGGCCTGAGTCGGAAGGACAGGCGCCGTCAGGCGTAC
>JASLEM010000021.1 GCA_030151165.1 Burkholderiaceae bacterium
GCGCCCGCCGAGGGCGCGACCGACACCGCCCCCGACGCGACCGACGCGTTCCTCGCCGACGCGACGGGCGAGGCGCCGGCCGAGCCGGCGCCGAAGGCGCGCAAGGCGATCAAGGTCGCCGGGCCGCGCACGCCGCGGCCGCGCGGCGGCTATTGACCGGTCGACGACCGACACGCGATCGACGGGCCTGCGGGCCCGTTTTGCATTCCCCCGCGCCGCGCCGTCGACGGCTAGCCCTCGACCGTCGCCCGGCCCGTCGCCGGGTCGATGTGCACGGTCGCCGCGCCGGTGCGCCCGGTCATCTGCCACCGGCAGGCCAGCGGCCGCTGCGGCAGCCGGTCGCCCTGGCCGGCCAGGAAGCCGAACAGCTCGCCGTCGCCCTGCAGCGCCGCCAGCTCCATCAACGAGACACCGCCCGCGGAGCGGGTGAGGCAGCCCATCGCGTCGTTCCACCGGTCGGCCGCCTTGTCGCCGGTGAGCGAGAACGCGGCGTGCTGCGGGAGGAACTTGTCCAGGCGCTTCGGGTGCGCCCATTGGTCGTCCAGCCGCGCGGTGTCCGAGATCTCGCGCGCCGCGGCGAGGCCCGGCGTCGTGACCTGCGCCTTGCTGGTCGCGGTCGGCATGAACAGCAGGTCGCGGTCGATGCCGTGCTGGAACAGGAGCCCGAGCACCTCGAGCCGCCCCGGCGCGTTCGACACGGCGGCCTGCCACAGCAGGTTGCCGTCGTTGATCGGGTTGCCCGGCGTCTTCACGCCCTTGTCGAACAGCCTGCGCACGGCCTGCGGGCTCGCACCGCCCTCGACGGCGCATTCGAGGTCGGTGCAGCGATCGGCCACGTCGACCGGGTCGACGGCGCCGGCGATCCTGCCCAGCGTCGCGTTGGCGGCGTCCACGCCCGATTTCAGCACCGCCACGTCCCCTCGCAGGCCCAGCAGCGACTCCTGCAACGATCGCGCGGCGGGCAGGCTGCTCGCGATCACGCCGCCCTGCGACGCCTTGGCGACCGAGATGAAGCCGAGGATCGAGACGACCAGCAGGATCGCCACCGCGAACTGCCATCCCGGACGGCGCCACGCCGGCACGCCCGCCTTGCGCGCGATCGCCAGGCCGAGCGTCGACAGCCCGCGTCGCGCCAGCGCCGGCGCGAAGGCCGACACCAGCATCAGCGACACGAGGCCGGCCGTGCACGAGTAGACGACCTTCGGCAGCACCGACAGCGTCGGCGCCAGGAAATCGAGCAGGCCGACCACGGTCACCGACGCGGTCACCACCGCGTTGACGATCAGCAGGTGCGCCTTCACGAAGTCGTAGAGGCCGCTGAGCGGCGGACGCGGCTCGGCGGCGGGGGTGTCGACGGTGCCCGCCATGTCAGTCCCCGACGCCGGGCCACGCCAGCCCCTCGATCTCGCGCGCCGACGGTCCGCCGGGCGCCGCCTGCCGCCGGCCCGCATCGATGACGAGCAGCCGCAGCGCCAGCGGCGCGAGCGCGATCGTCGCCACGCCCAGCCACGCGCCGCGCTGGGCGTCGCCCCAGCCGGCGATCCCGATCGCCAGCGCCCACATGGCGCTCGTGAATGCATCCCTGTCCATGTCTGTTCCTTGTCGTGTCGATCGAGACGCGGGTCAGGCGCCGGCCTTCGCGAGCACCGCGCCGCTCGGGTCGAGCAGCTCGATGCGCACGACCTGCGCCTTGACCGTGTTGCTGTTCATGTCCACGTCCTGCGCGAACGCGTAGAGGCGCAGCCGCAGGCGCTGGAACTTCGAGAGCGCGGCCTCGATCTGCCGCGCCGTGGCCTCGTCGTCGACCTTGAACGCGCGCACGGCGTCCGGCCCCGCGAAGCTGATGCGGTAGTTGCCGTTGTTGTTGAAATAAAAGCTGTTGCCGCCGTCCCAGTACCCCGGATGGACCGCGAAGATCCTGCGGTTGAAGTCGTAGCGGTCGACCGGCTGGTCGTCGGCCTCCCAGATCACGTAGCGCGCCGATTTCGCGCGCTCGATCTCGCTGGCCACGCGCGGTTGCAGGGACTTGGCGATGTCCTGCTTCTTGAAGCCGTCGCTGGTGCTGCGATAGTCCTGCGACAGCGCGCCCGCGATGCGATCCATGTCCGCCGGCAGGCCCGACACGGCGTAGAACAGGTACATCAGCTGGTCGCCGGAATCGAGCTTCTGGTACTGGCTGTCCGGGACGGACGGGTCGGGCTTGGCGAGCGTCGCCTGCTTCGCCGCCTCGAGGGCCTGCTGCTGGCTCGCACCCGACCGGATGTCCGCCAGGGTGGGCGTGGGCGACGGCCGCGCGGTGTCGGCGTTCGGGGTTTTGTCGCTGCACGCGGCCAGCACGAGGGCGCAGCCGGCCAGCGCGCCGGCACGAAGGAGTGCCTTGGAAGCACGGGTCATGGGAAATCTCCGGAAGAAGAAGAGGAACGGCGACATCAGGCGAGCGGGCGCGGGCGGGCCCGCCACTGCACGACACCGAGGGCCGCCAGCGCCAGCGCGGCGAGCACCCCGAGGTACAGGCCCATGCCGAAGCCCACCGCCTGCCAGAACTGGTGCATCACTTCGCGCTGCATCTGGTTCACGAGCTCCGCGGCCTGGGCGCTGCCGAGCGCGCCGGCGTCCGAGCCCGCGGACGCGAGCGCGTTGTCCGCCGCGCGCCAGGCCTTCAGCAGGAGCACGACCATGAACAGCAGCGGCGCGCACAGCAGCAGCGGCGCGAAACGATGGCGCACCCAGGGCAGCGCCAGCGGGAGCGCGAGCGCCGCGAGCGCGAGCACGCCGTAGAACCCGGCGCTCAGGTGGCCCGTGGCGCCGCCCTGCAGCAGCGCCATCGGGTCGCCCGCGCTGTTGGCCAGCTGCAGCAGCTGCCACAGGGTCAGGCCGATCGTCATCGAGCCCATGCTGTGCACCTGGATCAGGTCGAGGCACGTCCACGCGAACAACGTCAGCCCCAGCGCGGCCAGCGCGGGCATGCCGGGCGTCCCGCGCCAGACGGCCAGCACGCCGCGCAGCCACGGCAGCCCGTCGTCGCGGGCGCGCGCGATCGCGACATTCGCGAGGTCGCCGGCGATCTCGCCCGCGCGGGTGCGTTCGTCGACCAGGCTGACGCGCCGCAGCGCGCCGTGGCCGTCGAAGTCGGCATCGACCCAGGCGCCGGCGCGCGGCGGGGCGTCGGAGCGCCAGTGGTCGCGCAGCGTGAACGGATGCTGGCGCCCGCCGATGCTGATCAGGCCTTCGCCGTCGGCCGGCTCCTGGAGCACGCGGCCGCGGCTCGGCGTCGCGGCGTCCGCGGCGGGGGTGTCACTGTCCATGGAATCCTCCTGGGAGCGGGCTCCGGGACATTTCCCGGGCTGCCCGTCTCTCACTAGGACGTCAACTCGACGGCGATCCGGCCACGGTCTCCACGAAAGTTCGGCGCCTCACGCGCCCCACCCCTTCTGCTGCACGTGCCGCGCGACGATCGCGTCGGCCTGCGCGGACAGGCGCTTCGCGGCGACGACGTCGTGGCGCTCGCGTGCGAGCGCCGCCAGCTGCGTTGCCACGCGGGCGAGCGCCATGCTGTAACGCGGGTCGACCACGCCGGCGTAGTCCGCCAGGGCGGCCTCCCACGCCGTCCGCGCGCCCGCGGCGTCGCCCATCGCCCGGGCCGCATCGCCCTCCCGGGCCAGCAGACGTGCATTCCACTCGCGCAGGTAAGGCGCCGCCTCGGGGCCGGCCTGCGCGAGGCGCTGCAGGCCGTCGTCGAGCACGCGGCGGGCGTCCGCCGGGCGGCCTTCGAGCAGCGTCACGCCGGCGTCCAGCCAGGCCAGCCGCGCGGCTTCGGCCGGCCCGGCGCCATCAGGCAGCAGGATCGCGCGCCGGCTCTCCAGGTAGTCGCGCGCGTCGCGCACCCGGCCCAGCGCGGTCAGGCCGCGGACGCGGTACTCGCTCAGCTGGCGCGCCGCGATCGAGGCCCGGCCCTGGACGAAGCGCGGCTCTTCCCGATCCAGGATCGCGATGGCCTGGTCGGCCTGCCCGGACATCAGCAGCGCGTCCAGCGCGTCGGTGGGCGGCGGCAGGTCGGTGCCGGCCTCGCGGCGAAGCAGCTGCTCGCCGAGTGCGGCCGCCGCCAGGGCCTCGTCGCTGCGGCCCAGCCGGGCGAGCGCATGCGCCCGCGCCAGCACGGAGCGCAGCGAGTTCCCGAGCTGCTGCCGGATGGCCGGGCTCGCGAGGTCGCCGCCCGTCGTCGCCAGGGCCAGGCCGTCGGCGGGGCGGCCGGTGTCGGCGAGGAAGCGCGCGTAGGCGGCCAGGCCCCAGTCGTTCACGCGGCTCTCGCCGGCGTCGTTGTGGCGCTCCATCCGGTAGCCCGCCTGCATCAGCGTCTCGGCCTGCGCGTAATGGCCGGTCAGCGCCTGCAGCCGGCCCTGCCAGGTCGGGAAGGACTCGTCGCCGTTGGCGGCCACCGGCCACTCGGCCTCGATGCGCCGGGTGATGTCGAAGTGGCGCGCGGCGTCCGCGAGGCGCAGGTTCTCGAGGTAGACCACGCCCATCATGTGGTGCGCGCCGGCGCCCCCGCCGTCCTTGGCGAGCAGCGGCTCCAGCAACGTCGCGCAGTCCAGCGCGGATTCCGGGCGCATCTCGAAATCGCGGTTCATCACGGCGACGCAGAGGTCGAGCGCCAGCTTGCGCTCGTCCTCGCGCGTCGACCTCGCCAGCACCGGCAGGCGCTGCACCAGCGGGCGCAGCTGCGTGTCGAAGGCCTCGTTGTGCCCGTTCGAGGCGGACATGGTCAGCCACAGCGCCTGCTCGGATCGCGTCGTCGGATCATCCGGCCCGAAGGCGCGCGCGGCGAGTTCGGAGGCCTGGCGCGCGAGGGCCGCGCCGCGGTCGACCAGCCGCATCTCGAAGTACATCCGCGCCATGCGGTCCAGCATCGCGACCTGCTGCTCGGGCGCCTCGGCGAGCGCCGTGCCGATACGGGACGCGGCGTCGTCCATCAGCTGTTCGGCGGTGCGCTTGCGCGCCGCGGCGGGGTCGAGCTGGCGCACGCCGTTGCCGAGGAAGAGATCCTGCAGGAACGCGGTGACGGCCTCGGCCTGGCGGGCCTTGTCGCGGGCCAGCTCGCTGGCCTGGCGCGCCTCGCGCGCCTGCAGCACCGCGACGACCGTCGCGCCCATCAGCACCGCGCCCAACGCCGTGCCGATCGCGAAGAGCTGCCAGCGGCGCACCAGCATGCGCCGCAGCCGGTAGCCGAGCGCGTCCGGCTGCGCGCTGACGGGCTCCTTGCGCAGCCAGCGTTGCAGGTCCTCGGCGAAGGCCTGCGCGGTGGCGTAGCGCTGGTCGCTCTTCTTGCGCAGCGACTTGAGCACGATCGCGTCGAGGTCGCCGCGCAGCTGGCGCGCCAGCGCCCGCACGCTCGATCCCGTCGACGCGGCCTGCGCGGCGGCGACGCGGCCGCTCGGCGGCGCGAGCTCCTGCTCCAGCACCGCTTCCTCCATCGCCGCCCGGCTCGCGCGGCGCAGGCGATACGGGCGCTGGCCGGCGAGGAGCTCGTAGAGCACGACCCCGAGCGAGTAGACGTCCGTGCCGGTGCCGATCGCCTCGCCCGACACCTGCTCCGGCGACGCGTAGTCCAGGGTCAACGCCGAGCCGGCGAACTCGGTCACGCCGGCCTCGCCCTGCGGCGCGTCGACGGGCAGCAGCTTGGCGATGCCGAAGTCCAGCAGCATCACGCGGCCCTGCTCGTCGACGAGGATGTTGCCCGGCTTCAGGTCGCGGTGCACCACCAGCGCGGCGTGGGCGTGCTGCACCACCTCGAGCAGCTGCACGAACAGGCGCACGCGCGCCGCCAGGCCCAGCCCCTGCGTCCGGGCGTGCTGCGTGAGCGTCTCGCCGGCCACGTACTGCATCGCCAGGTAGGGCTGCCCGTCGTCGGCGAGGCCGGCGTCGAACAGCTTGGCGATCCCGGGGTGGTCGAGCGCCGCGAGGATGTCGCGCTCGCGCTCGAACCGGCGCCGCCAGTTCGCGTCCGTGCGCCCCGGCAGGGGCAGCTTCAGCGCCACGCTGCGGTGCAGCCGCCCGTCGACCTGCTCGGCGAGCCAGACCGCGCCCATGCCGCCGCGACCGAGCAGCGAGCGCAGGCGATAGGGCCCGATCCGGTCGCCCGCGCGGTGCTCGTCGCCGAGGTCGAGGGCTCCGGCCTGCGCCGTGGCGCCGATGGCGGGCAGGCTCAACGGATCGGTGCGCCCGCCGGCCTCGCCGCTCCCGCCGGCATGCGGCGTCGCGGCGGCCATCACCGCCAGGGCCTCGGCCAGGTCGGGGTGCGCGCGCGAGGCCGACGCCAGCCACGCCGCGCGCGCGTCGCCGGCCAGTTCCAGCCCGTCGTCGGACAGGCGCGCGAGGCGAACGAGCTGGTCGGGCGCGAGCCGCACGGTGCCGGGATCCCCGCGCGGTCAGGCGAGCAGGACGCGCAGCAGCATCCGGGCTCGCTCGGCATCCCGGCGCACCGTGCGCTCGCTCACGCCGAGGCTGGTGGCGGCTTCCTGCTCGGTCATGCCGGAGAAGTAGCACAGCGACATCACCTGGCTCAGGCGCGGCTCGCTGCTCTCCAGCGCCAGCAGCGCGTCGTGCACCTGGATCACGGCGGACGCCGGCGCGTCCGACAGCGTGTTGGCCAGCTCGTCGTCGAGCGGCAGCACCTCGGCGCCACCGCCCCGGCGCTGCGCGAGGCGCGCCCTCGCGGCGTCGACGATCACGCTGCGCATCACGTGGTTGGCGTAGGCCAGGAACGCCGCCTCGTCGCCGCTGTGCACGCCGCCGGCCCGGGCGAGCCGCAGGAAGGATTCGTGCACCAGCGCGGTCGTGTCCAGCAGCGTGAAGGTCTCGTGGCGCCGCAGCCGCGCATGCGCCATGCGGCGCAGGTCGCCGTACAGCGACTGGAACCGCGCGTCGTGGCCGTCGGGCGCCGCGTTCGGCGGGGACGGCGGCGGCGCGGACACGGGATCGGACACGAGCTTCTCGGCGCTGTTCTGCGGCATCTTCTTGTCGCTGGGCAATCGGAAACGGTGTCCGGGCTCGGACAACTGCCGGGCAGGATACACGCAGACGCTTGCGCCAGGCCTTGGCGGCGAGCGCCGTCCGCGTGGCGAAACGAATTCGACTCGCGATGCCACTCGAAGGATCCGCGCGACCGGACGGCACACCGGGCCGGCCATCGTTCGCAGCGCGCAGGAGGCGGACACGGTCGCGAGCGCCGGCCAGGCTGCACGCGATAATCCGCGTCCTGCCGCGCGGCCGTCGCGCCGCGCCCGCTTTCAAGACTTGCCGTCGATGCCTGCCGAACACCCCGTGGATGACCCGAAGACGCCGATCGACCTGAGCGGCCACACCCCCATGATGCAGCAGTACCTGCGCATCAAGGCCGAGCACCCCGACACGCTCGTCCTGTACCGCATGGGCGACTTCTACGAGGTCTTCTTCGACGACGCCCGCAAGGCGCACCGGTTGCTCGACATCACGCTGACGACGCGCGGCCAGAGCAACGGCGAGCCCGTGGTGATGGCGGGCGTGCCGGTGCACTCGATCGAGTCCTACCTCGCGCGGCTGATCAAGCTCGGCGAGGCGGTGGCGATCGCGGAGCAGGTCGGCGAGGTCGGCGCGAGCAAGGGGCCGGTCGAGCGCAAGGTGGTGCGCGTGGTGACGCCGGGCACCGTCACCGACACCGAGCTGCTGGCCGAGCGCCAGGACACGGTGCTGCTGGCCGTCTACGCGTCGCGCGCGCGCGTGGGCCTGGCGTGGCTCGCGCTGGCCGAGGGCCGGCTGGGCCTGGGCGAATGCACCGAGGCCGAACTGCCGTCGTGGCTCGCGCGGCTGGCGCCGGCGGAGATCCTCGTCGCGCCCGAAGGCGCGCCCATGGCGGTGCGACAAGGCACTGTCGCCGTCGTCAACCGGCCCGCGTGGCAGTTCGACACCGAGCTCGGCGTGCGCAAGCTGTGCGAGCTGCTGGGCGTCTCGACGCTGGCCGGCTTCAACGCGCAGGACCTGCCGCGCGCGCAGGCCGCGGCGTCGGCGCTGATCAGCTACGCCGAGCACACGTCGGGCGGCGCGCGCAACGCGCTGGGCCACGTGAAGGCGATCGCGGTCGACAACGCGAGCGAGCTGATCGACCTGCCGCCGGCGACGCTGCGCAACCTCGAGATCACGCAGACGCTGCGCGGCGAGGCGGCGCCGACGCTGCTGTCGCTGCTCGACACCTGCCGCACCGGCATGGGCAGCCGCCAGCTGCGCCTGTGGCTGACGCACCCGATGCGCGACCGCAGCGTCGCGCGCGAGCGCCACGACGCCATCGCGGTGCTAATGGCCCACGGCGCCGAGCCGTTGCGCCAGGCCTTGCGCGGCGTGAGCGACGTGCAGCGCATCGCCGCGCGCATCGCGCTGCGCCAGGTGCGCCCGCGCGAGCTCGCGGGGCTGCGCGACACGCTCGCGCTGCTGCCGCAACTCGTCGGCTGCCTGCCGCCGAACCACTGCCGGCTGCCGGGCGCGGCGCCGGCCGAGCCGATGCTGGAGGACGATCTCGCCGAGCCGCTCGTCGCCGACGAGGACACCAGCGCCCTGCTGCTGCGCCTGCACGCCGCGATGCACCCCGACCCGAAGATCGCGCGCCACCTCGCGATGACGATCGCCTCCGAGCCCGCGGTGCTGCTGCGCGACGGCGGCGTGATCGCGTCGGGCTTCGACGCCGAGCTCGACGAGCTGCGCGCGATCTCGACGAACTGCGACGACTTTCTCGTCGCGCTCGAGACCCGCGAGCGCGAGCGCACCGGCATCGCGAACCTGCGCGTGCAGTACAACAAGGTGCACGGCTTCTACATCGAGGTGACGACGTCCGGCCTCGACAAGGTGCCCGCCGACTACCAGCGCCGCCAGACGCTGAAGAACGCCGAGCGCTACATCACGCCCGAGCTGCGCG
>JASLEM010000022.1 GCA_030151165.1 Burkholderiaceae bacterium
GGTCAACCACAAGATCGGCGAGGTGCACGAGGGCGCCGCGACGATGGACTGGATGGAGCAGGAGCAGGAGCGCGGCATCACGATCACGTCGGCCGCGACGACGGCGTTCTGGAAGGGCATGGCCGGCAACTACCCCGAGCACCGCATCAACATCATCGACACGCCGGGCCACGTCGACTTCACGATCGAGGTCGAGCGCTCGATGCGCGTGCTCGACGGCGCGTGCATGGTCTACGACTCGGTCGGCGGCGTGCAGCCGCAATCCGAGACCGTCTGGCGCCAGGCGAACAAGTACGGCGTGCCACGCATCGCGTTCGTCAACAAGATGGACCGCGTCGGCGCCGACTTCTTCCGCGTGCAGCGCCAGATCGTCGACCGGCTCAAGGGCAACGCGGTGCCGATCCAGATCCCGGTCGGTGCGGAGGATCACTTCCAGGGCGTCGTCGACCTCGTCAAGATGAAGGCGATCATCTGGAGCGAGGCCGACCAGGGCGTCAGCTTCGAGTACCGCGACATTCCCGCCGACCTCGCGGCGACCGCGCAGGAGTGGCGCGAGAAGATGATCGAGGCCGCGGCCGAGGCGAGCGAGGAGCTGCTGAACAAGTACCTCGGCGGCGACGCGCTGACCGAGGACGAGATCAAGGGGGCGCTGCGCACGCGCACGGTCGCGGGCGAGATCGTGCCGGTGCTGTGCGGCAGCGCGTTCAAGAACAAGGGCGTGCAGGCGATGCTCGACGCGGTGATCGACTACCTGCCGTCGCCGGTCGACGTGCCCGCGATCAAGGGCCACGGCGAGGACGACCGCGAGATCGAGCGCCACCCCTCGGACGACGAACCGTTCTCGGCGCTCGCGTTCAAGATCATGACCGACCCGTTCGTCGGCCAGCTCACGTTCTTCCGCGTCTATTCGGGCGTCGTGAACTCGGGCGACACGGTGCTCAACGCCGTGAAGTCGAAGAAGGACCGCATGGGCCGCATCCTGCAGATGCACGCGAACGAGCGCACCGAGATCAAGGAGGTCCGCGCCGGCGACATCGCCGCCGCGGTCGGCCTGAAGGACGTGACGACGGGCGAGACGCTGTGCGACGTCGACAAGGTCATCGTGCTCGAGCGCATGGAGTTCCCCGAGCCCGTGATCTCGCAGGCGGTCGAGCCGAAGACCAAGGCCGACCAGGAGAAGATGGGCATCGCGCTCGGCCGGCTCGCGCAGGAGGATCCGTCGTTCCGCGTGCAGACCGACGAGGAGTCGGGCCAGACCATCATCTCCGGCATGGGCGAACTGCACCTGGAGATCATCGTCGACCGCATGCGGCGCGAGTTCAGCGTCGAGGCGACGGTCGGCAAGCCGCAGGTGGCGTACCGCGAGACGATCAAGTCGGCGGTGAAGGACGTCGAGGGCAAGTTCGTCAAGCAGTCGGGCGGGCGCGGCCAGTACGGCCACGCGGTGATCGACCTCGCGCCGCAGGAGTCGGGCAAGGGCTACGAGTTCGTCGACGCGATCAAGGGAGGCGTGATCCCGCGCGAGTTCATCCCGGCGGTCGACAAGGGCATCCAGGAGACGCTGAAGGCGGGGGTGCTCGCGGGCTATCCGGTGGTCGACGTCAAGGCGACGCTCGTCTTCGGCTCGTACCACGACGTCGACTCCAACGAGAACGCGTTCCGCATGGCCGGCTCGATGGCGTTCAAGGAGGCGATGCGCCGCGCGACGCCGATCCTGCTCGAGCCGATGATGGCGGTGGAGGTCGAGACGCCCGAGGACTTCATGGGCAACGTGATGGGCGACCTCTCCGGCCGGCGCGGCATGGTGCAGGGCATGGAGGACATCGCGGGCGGCGGCGGCAAGCTCGTGCGCGCCGAGGTGCCGCTGGCCGAGATGTTCGGCTACTCGACCTCGCTGCGCTCGCTGACGCAGGGCCGCGCGACGTACACGATGGAGTTCAAGCACTACTCGGAGGCGCCGCGCAACGTCGCCGAGGCGGTGATCAAGGGCAAGGCGAAATAGGCCCGGATCGAGGTCGGACGGGGTGGGGCGGTGGCCGGTGATGCTGCCCCGGGATAGGTGTTATCGCTCGCCGACGGCTACCGGAGCGCCGGCTATGCGCGCACATTCGAGTCGTGCCCACCCACCCCCCACCGACCGAGGTTCCCATGCAAGTCATCGACACCCTGCTCCAGCGCAACGCCGCCTTCGCCGACGCCGGATTCGACGCCGGCCTGAAGATCATCCCGTCGCTCAAGACGATGGTCGTCGGCTGCGTCGACCCGCGCGTCGACCCGATGGACGTGCTCGGCCTCGCGCCGGGCGAGGCGGCCATCCTCCGCAACGTCGGCGGACGCGTGACGCCCGACCTGCTGCAGCAGATGGCCATCCTGCGCACCGTCTCGCGCGTCGGCGGCTCCGAGGTCGGCGCCGGCTGGAACCTGGTGCTGCTGCAGCACACGAACTGCGGCATCTCCGGCTGCTACCACCACGCGCCCGGCCTGCTCGCGAAGTTCATGGGCGTGCCGGAAGACGGGCTCGCGCCGCTCGAGATCGACGATCCGTACAAGGCGGTCGCGATCGACGTCGCCAGGCTCAAGGCGAACCCGAACCTGCCCGCCGGCTTCACGGTGTCGGGCCTGGTCTACGACGTCGAGACCGGCAGGGTCGAGACGGTCGTGCCGCCCGGCCCGCTGCGGGTCGAGTGACCCGGCGTCGTCAACGCAAGGAACCGACCGCATTGGACGCCACCGTGTCGACCGACCACTGGATCGAGCTGCCGACTGGCCGCCTCTTCGCGCGGCAGTGGCTCGCCGCCGAGCCGGCCGATGAGGCGGGCAGCGCGGACGTGCCCATCGTCCTGCTCCACGACTCGCTGGGCTGCGTCGAGCTGTGGCGCGACTTCCCCGCGGCGCTCTGCGCGGCCACCGGCCGCCGCGTGATCGCCTACGACCGCCTCGGCTTCGGCCGATCCGCGGCGCGTGCCGGCCGGCTGCCGGTCGACTTCGTCGCCGAGGAGGCGTCGACGAGCTTTCCCGCGATCCGCCGGCAACTCGGCGTCGACCGTTTCGTGGTCGCGGGCCACAGCGTCGGCGGCGGCATGGCGGTGCACGTCGCGGCGACGCAGGGCCGCGACTGCGAGGCGCTGGTCACGATGTCGGCGCAGGCCTTCGTCGAGGATCGCACCCTCGCCGGCATCCGCGCGGCGCAGGCGCAGTTCCGCGAGCCGGGGCAAATCGAGCGGCTGGCCCGGTACCACGGCGACAAGGCGCCCTGGGTGCTCGAGGCGTGGATCGGCAGCTGGCTGCACCCCGACTTCGCGTCGTGGAGCCTCGCCGACGCGCTGCCCCGCGTCACCTGCCCGACGCGGGCGATCCACGGCGAGCGGGACGAGTACGGCAGCGAGGCGCACCCGAGGCGCATCGCGGCCGGCGTCGCCGGGCCGGCGCGGGTCGAGATCCTGCCGGGCATCGGCCACGTGCCGCAGCGCGAAGCGCCCGATCGCGTGCTGCAGCTGTTCGCGGAGTTCCTCGCGCACTGATCTCGACGCCCGACGCGCCTGTGACGCGACGCGCCATCAGCGCCCGCCGCGCCTGAGGCACGATGCGCTGATCGACGCACCGCGCCTGCGTCGCGATGCACCGATCAGCGCCCGCCGCCGCCATCCTCGACACGATCCTCGCGCGCGTTCGCCTGCGCGATGCGGCTGCCCGGCGGCACGCTGTGCGTCAGCCACACGTTGCCGCCGATCGACGAGCCCTGGCCGATCGTGACGCGGCCGAGCACCGTCGCGCCGGCGTAGATCACCACGTCATCCTCGACGATCGGATGGCGCGCGCCGCCCTTGTGCAGCTGGCCGGCCTCGTCGGTGGCGAAGCGCTTGGCGCCCAGCGTCACCGCCTGGTAGATGCGCACGTGGTTGCCGATGACCGAGGTCTCGCCGATCACGACGCCGGTGCCGTGGTCGATGAAGAAGTTGGAGCCGATCTGCGCGCCGGGGTGGATGTCGATGCCCGTCGCGCCGTGCGCCAGCTCGGCGACGATGCGCGCGAGCAGCGGCACGCCCAGCACGTGCAACCGGTGCGCGATGCGGTGGTGGATCACCGCGTGCAGGCCCGGGTAGCAGATCAGCACCTCGTCGACGCTGCGCGCCGCCGGGTCGCCGCGGTAGGCCGCGAGCACGTCGCTGTCCAGCAGCTCGCGGATGCGCGGCAGGTCGGCGCCGAACGCGCGCACGATGGCCAGCGCGCGCTCGTCGACCGGCTGCGCGTGCTCGCCGCCGAAGCGCGCGTTGTAGCGCAGCTCGAGCCGCACCTGCGCGAGCAGCGCGGTGAGGGCGGTGTCCAGCGTGTGGCCGACGAAGTAGTCCTCGCTCTCCTGGCGAAGGTCGGGCGGCCCGAGGCGCATCGGGAACAGGGCGCTGCGCAGGCTGTCGAGGACGCTGGCCAGCGCCTCGCGCGACGGCAGCTCGCGGCCGCTGGTCTCGCGCGGACGCGACTGCTGCTCGCGCCAGCGCTCGCGCGCGCCGCGCAGCTGCGACACGATGGCGGCGAGGTCGAACGACGGCGTCGGCGCCGCGGGCGACGGGAAGGGCGACTCGGCGCGGTGCGCCGTCCAGGTCTCGGGATGGAGGTCGTTCTCGGAGTTCATCCCCTAATCCTGCACCCATTTCAGTCCGCGCCTTCGCCAGCCGCCGGTATTCCCCCGCTGGCCGGTGGCATCGAGCTCGCCTTCGAAGCCTTCGGCGACGTTGAACGCCGCGGTGAACCCGATGCGCGTCGCGGCCTCGGCGGCGATGGCCGAGCGCTTGCCGCTGCGGCACAGCAGCAGCACGACGTCGTCCTTGCCGGCCTGGGCCTCGAGCTCGCGCAGGAAGCCCGGGTTGCGCACGAGCGCGACGCCGGTCGCCCACGGCGCATGCAGGCTGCCGGGCACGTGGCCGACGAAACGGCGCTCCTCGATCGTGCGCACGTCGACGATCACCGCGCGGCCGGCCTCGACCAGCGCCCAGGCGTCGGCCGGCGCGATGCTGCCGGCGAACGGCAGGCCGCGGGCGCGCGCGTCGCGGACGGCGTGGTCGAGGATCAGGTCTTCGCGCGTGGCGGCGTGGACGGCGGACATGAGGGCTCCTGTCGATGCCGAAGGTCGGCGACAGGACAGCTTAGGCCGCTGCGGCGGCGCCGTGAAATGCGCTTTGCGCCATTCCATAGACGTGCGGCGACGCTCGCCGCGCGCAGCTCGGGCGGCGCGCGTCAGGCGATGCGCGCGAACGGCGTGCGGATGTCCGACAGGAACTGCTGCGCGCGCGGATGGCGGGGATGGTTGAAGAACTCGTGCGGCTCGGCGCGTTCGAGGATGCGGCCCTCGTCCATGAACAGCACGCGGTCGGCGACCTCGCGCGCGAAGCCCATCTCGTGCGTCACGACGACGAGCGTCATGCCGTCGCGCACGAGGTCGCGCATCACGAGCAGCACCTCGCCGACCATCTCGGGGTCGAGCGCGCTGGTCGGCTCGTCGAACAGCATCAGCGGCGGCTCCATCGCGAGCGCGCGCGCGATCGCGACGCGCTGCTGCTGCCCGCCCGACAGCTCGGACGGCCACGCGTTCGCCTTGTGCGCGAGGCCGACGCGGTCCAGCAGCGCCATCGCCTTCTCGTGCGCCTGCGCGGGCCGCCATCCGCCGAGCGCGACCGGCGCCAGCGTGCAGTTGCGGATCACCGAGAGATGCGGGAACAGGTTGAACTGCTGGAACACGAAGCCGATGCGCGAGCGGAAGCGGTTCAGGTCGAGGTCGCGGCGATGGATGTCCTCGCCGGCCAGCGTGATCGTGCCCGAGTCGATCGCCTCGAGCCGGTTGATCGTGCGGATCAGCGTCGACTTGCCCGAGCCCGACGGCCCGCAGACGACCACGACCTCGCCCTTGGCGATCGTCTCGGTCACGTCGACCAGGGCGTGGTACGAGCCGTACCACTTGTTGACGGCGTTGAACTGGATCATGCGGTCGGGGTGTTGGAGGGCAGGGGCGCGACGGGCGAGCGCGCGACGTGCGGCAGCGCACGGCGCGCGAGACGCTTCTCGAGCAGGGTCGCGATGCGCGAGAGCCCGAAGCACAGGACGAAGTACGTGAGGCCCAGCAGCAGGTAGACCTGCGTCGCGTGCGTGAACACCTGCGTGTTGATCTGCGCGGCGATGAACGAGACCTCGGTCAGCCCGATGATGTAGCCGAGCGACGTCTCCTTGATCGTCGAGATGAACTGGTTGACGAGCGAGGGCAGCATGCTGCGCATCGCCTGCGGCAGGATCACGAGGCGCATCGCGCGGCCGTAGCCCAGGCCCAGCGCCCGCGCGCTCTCGAACTGGCCACCCGGCACGCCGCGGATGCCGGCGCGCACGATCTCGGCGAGGTAGACGCCGTCGAACACGACGAGGGCGATCAGCATCGTGCTGAACTGCTCCGTCTTGTGGCCGGTGACGCTCGGCAGGAAGAAGTAGGCCCAGAAGATCACCATCAGCAGCGGGATGCCGCGGATCACGTGCACGAGCGCCGTCACCGGCCAGCGCAACGCGCGGAACGGGCTCACGCGCGCGAGCCCCAGCGCGATGCCGACCGGCAGCGCGAGCACCAGCGCGAGCGCGGCGAGCAGCACCGTCAGCGCGAGGCCGCCGAGCGGGCCGTTCGGGTACTGGCCGACGAGGAAGTAGATCCAGTAGGTCTGGATGAGGTCGATCATGCGGCGCGTGCCCTCACAACGTGCGCACCGGCCAGCGGCGATGCACCCAGGCCGCGAGGCCGGTGATCGCGAGCGAGACCGTCAGGTAGGCCGCCGTCGCGAACGCGAACGACTCGGCGCTGCGGAAGCTCGCGGACTCCACGCGCGCGGCCTGGTACATCATCTCGGCCACGCCGATCACGGTGGCGATGCTCGTGTCCTTCCACAGGTTGAGCGTCTGCGAGATCAGCGGCGGCACCGTGATGCGCAGGGCCTGCGGCAGGACGACGCGCCGCATCGTCTCGACGAAGCCGAAGCCGAGCGCGCGGCCGGCCTCGAACTGCACCGCGGGGATCGCGCGGATGCCGCTGCGGATGTCCTCGGCCATGTAGGCCGCCGTGTAGAGCGTCAACGCGATGGCGCCGGCGACGAACTCGAAGTTGCCCGCATAGAGCTTCTCCTTGACCGGGTCGGGCAGCAGCTCGGGCGCGCCGAAGTACCAGAACAGCAGGTGCGCCAGCAGCGGCACGTTGCGCACGCCCTCGACATAGACCGTGCCGAGCGCGCGCACCGCGGCCACGGGTGCGAGGCGCAGCAGCGCGACGACGACCGCCAGCGGCAGCGCGAACACGAAGACGACGCCCGCCAGCTTCAGCGAGACGAGCAGCCCCGCGACCAGCCAGTCGTGGTACTGGCCGTGGAGCAGCAGGTCGAGATCGAAGTGGGGCATCGGCGGGTGGAGCTGCTGGAAGGCCCCGTGCCCGGGGTGCGGGCGCGGGGCCTGGCCGGTCGCGCGTGGCGATCAGATCTTGTCGCTGTCGATCCTGAAGCTGCGCTTGTCGAACTGCAGCTTGGTCGCCGGGCCGTACCACTTGATGAACAGCTTGTCGGCGTTGCCGGAGGACTCGAGCTCGCGCAGCGTGCCGTCGACCACGGCCTTCAGCGCGGGCTCGTTCTTGCGCAGGCCGAGCGCGAGCGGCTCGACGCTGATGCTGGTCGGCAGGATCGCGTAGTCCTTCTTCGCCGGGCCGAGCTTGGCGTAGTCATTGACGATCGACGCCTCGTCGTTGACGTAGCCGACGCCCTTGCCCTGCTGCAGCGCGAGGAAGGCCTGCTGCGTGGTCTCGAACGTGACGACGTCGACGTTGGGCACCGCCTTGCGGATGTTGGGCTCCTGCGTGCCGCCCTTGACGGTCAGCACCTTCTTGCCGGCGAGGTCGGGCACGTCCTTGATGCCGCTGCTCGTCTTGACCAGCACCTTCTGGCCTGTGACGAAGGTCGTCAGCGAGAAGTCGATCTGCGACTCCCGTTCCTTGTTGTGCGTCAGCGAGGCGGCGAGCACGTCGACGCGGCCCTGCTGCAGCTCTGGGATGCGCGCGGCGACGGCGAGCTGCTTGAACACCGGCTTGACGCCGATCTTCGCGGCGATGGCCTTGGCGATGTCGACCTCGTAGCCGACGATCTCGCGCGTCTTCGGGTCGACGAAGCTGTTCGGCTCGTCGGTGCCGAGCACGCCGAAGACGATCTCGCCCTTCTTCTTGATGTCGTCGAGCTGGTCGGCGTGGGCCGCCGAGACGAGGGCCGTCGTGGCGAAGACGGCGGCGAGCAGGGAGCGAAGGCGGAGGCGAAAACGAGTGCGCATCGGTCGATGACCTTGTTGTTGAGTTGATTCAAGGTGACGGGACGAGCGGCCCCGCGCGAAGTGCCGGATGAGCATAACGTTTCGCGGCCGCGTGGGCCAGGGGGGCGTTTCGATGCGACGCCGACGACCCGCGTCACTTCGACGACGCCACCAGCGCCTGCTGGTAGTCGGTCTTCACGAAGCCGGCGAACTTCGTCTCGGTGACGGCGAGGAACTCGCGCGAGCGGTAGGCATCGGCGATGTCCCGGACCCAGGGCTTGTCCTTGTCCGCGGTGCGGATCGCGACGACGTTCTGGTACGTCGGGCCGGTCTTCTCGAGCGCGAGCGCCTCGGTGATCTTCAGGCCCGACGCGAGCGCGAAGTTGCCGTTGACGAAGGAGTAGTCGGTGTCGTCCAGCGAGCGCGGGAGTTGTGCCGCCTCGATCGGCACGAGCTTGATCTTCCGCACGTTGACGGCGACATCCTTCTCCGACGCCTTGATCGGATCGACGCCGTCCCGCAGCTTGACCCAGCCGAGCTCCTGCAGCACGACGAGCGCGCGCGCCGCGTTGGTCGGATCGTTCGGCAGCGCGACGAGCGCGCCTTCCTGGACGTCGAGCGTCCGGTGCTTGTGGCTGTACAGCGCGATCGGCGCGGTCGGCACCTTGATCAGCTCCGAGATCGGCAGCTTGTTCTCGGTCGCGAACTTCGTCAGGTAGACGATGTGCTGGAACACGTTGGCGTCGAGCGCACCTTGCGCGAGCGCGAAGTTCGGCTGGACGTAGTCGTTGAACTCGACGACCTTGACGGTGTAGCCCTTCCTCTCGAGCAGCGGCTTGATGCCCAGCTTCACCTGGTCGGCGTACGGGCCGGCGGTCGCGCCGATGACGAGTTCCTTCTTGTCCTGCGCATGGGCCGCGGCGACGGTGGCGGCGAGCGCGAGGGCGGCGAGCGTCGATGCGATGAAGCCGCGGCGGGCGAATGTCATGTCGGAGTCCTGGAGCGGGTTGAAGAGTCGGAGAGCAGAATCGGAAAACAGAATCGGAAAACGGAATCGGAAAAGGACGTGGCGGCGATCAGCGCTTGTCGAGCCGCCGCGCGAGCGCGTTGCCGCCCCATTGCAGCAACTGCACGAGCACGACGAGGATCGCGACGGTCAGCACCATCACGTCGGTCTGGAAGCGGTAGTAGCCGTAGCGGATCGCGAGGTCGCCGATGCCGCCGCCGCCGACCACGCCGGCGACCGCGGAGTACGACAGGAAGCTGATCGCGAGCACCGTCAGCGCGAGCACGAGGCCCGAGCGCGCCTCGACGAGCAGCACGCGCGCGACGATCTGCAGGTCGGACGCGCCCATCGCGTGCGCGGCCTCGATCACGCCGCGCGGCACGTCGCGCAGGTTCTGTTCGACGAGCCGCGCGAAGTACGGGATCGACGCGAACGACAGCGGCACCGCCGCGGCCACCGGGCCGATCGACGTGCCGGTCAGCGCGCGCGTGAACGGCACCAGCGCGACGAGCAGGATGATGAATGGGAACGAGCGCACGAGGTTCACGACCCAGCCGACGACGGCGTGCAGCGCGCGGTGCTCGAGCGTCTGCCCCGGCCCGAGCAGGAACAGCCAGACGCCCAGCGGCCCGCCGACCAGGATCGCGCTGCCGAGGCCGATGGCGAGCATCAGCAGCGTCTGGCCGAGCGCCGTCCAGAGCTCGGGGAGGATGGCGACGATGTCCTCAGGCACGGGCCGCCTCCAGTCGGTCGAAGCCGGAGGCGCGGGCCGGCGCGTCGTCGCGCGTCTCGCGGACTGCATGAAGGCGCAGCAGGTCGCGGCCGAGCCGCGTGCGCGATGCGTCCGGCGGTGGGCGCCTGGCGTCGTCGAGCGCGAAGCGCTCCGCGATCGCGCCGTCCTCGACCACCGCGGCGTGGCGGCACAGCGAGGTCACGACCGACAGCTCGTGCGTCACGATGACGATGGTCACGCCGAGCGTCGCGTTGATGTCGCGCAAGGTGGCCAGCAGGGACTCGGTGGTCTCGGCGTCGAGCGCGGAGGTCGGCTCGTCGCACAGCAGCACGTCGGGCTGGCTCGCCAGCGCGCGCGCGATCGCCACGCGCTGCTTCTGCCCGCCCGACAACTGCGCCGGATGGCTCGCGGCCTTGTCCTCGAGGCCGACCAGCGCGAGGCACTCGTCGACGCGCGCGGCGATCTCCGCCTTCGCGTGGCGGCCGTGGATGCGCAACGGGAACGCGACGTTGTCGAACACGCTCGCGTTCTGCAGCAGGTTGAACTGCTGGAAGATCATGCCGATGCCCTGGCGCGCGTCGCGCAGCGCGGCCTTGTCGAGCGCGGTGAGGTCGCGGCCGGCGACGAGCACGCGGCCGGCGTCCGGGCGTTCCAGCAGGTTGATCAGCCGCAGCAGCGTGGACTTGCCCGCGCCGCTCTTGCCGACGAGGCCGAAGACGTCGCCGCGCTCGATGGCGAGCGTCGTGTCCTTCACGGCCTCGAAGCGGCGGCCGTCCGGCGTGCGGAAGGCCTTGCGGACCCCTTCGAGCTGGATCAGCGGCGGCTGGACGGCGAGGGTGGCGACGCGCGCGCCGTGCGGTTCGGGAGGACCAGGATGCATGCACGCAGTGTTGCGGCCGCGGCGCTGCGCGACAACGAACGAATTCGTCTGTCGTTGTGCGGCGCCCTTCTCAAGCGCCGCGGCTCGCGTGCGTTCAGGTCGGCGTGCGGCGGAACGCGGACGCGGCGTGTCGAGCAGGCAGTCGATCGCCTTCGCCGTGCAGCTTGTGGCGCAGCGAGCCGGGCTCGTACGCGGTCTTGTACGCGCCGCGATCCTGCAGCTCGGGCACGACGAGGTCGACGAAGGCCTCGTGGCATTCGGGCACGACGGTGCGCGTGAGGTTGAAGCCGTCGACGCCGGTCTCCGCGACCCACGACTGCAGCGCGTCGGCCACCTGCGCCGCGTCGCCGACGAAGGCCGGGTAGCGGCTGCCGAGGTCGAACATCTCCAGCAGCCGGCGCCGCGTCCACGCGTTCTCCTGGCCGGCGCGCGCGTGCGACTGGATCGCGTTGCCGGGCGCCCACGGGATCGGGTCGTCGAGGCCGTACCGGCCGAAGTCGATGCCGGTGCCGGCCGCGAAGTGCGCGAGGCCGCCCTCGCGGCTGGCGTGGTCGCGGTAGTCGGCATGCAGGTCGCGCGCCTCGGCCGCGGTCGGCGCGACGACGACGGTCGCGGCGAGGAACACCTTCACGTCGTCGGGCCGCCGGCCGGCCTGCACGAGCTCGGCGCGCAGCGTTTCGACCGAGCGCTTCGCCTCGGCCTGGCTCGTCGCGGCGATGAACACGCACTCCGCGTGGCGCGCCGCGAAGCGCTGGCCGCGGCCCGAGCTGCCGGCCTGGAACAGCACCGGCGTGCGCTGGCGCGACGGCTCGGCGAGGTGGATGCCCTCGACGTCGAAGTACTTGCCGTGGTGCACGACCGGGTGGATGCGCGACGGTTCGGCGAACACGCGCGCCGCCTTGTCGCGCCGCACCGCGCCGTCCTCCCAGCTGCCTTCCCACAGCTGGTAGAGCACGTCGAGGTACTCGTCCGCGCGGTCGTAGCGCTCGTCGTGCGGCAGCTGCGCCGCCAGGCCCATCGCGCGCGCCGCGCTCTCGAGGTAGCCGGTGACGATGTTCCAGCCGACGCGCCCGCCGGTCAGGTGGTCGAGCGTCGAGAAGCGCCGCGCGAGCAGATACGGTGCCTCGTACGTGAGGTTGACGGTGACGCCGAAGCCGAGGTGCTGCGTGACCGCGGCCATCGCCGGGACGAGCAGCGTGGGGTCGTTGACCGGCAGCTGCACGGCCTCGCGCGCGGTCACGTCGATGTCGCCCCGGTAGACGTCGTAGACGCCGACGATGTCCGCGATGAACAGGCCGTCGAACAGGCCGCGCTCCAGCGTGCGCGCGAGGCCGGTCCAGTAGGCGAGCGTGGTGTAGTCCGTCGAGCGGTCGCGCGGATGCGTCCACAGGCCGTGCTGGATGTGGCCGACGCAGTTCATGTCGAACGCGTTCAGGAGGATCTTCTTCGTCGTCGTCACGTCAGGCCGGTCCGGGGTCAGAGCGCGTGGGCGGCGCGCAGGCTGTGGAAGATCTGCCGGCGCGCCGCGGCGAGCTCGGCGCCTTCGCGCTCGCGCGGGTGCGCGATCGGCAGCGCGATGGATTCGCGCAGCCGGCCGGGGTCGGCGTCGAACACTAGCACGCGGTCGCCGAGATACGCGGCCTCGTCGATGTCGTGGGTGACCAGCAGCGCGGCGAGGCCCTTGCGGCGCACGAGGCCCAGCAGCAGCGCCTGCAGCTTCATGCGCGTGAATTCGTCGACGGCCGAGAACGGCTCGTCCAGCAGCAGCACGCGCGGGCCGCCCGCGAGCGCGCGGGCGAGCGCGACGCGCTGCGCCTGGCCGCCCGAGAGCGACTTCGGCAGCGCGGCTTCATAGCCGGGCAGGCCGACGTCGGCGAGCAGCGCGGCCACCGCGGCATCGCCGGGCCGCGCGCCGCCGGCCTCGAACGCGATGTTGTCGGCGACGTTGCACCACGGGAACAGGCGCGGCTCCTGGAACATGAAGCCGACCTCGCGCGACGGCCCGGACTGCGGCCGCCCGCCGACCTGCACGAAGCCCTCGAACGCGTCGTCGAGCCCGGCGGCGATCCGCAGCAGCGTGCTCTTGCCGCAGCCGCTCGCGCCGACGAGGCAGACGATCTCGCCCGGCGCGAGGCGCACGCGGAGGTCGTCGAGCACGCGTCGCTCGCCGAAGCGCTTCGCGCGGACCTGCACGTCTAGCGCTGGCGCGCTGCGATCGGTCGGCTCGTCGGGCGCTGGCGCATCGCACGCAGCGCACTCGTCGCAGCCTTCGGCCGATGCGCCCCAGTCGTCCCAGTCGCCCAGGCGCTCGCCGAGCCGCAGCGCGTTGAAGAGGCGCGTGGCGAGGCTCATCGCGCGGACCCGTCCCCGACCACGTCGCGCCACGCGAGCAGCCGGCGTTCGAGCCGGGCCATGGCGCCGTCGCTGAGCTTGCCGAGCACGGCCAGCAGCACGATCGCCGCCAGCACGAGGTCGGCGCGGCTGGTCTCGCGGCCGTCGGTCAGCAGGTAGCCGAGGCCGCTGCTGGCCGCGATCAGCTCGCCCGCGACCATGAACATCCAAGCGAGGCTCAGGCCGTTGCGCAGGCCGGTCATCACCGACGGCAAGGCCGCGGGCAGCAGCACGCGGCGCACCAGCGCGAACGGCCGCAGCCGCATCATCCGCGCGACCTCGACCAGCTTGCGGTCGACGCCGAGGATGCCCGAGGCCACGCCCATGTAGACCGGGAAGAACGTGCCGATGGCGATCATCGCGAGCTTGGGCGCCTCGCCGATGCCCAGCCACAGCAGCAGCAACGGCACCCAGGCGAGGGACGGGATCGCGCGCAGCGCCTGGAAGCTCAGATCGAGCACCGCGCGCGCGGTGGCGGACAGCCCGACCAGCGCGCCGACCGCGAGCGCGAGGCTTGCGCCGATCGCGTAGCCCGCGGCGACGCGCGCCGTGCTGGCCGCGACGTGCGCGGCGACGGTCGACCCGCCGAGATCGAACAGCGCCCGCGCGACGTCGCCGGGCGTCGGCAACAGGTTGGACGTCACCCAGCCCAGGCGGCCCGCGAGCTCGGCGAGCGCAAGCAGCGTGACCGGCAGGATGCACGCGAGCCCTGCGGCGCGCAGGCCTCGGCGCGGCGGGCCCGCGGCACCGTTCGTCGACGATGCGGCGAGCCGGGCGTGCGCGGCGGCATCGACTCCGCGCGGCGCAGTGCCACGCAGGCCGAAGGTCGCGGTCGGGTCGGCGGACATGGTCACGAGGCGCGCAGCGGTCGTCGCGTGCGGCGCGTCACGCGCGGCGCAGGTCGGCGGCGAACGTCGTGTCGACCAGGTCCGCGACCGTGCGGTTCAGGTCGACGCCCGGCTTGACCAGCGCCTCGGCCTGCAGGATCGGCGACGCCGCCTGCAGCGCGTGCACGTGCTCGGACGACGGCCACGGGCGGCTGAGGTCGGTGCGCAGCTTGAGCTGCAGCAGCGCGACCTGCAGGCTGACCTTCGCCTCGTCGGACAGGATCTTCGCGGCGTCGGTCGTGTTCGCGATCGTCCACTGGCGCGCGCGCTCGTAGGCCGCGATCACGCGCTTCACCTCGGCCGGGTGCCGCGCCAGGAACTCCTCGCGCACGTTGAGGAAGCCGTAGGTGTTGAACGCCACGTTGCGATAGAGCAGGTGCGCGCCGCTGTCCAGCTCCGCCGACGCCATCAGCGGATCGAGTCCGGCCCACGCGTCGACCTGTCCGGCGCGCAGCGCGGCGAGGCCGTCCGCGTGCTGCAGCGGCACGTGCTCGATGTCGCTCTTCTTCAGGCCGGCGGTCTGCAGCGAGCGCAGCAGGAACAGGTACGGGTCGGTGCCCTTGGTGGCCGCGATCTTGCGGCCCTTCAGGTCGGCGAGCGACTTGATCGGCGAGTCCTTCGGCACGACGAGCGCCGTCCACTCGGGCCGCGAGAAGATGTACGGCGTGCGGATCGGCACGCCGTTGGCCTTCGCGAGCAGCGCCGCGAGGCCGGCGCTGGAGCCGATGTCGATGCTGTTCGCGTTGAGATATTCGAGTGCGCGGTTGCTGCCCGCGCTCAGCGTCCATTTGACGGCCACGCCGTCCTTGCGGAAGTCGTCCTCCAGCCAGCCGAAATGCTTCAGCACGAGGCTGGTCGGCGAGTAGTAGGCGTAGTCGAGGCGCAGCTCCCTGAGCGGCGCGGCCTGCGCGCGGACGCTGGTGCCGGCGAGCCCGGCGGCCGCGGCGCCCGCGAGTTGAAGAACGTGTCGGCGATGGATCAAGAGGCCCTCCGGGCGCGGTCGTTGTTCCGGGATGCGAGGGATGCGCAGGGCGCGGCCGAAGGCGCGCCGTGGGTGCGCTCAGGAATACGAGCCGGGCTCCGGCGCCTGGCCGTCGAGCGCGTGGCGGCCGATGTCGCGCAGCTTGACGTCGACCGGGTCGTGCAGCGTGTGGACGCGCGCATTGCGCCAGAAGCGGTCGAGGCCCAGCTTCTGCGACGTCGAGCGCGCGCCGGTGAGCTCGAAGAACTGCGAGCTGATCTCCATCGCGGCGCGGTGCGCGAGCACCTTGGCCTCGGCGACGGCGATGGCGAGCTCGCCGCGCTCCGTCGCCTCGAGCGCGTCGCCGCGTTGCAGCGCGGCCTCGAGCCGGCGCGCCGTCACGTCGCTCACGCCTTCCGCGGCGCGGAGGTGCAGCTTCAGCTCGCCGTAGCGGTGCTGGACGATCGGGTCATCGATCGCGCGCGCCACGCCCGAGCCGGCCCACGGCCGTG
This sequence comes from Burkholderiaceae bacterium, assembly GCA_030151165.1. Next base: position 15,681 of record JASLEM010000022.1, read on the forward strand.
CCTGTTCGCGCGTGTACTGGCGCGCCTCGTCGTACGCGCCGATGGCGATGCCGAGGTAGAGGTTCGTCATGATCAGCTGCGAGACGAGCGTGCGCAGCGTCATGCGCGGCGTCGGCTTCGCGCCCGGGCCGACCAGCACGTCCTCGTGCGGGATCGCGACGCGCTCGAATTCGACGGTGCCGCTGTCGGTCTGCTTCTGCCCGAACGCGTCCCAGTCCGCACGCACGCGGATGCCTGCGCGGCGCGTCGGCGTCGTCGCGATGACGAGGCTCTCGCTCGCGCGGTGCCAGGCCGAGACGACCAGGCGGTCGGAGCCGACCGAGCCCGAGGCGAAGCTCTTCGGGCCGTTGAAGATCCAGCCGTCGTCGGCTTCGGTCGCGACGGCGCGCTGGTCGAGCGGATTCAGCGCGTTGCCCCAGAACAGGCGCTGCGTCACCGTCTCCTCGAACTGGCGCTGCTGCTGCGCCTGCGTGCCGTACAGCAGCACGGTCGCCATCTGCAGGTGGTGGAAGCCATACAGGTGCGCGAGCGCGCTGTCGGCCTGCGCGAGGCGGCGCAGCGACGCGTAGAAGGTCGGCCAGTCGGCGCCGAGCCCGCCGAATGCCTGGGGGATGGTCAGCGCGAGCAGCCCGCTCGCGCGGATCTGCTCGCGGGCCTCGGCGGCGTGGCCGCCGAGGCGGTCGCGCTCGACGGCGGTGGCCGCGAGCTGGCGGGCGAGCGTGTCGGCGGCGCGGGGGATGTCGTCCATGCCCGCCAGTCTGGGCGCGTCGGCGAAGCGGGTCAACGACGAAGAACGGGTTTGCATCTGCGCGGCGGGCATGAGCCTCAGAACGCCGGCACCATCGAGCCGGCGAACTTCTCGGCGACGAAGGCCTTGACCTCGGGCGACTGGTACGCCTTGACGAGCTTCGCGACCCAGGGCTTGTCCTTGTCGGCCGTGCGCACGGCCAGCAGGTTGGCATACGGCGACTTCGCGTCCTCGATCGCGATCGCGTCGCGCGTCGGCACGAGGCCGGCCTGCAGCGCGAAGTTCGTGTTGATCGCGCTCGCGTCCAGGTCGTCGAGCGAGCGCGCGAGCTGCGCCGCGTCGAGCTGCACGATCTGCAGGCCCTTCGGGTTGTCGACGATGTCCGCGGCGGTGGCGGAGATCCCCGCCGTCGGCTTCAACCTGAGCGCGCCGGCCTTCTGCAGCAGCTGCAGCGCGCGGCCGCTGTTCGACGGATCGTTCTGGATGCCGACCTTCGCGCCGTGCGGCAGCTCGGCGAGCGATTTCCAGCGCTTCGAGTAGAAGCCCATCGGAAAGGTCACCGTGTTGCCCACCGCGCTGATCCTGTAGCCGCGCGCCTTGATCTGCGACTCGAGGAAGGGCCCGTGCTGGTAGCTGTTGGCGTCGAGCTCGCCGGCGTCGAGGGCGGCGTTCGGCTGGATGTAGTCCTGGAACTCGACGATGCGGATCTCGAGTCCGTCCCGCGCCGCGACCTTGCGCGCCACCTCCGCGATCTGCGCGTGCGGCCCCGCGGTGACGCCGAGGCGGACGACGACGTCGGCGGCGTGCGCCATCGGCGCGGCCGCGAAGAGCGAGGCGAGGGCGAGCAGGGCGTGCAGGACAGGGCGACGATGGATCATGGGCAAGGCTCGGTGGCGAAGCCCGCGAGTGTTGCGCCGCGCGCCCGGCCTGCAAAAGAAGATTTGCGCAGCTGCTTCCTCCTTCGCACTGCCGCGAGGGCCCTGCGCGCGCCACGGCCTTCGGCGTTCTCTGGCAGGATGGACGACCCGACCTTCACGCCCCGATCGGCACGGAGCCGCCATGTCCCTGGATCACACGAACCCCCACCTCAGCGCCCGCGTGCCGGTCTTCGCGCGCAACGTGGTGTCCACCTCGCACCCGCTCGCCGCGCAGGCCGGCCTGCGCGTGATGCAGCAGGGCGGCAACGCGGTCGACGCGGCGATCGCGGCCGCGGCGGCCATGACGCTGGTCGAGCCGGTGAGCAACGGGCTGGGCAGCGACGCGTTCGCGATCGTGTGGGACGGCACGCGGCTGCACGGCCTGAACGCGTCCGGGCCGGCGCCGGCCGCGTGGACGCCCGACTGGTTCCGGCGCCGGCACGGCGATGCGGCCGCGCCGCCGACGCGCGGCATCGACGCGGTGACGATACCCGGTGCCGTACGCGGCTGGGCCGCGCTGAGCGAGCGCTTCGGCCGGCTGCCGTTCGCCGACCTGCTCGCGCCCGCGATCGAGATCGCCGAGCGCGGCTACGCCGTGCCGCCGATCGTGCAGCAGAAATGGGCGGCCGCCGCGCCGCTGCTGGAGGCCCAACCCGGGTTCGCGTCGACCTTCCTGCCGCGCGGGCGCGCGCCGCAGGTCGGCGAGCTGTTCCGCTTTCCCGCGGCCGCACGCGCGTTGCGCCTGATCGCGCAGACGCGCGGCGACGCGCTCTACGACGGCGAGATCGCGCAGGCACTCGTCGCGTTCTCGCGAGATCAGGGCGGCGCGATGACGGTGGCCGACCTCGCGGCCTATCGCCCGGAGTGGGTCGACACGCTGTCGCGCGACTACCGCGGCTACACGCTGCACGAGATCCCGCCGAACGGGCAGGGCATCGCGGCGCTGATCGCGATGGGCATCCTCGAGAAGTTCGACCTCGCGTCGCTGCCCGTGGACTCGGTGCGCTCGCAGCACCTGCAGATCGAGGCGATGAAGCTCGCGTTCGCGGACGTCTACCGCTACGTGTCCGAGCCCGCGAGCATGCGCGTGACGCCCGCGCAGCTGCTCGACGACGGCTACCTCGCGTCGCGCGCGAGCCTGATCGACGAGCACCGCGCGCAGGACTTCGGCGCCGGCAACCCCGTCAAGGGCGGCACGATCTACCTCACCGCGGCCGACGAGCGCGGCATGATGGTGAGCTTCATCCAGAGCAACTACATGGGCTTCGGCTCCGGCTGCGTCGAGCCGACGTTCGGCATCAGCCTGCAGAACCGCGGCCACGGCTTCAGCCTCGACCCGGCGAGCCCCAACGTCGTCGCGCCCGGCAAGCGCCCGTTCCACACCATCATCCCGGGCTTCCTGATGCGCGGCGCCGAGCCCGCGATGAGCTTCGGCGTGATGGGCGGCAACATGCAGCCGCAGGGCCACGTGCAGACGCTGCTGCGCATGATCGACCACGGCCAGGGCCCGCAGACCGCGTGCGACGCGCCGCGCTGGCGCTTCAACGCGGGGCGCTCGATCAACGTCGAGGCCGCGATGCCGGCCGCCGTCACGCAAGGCCTCGCGGCGCTCGGCCACGAGATCGAGGTCATCGACGATTCGTACCAGGACTTCGGCGCGGGCCAGTTCATCTGGCGGCTCGGCGACCCGGCCGTCGAGGGCTACGTCGCCGCCAGCGACCCGCGGCGCGACGGCCAGGCCGCCGGCTGGTGAGGCTCGTCGCGGTGACCGCGGCGACCGCGGCGGAGTAAGATCCACCCCCCGATTCCGGGCGCCGCGCCCACCGCGCGCGCCGTCCCCCAGGCGTCCTGCGAAGGAGCCCCACCATGCCCCACACCGACCTCATCGCCGACATCTTCGCGGCCTTCTCCGCCGAGGCCAGCGCCTTTCCCGCGATGACGCTGCGCGGCGGCGATGCCGTCGACGCCTACCAGGACGCGCCGCCGTTCGACGTGCTGGTGGATGCCATCTCCGACGAGTACCTCGAGGCGCACCCGTGGGGCAGCGGCTACCTCGACGCCGCGTCGTGGCGCCACTACCTGCCGTTCATGATGGAGTTTGCGCTGCGCCACCTGACCGAGGCGAGCGACGTCATCGACGCGCTGCTCACCTCGTTCCGCCCGCCCGATCGCGACCCGCCGCGCCTGGGCTCGCTCACCAAGCCGCAGGAGACCGCGGTGCTGCGCTTCCTGGACGTGCTGGCCTACAGCGCGGACTCCGCCAACGTCGACCTCGCGTCGCAGGTGCTCGCCGAGTGGTGGACGCCGGGGGCGATCCCGCAGGACACGTCGGAATAGTGCAACGCATGCGCGTCTTTCTCGACGACGAGCGCGCCACGCCCGAAGGCTGGGTCCGCACGCGGTGGCCTGACGAAACGATCGCGCTGCTCGAAACCGGTGAGGTCACCGAGCTGAGCCTTGACCACGATCTCGGCGACGACGCGCGCGGCACGGGGTACGACGTCGTTCTGTGGATCGAAGAAGCCGTCGCCCTCCGCGGTTTCAAGCCGCCGCGAATGTCGGTGCATTCGGCCAACTCGTCGGCGCGCGAAAAGATGTGCGCCGGCATCGCCGCGATCGAGAAACTCGGCGCTCGCTAGCGCCTCAACGCGACGCGTGCCGCTCCGGCCCACCGTCGTCGCGGCCGTTCCAGTCGCCGCCCAGCGCCTTGTACAGCGCGACGAGGTTCGTCTGCGCCGCGACATCGCTCTGCAGCGCCTGCTGCTCGGACTGGTGCAGCTGGCGGTCGACGGTGAGCACGTCGATCAGCGAGACGAAGCCGTTGCGGTAGCGGTTGTCCATCAGGTCGCGGCTGCGGCGCGCGTCGTTCACCTGGCGCGTGAGCGCGCTGGCGTGGCGCTGTTCGTCGGCGTAGGCGACGAGCGCGTTGTTGGCGTCGTGGTACGCCTGCAGCACGGTGCTGCGGTAGGTCAGCGCGGCCTCGCTCATCTGCGCGTCGGCCGTCTTGATCTGCGCCTTGAGCTTGCCGCCCTCGAAGATCGGGATCGACACCTGCAGGCCGCCGATCCAGAAGCGCGAGGCCCAGTCGGTGAGGTCGCCGGCGTGCGCGGCCTGCAGGCCGGCGGTGCCGCCGAGCTCGATCGACGGGAACAGCTGCGCCTTCGCCTGGCCGACCTTCGCGGTGGCGGCATGCAGGTCGGCCTCGCTCTTGAGCACGTCGGGGCGGCGGCGCAGCAGGTCGCCCGGCAGGCCCACGGGCACTTCCGGCGGCAGCGGCGCCTCGGCCTGCGGCGCGCCGCCGAGGCGCTCGGCCAGCGCGCCGGGCGGCAGCGCCAGCAGCAGCGCGAGGCGGTTCGCGGCCTGGTCGATCTCCTGGTCGACCGGCGGCAACTGCGCCAGCGCGGACGACAGTTGCGCCTGCTGCGTGACCGAGTCGGCCTTGGCCGCGAAGCCGTGGTTCGAGCGCGACTCGGTCAGCTTGAGCAGGCGCTGCTGGTCGTCGACGTCGGCCAGCACGATCGCGCGCTGGCGCTGGTAGCCGCGCAGCGCGAGGTAGGTGCGCGCGACCTCCGCCGTCAGCGAGATCTGCGCGTTGCCGCGCGCCTGCTCGGCCGACTCGATGTTCGCGCGCGCCGCCTCGACGCCGCGCCGCGCCTTGCCCCACAGGTCCAGCTCCCAGGTCGCGTCGAAGCCGATCTGGTACAGGTCGGAGTACGACGACGGCGCCTGCTGCTGCGCGGCCGCGGCGCCGCCCGCGCCGCCGGAGCCGCTCGAGCCGCCTTGCGACGACTGGCCGGTCAACGCGCTCGCGAGCCCGTTCGCGCTCATGCGCTGGCGGCCGGCGATGCCGTTGCCGCTGATCGAAGGCTCGCCTGCGGCCTTCGCGGAGCCGAGCTGCGCGCGCGCCTCCTCGATGCGCAGCGCGGCGGTCTGCAGGTCGAGGTTCTGGCGCACGGCTTCGTCGACGAGGCCGTCGAGCACCGGATCCTTGAACACCGACCACCACAGCCGGCCGTCGTAGGCGGCCGGCACCGTGTGGCTCGCGACGCCGGACGCGGCCGAGGCCGGCGCGCCGGCCCAGGTCGACGGCGGCGTGGCGTCGGGGCGGTGGAAGTCGGGGCCGACCGTGCAGCCGGCGAGGAGCGCGGCGACGGCGGCGGCGACCGGGATGCGCGTGCGCGCGGGATGGGCGTGACGCGCGGGCGCACGCGGGACGGCGATGCGGTGTTCAGTGCGCACTGGGAGCTCCGGCGGGGGGGGTCTTGAGGAACATCGCGATCGGGAACACGCACAACGCGGCGATGCCGAACACGTAGAAGATGTCGAGGTAGCTGAGCACCTGCGCCTGGCCGTTGACGATCTGCTGCGCGGCGGCGAGGCCGTTCTGCGTCAGCTCGCGGCCGCGCGAGCCGATGCTCGAGACCTGCTCCGCGAGCCGCGCATGGTGGAACTGGATGCGCCACGCGAGCTGCGTCGTCGCCAGCGCCACGCCGATGCTGCCGCCGAGGTTGCGCGAGAGGTTGATGATCGCGGAGGCCTCGTTGTTGCGGTCGGGCGGGATGCCGACGTAGCCCGCGGTGGTCAGCGACACGAAGAGGAAGGGCAGCGCGACGCTCTGGTAGACGCGCGTCATCGACAGGTCCCAGAAGCCGATCTCGCCGTTCAGCAGTGACGTGTGGATCAGCGCGAAGCCGGTCGCGAGCAGGCCGAAGCCGACCAGCACGCGCGGCGGCAGCTTGCTCGCCGCGATGCCCGCGAACGGCATCATCACGGCCGCCGCGAGCCCGCCGAGCGCGAGCGATTCGCCGGCCTTGGTCGCGTCGTACTGCAGCAGGTTCTGCGCGAACTGCGGGATCAGCTGCGTCGTGCTGAACAGCGTGAAGCCGACCAGCAGCATCACGATGTTGGCCGCGCCGAACGAGCCGAAGCGGAACAGCTTGACGTCGAACACCGGCTGCGGATGCTGCCACTCCCACCACACGAGCAGCACTGCCGCGCTGACGAACACGATGAAGAAGGCGACGATGGTCGTCGACGCGAAGCCGTCGTCCTGCTGGAAGCGGTCGAGCACCACCTGCAGGCAGCCGAACGTGGCGGCGACGAGCAGGAAGCCGAGCCAGTCGGGCACGAAGTTGCGGCGGAACTGCTCGGTGTCGTCCTTCACGGCCTGCGGCTCATCGACGAGGAACCAGACCAGCGTCAGCGCCGCGGCGCCGACCGGCACGTTGATCAGGAAGATCCAGTGCCACGAGAAGCTGTCGGTCAGCCAGCCGCCCAGCAGCGGGCCGATCGCGGGCGCGACGATCACGGTGACGCCGTAGAACGCGAACGCCTTCGCGCGCTCGGCGGGCGGGAAGGTGTCCGCGAAAATCGACTGCTCGGTCGGCGCGAGGCCGCCGCCGCCGATGCCCTGCAGCACGCGGAAGAAGATCATCGCCGCGAGGTTGGGCGAGAGCGCGCACATGAAGGAGCTCGTCGTGAACAGCGCGATGCAGATCATGTAGAACTTCTTGCGCTCGATCAGCGTCGCGAGCCAGCCGCTGATCGGCAGCACGATCGCGTTGGAGATCAGGTAGCTCGTCAGGATCCACGTCGCCTCGTCCTGGCTCGCGCCGAGGCCGCCGGCGATGTGGCGCAGCGAGACGTTGGCGATCGTGGTGTCGAGCACCTCCATGAAGGTGGCGAGCGACACCACCATCGCGATCAGCCACGGGTTGTGCTTGCCCGCGGCGCTGCGCGGCAGCGACGATTCGGAGGCGCCGGCCACGGGTGCCCCGTCAGTCGAGCGCGACGCTCGGCGTGACCGACATGCCCGGCCCGATCGGGTAGCGCGCGAGGTCCTCGGGGTGGTCGAACACGATCTTCACCGGCACGCGCTGCGTCACCTTCACGTAGTTGCCCGTCGCGTTCTCGGCCGGCAGCATGCTGAAGTAGGCCCCGGTGGCGCGCTGCACGCTGTCGACATGCGCCGCGAACTTGACGTCCGGGAACGCGTCGACCTTGATCGTCACGGCCTGGTGCAGGCGCATCTTCGTGAGCTGCGTCTCCTTGAAGTTCGCCGTGACCCACAGGTCGCTGCTGACGATCGCGAGGATCGGCTGGCCCACCGAGATCACGTTGCCGACGTCCACCGCGCGCTTGGTGATGCGGCCGTCGATCGGCGCGAGCACGTGCGTGTAGCCGAGCGCGATCTGCGCGCGACCGCACTGGGTCGCGCGCGGTCGTCTTTGGCAATCAGGCGCTCGGCCGCAACGCAATGGCGGACTCGCCGCAGACCCAAAGGAACGACAGCAGCTCGTCTGCCTTGCCGCATTTCACCTCGGGATGCAGCGAGATTCGCGTTGAATTTCATCGCTCCCGGCTCGCGTTCGGCGCATAGATTTGAACCTGAAGGAGGAGCTTCTATGCAAACGCGGTCTGATCAGTACAACGGGATGGGATCCGCCAAGGCGACCTTCCTGCGCTTGCCCAGCGTCCTCCGAATCACGGGGCTGGGTCGTTCGACCATCTATCGCATGGTCGCCGACAACCGCTTCCCCAGGCCCGTACGGATCGGCCAGCGCGCCGTCGCATGGCGACTGTCCGATCTGGAGACGTGGAGCGAGGCTCGGCCTGCCTCACACTGAAGAAGCCGCGCAATGGCA
>JASLEM010000028.1 GCA_030151165.1 Burkholderiaceae bacterium
TTTGGGGTAGGCTTCACGAGATGACAGCCAACGCGCGCTACCTGCAGGTAGCCCCAGAAGCAGAATTGCCCAACCTAGCGGGGATGCCTCCATTTCGCGCGGTGGTGCTCGTGCGTGAGACAGTTTCGAACGACTGGAGGAATCGAGTCAGCAGTTGGCTAGTCTCCGCTGGCTGCCTCTACGCGCTTGCATGGGGCGAGGACTGCTCGATTTGGGACGACGCAGTGGACTGGGCGAATATCGATGCGTTTGCCTTCAAACCTATTCCGCCAGAACGCTTCGTCATGACCACTTGGCACGGAGACGAAACAATCGAGGAGGTGTTCTGGTTCGCGAGGCATTGCGCCGAGCATCCGACCGTCGCACTCGAATCCAACCTGATAATCGATATCGCATCGGTGAACCGCGAGATCGATACGATGCAGGCCTGGACGAGCGCAGCGGCTACGGACTCGTAGCTGCCAGGAGCGGACGTTGGGAAACGACCGGTTTGAGGCTGCAGACCGACGCGATAGGATCGGCGGATGTCTTTGAACCCATGGTCAGCCCTTCGGATCGCAGCGTTGCTCGTGCTGGCGACTGGATGCGCCTGGGGCGCGGCTCAATATCTGGACGCGCGTTCGTTCCAGAGGCGCAACGCCGACGCTATCGCCTTCTGCGGCTCGCTGACACCGGGGATGCCTGTAAGCCAGGCGGAGAGTCGTGCGCACGCGGTTAACGGCGCAGTGGTCGCACCGGTCAACGGGAATCTCGCGGTTAGGATACCTGGTCAGAGCTTGTGCTTCGTGGAGATCGTCGATGGTCGCGTCCGTTTGGCGGCGGTGTCGCGAAATGGCTGAGGTCGGCCAGAAGCCGTCGGTCGCCAACGGCGGCTTTCGGGGCCTTGGTGGCTCGACGACGTGTCCCGTTGGCTGGCTGCGTGTGCTGTGAACTGACCTTCTCGCCCGCCGCGTTTCAACGCTGTAGCGTCGATCAGACTTGAAGTCAGAATGCAGCGACGATGATCGGAAACCTCTGCACCCAGTTGAACTGGCATTGGACGCGAAATGACGACTGAACCTGCGAGGAAACTAGGCGGTCATGCAGGGGAGATCCTCATCCGGCCGTCTGACAGTTGGGCCGATCGCGCAGCCCCTGTCCTATTCGCCTGCGCCTTGCTCGCCTGGGCTGGCGCGCTTTGGCGAGATATCGATGGGATGCCGTCGGGCCGCATAGCCGAATCGGCCAGCGGCCTTTGCCTGATGTCCGTCCTCTGGTTGATCGTATTTGCGCTGGCATGTGCGCGGATCGCCTGGATGTTCCTTGGCGCGACAAAACTCTCTGTCTCTTCAAAAGAACTGGTCGTGCAACACTGCATCGCCGGAGAGGCGATCTCTACGTCGGCGCCGATCGCACTCTCGGCGATACGAGATGTCCGCGTTAAGGAGCAAGAGACCAGATTCAAGGGGAACGTATGGCACCGCTGGACACTAGTTGTTCTGCTAAACGACGGCACCGAACGGCAGATCGCGAACTTTCGCAGCGGCGGCGCCGCGAACGAGTTCTTGAGCGCATACGTTCGGTGACGCATGGCGGCCAGCAGCGGACCTCCGTGAGCGGCGGCTATCGGGCAACCAAAAGCGGAGTGTTTGTGTGGGCGAAGCGTTCGATAAGCGACTGAGAAGACTGGAACGGGGGTTGCCTTCGTTCTATCGCCAAAAGCGCTTTTCAGACGTACACGAAGCGCTCCAGCGATTGTTGATTGATGCAAATGGCGTTGATCAGCGGGTCGGCGTGCGAGCCGTGTTGACGAGACACTACCATTTCGTCCAGGACGATGACGCTGCCCTGCGGGCAATCAGCGATCAGATCGCTGAGAAGCCAAACGACCTGCTGTCGCTGATCGATCTCGCGGAGCATTTTCACTACCATCAGGTTGATCTGCAAAAGGCCGCTGACGCGGTAGAGCGTGCTCTTGCGGCTGCAGTCAAGCAGGGCCTCTTGGTAAGGCAAGTGCTTGGCGTACGACTCCGCATAGCACTTGAGACCGCCAATTTTGATATCGTCGGCGACTCGCTCTCGCGCCTGGTCGAATATCAGCCGATAGGGCAGTCGCTGGATGTCGCGTACGAAAGTGATTTCATCGAGAGAATTCCGTCAGGATCGATCGACGTGGAACTGATCGAGAGGTACAGAGCGCTGCTGCAAAGCTGATGGCGGGCCTTCTGCCTCGACGGGCATGTATGTTTCGCGCCGCAGTCCCGTTCTACCGGGCCGGCGGCCCCAAGGTCGCAAGTCGGCCACTTGCTGTCGTCCGCCAACGACCGCTATCGGGTAGCCTAATCGCTTGCTGTCAGTAGGTTGCGTGCATTCTGCGCACGGCCGCCCGTACCCGGAACAACTACGATAGGCGCATGAAACCTGCTCTGACCTCCCTGCTGTTGATGCTTGCGATGTCCTTCGCCGTTGCGCAGAACACAATTCCACCGCTGCCAGCGCCCGCTCAGCCTGAGGTCGAAGCGGCGGTGCGGCAGCTCTACGTCTGCCACGATTTTTACGAGTCCGGCACTCGGTCGACTGACAAAGCACTGCGTGACCTCTCCGAACAGCTTTCCATGCGATCGGGAATGAAGGCGATTGTCGTTGCCGTCGACATGGGCGACTCGGCTTTGTCAGAACGGCTGACCGGCGAGGCAAACGTCGAGTACGCGCGCTGGATCGCTACGTCGCGCACGCTGACTGAGGACGAGCGCGGTAAGCGGTTGGAAGAATTTCAGGCGCACTGCATCAAGCTGATGGATAACCCGATCCCGCATGAAGCCGCAGATCGGGGCCCACAGTTGGCCTCCACGCTCTACTTCTGCGCCGACGCCAACCGTGTGCTTGCCGAGCGATCGCAGGACGATGAGCGGGATCGCCGCGCAGCGCGCTCAACCGAACTGCTTGCTAAAGCGGATGCCGTTGCCAGCCGAAGCGGCCAGCGCGCCATCGACCCAGCGCTTGCGCACAGCGGCCAAACCCGCGCCGACGCATGGGTGGCCAATCTGGATGCAGCTTCTTCCGACAGTGACAAGGCCGCCCATTTAAAAAAGCTCGACCGCATTTGCACGCAGGCAGCCAACCGCCCGTGAGCTTGTGGGTCAGCATGGAGAAGTTTGGCGGTTGCGACGCGTCGGAAGCCAAGATGCGATCGCTCAGCGCTTGAAAGACTGCTTTCGGTAAATGACATTCGTGCGACAAAACTTCGCGTCGGGTCGTTTGGCGGCGTTAGATCGCTGCTTGCCGCGCGCGGTGTAAGTACGACTGCTTGCTTAAGCGCGCAGCGCAGACCCGAAGGCGACTGCGAACGGCCACTAGCAGACGGCCGAGATGGTCAGCTTTCGGGTGACCTAGCCGGCCCGAGGGAGCAAATTGTGATTCGCTTTCTTCCCCCGAATGCCAAGCTCAAATCGGAGATCGATGCAGCGCGTGTCAATCTCTCAGAGGGCGATGGCGTGAGTTTGCCGGCGATCGGCGACCTTGTGTTTGTCGATCAGGGGTTCACTGGAGCCGACGGTAGCGCCATGTACATTGTGTACTGCCAGAATCCCGATGGAAGTACCAAGTGGACTGCCGATTTGTCCGAGGAGGAACTGGAGCCGGTGTCTGGCACGTGAGCGGCGTCCGAGGCCGGCCAGATCCGGACTTCAGTCACTGTGGGCTTTCAAGCGAGATGATCCCACTCGCCCCCGTCTTGGGATCAAGCGAACAACTCACTGCCCGATGAACGCTGCAGCTATCGACGAGATCGAAGCATTCAAGCTCGCGAGAGCGACGGCCGCCGGCCGGAATTGGCCATGGCGCCCACCGTTCTGGCTCGCGCTCGCGGACGATCAGTGGTCGGTTCGGTCAGAAGGCGAATACGACGTTCGAATCGATGCGACTTCAGGAGAGCCGCTGCCTGAGGCGGAGCAGCACGCGCAGCTCGATCCAGTGGAGGCGCTTTCAATCGCTCGAGATTTCGCCATTCAGAACGGGCAAAGTTGGAAGCCGTGCTTCGCTCTCGAGCTGACCCCTACGCACTGGATCGTAGGCGCTCGTCAGGGCCAGTTCGGAGGCCAACTGACGGTCGAGGTGGATCATAGCGGCGCGGTCGTTGCAAGCCGCGTCAATCCGAAGTGAGCGGGGACAGGCGCGTTGAACCTCGTCTACCGGCCACGTGCGGTCTCTCGCCACTGACTGCTTTCCGGAAGGCGCAATCCGATTGCGCCGTGCTCTTGAGAGCTCGGGCGATTCAAACATAAGGCGAAAATGGGCGTCGATCTGACCTTGCTTCCCGTTGCGTACGAGACCGACGAAGGTGACTTGATCTGCCTCCACGCATTCGATCTGGATCTGAATGCCGTGATTGCTCCTTTTTGGGACATGAAGCGAGGACGGCACCACGGAAAGGTCTTCTGGCCTATCGAGCAGCAGGGTGAGGAAGCGGCCCCCTGGGGCGCCTATATCGGCGGACCGCTGCAAAACAGTCGATTTGGATGGGCAACAACAGAGCCATCATTTGTGCTCGCGGGTGACGTGCGGCAAGTATTTGCAGCGCTAGGTGATGTGCTCGCCGAGGCCAACGATTTCGAGCGAGCTGCGATTGCCTACATTTCGGCACTCGAGCCGAGCACCAAAGTCTTCGCAGTCTCCTGGTAGTCGGCAGCCACACGCCGAACGGCAGCATTACCGCGCTGAGTTGGGCGCTTGCTTTGCCCGCTACGGGAACTGTCGGTCGCGGAAGATCTGTCTGAACGTCGGGTTTCGGGCGTCCAATCCGACGATGCGAAGGACAGCAACGGGTCGGCAGCAGAAGTCCAACCACTCCCCCACATCAGCCCTCGCCAAGAACGCCCAGCACCCCAAACCCCCGCTCATGACCCTGCCGAAGAAGAACAGCCGCCCCATCACCGTCGACTCAACGCCACTCCGGTGCACGGTCTCCACATCGACGCCGAACGAAGCCGGCCTGCGCCCGATGAACCTCACCGTCCAGATCGGGACGGGTCGCGGCCGGATGCTGAAGGCGCAGGGGCTGTTCACCCGCGACTTCTGGCTCGACTTCCCTGAAGTCGAAGCCCCGGATCGCTAGTCGACGCTGAAGCCGGCAGACGTCGCTGCCGTGGAGCGCCTCGCCCGGGTCAACGGATGGAGCCCGGCGGAGGCCGGGGCGCCGTTTCTCTTCGAGATCAGCGTCGACGCCCTGCGGCGCTGAGCAGCGGCGCCCGGCGGCGGGCTTCGCCTGCCGAGCTCGACGCTCGCCCCAGACCGCGCCCGCCATCATCGCTTCATCGCCCGAATCCGCAGTTCATTCCGGCGCGCTGGCGAGTCGTCGCAAGGCAGTTCCGGGTCGGCGGGGGGATGTCTAAAGTTCATTTATCGGATCACGGAACGCGATCCGGAACCAGACAAACCACCCTCGCATCGGAGCTCATCATGACCAAGACCATCGCCACCCAAGCCGCTTCCCTCGCCCTGGCCGCCGTCGTCACGCTCGGCGCCTTCACCGGCGTCAGCGGTGCCGCCGTGCACCAGCGCTCGACCGTCGAGGCGCAAGCGATGGAACTGGCGATGGCCGAGTCCCCCGTGCAGCACGTGACGATCGTCGCGCACCGCACCCAAGCCTGAACACGCGCGCCACCGCGCGCATCCTCGCTCCTTCAAAGCCTCGCCAACGCGAGGCTTTTTTTCGTCCATCGAGACGCCGCGTCCATCCGACGTACGCCGGCACGCCCCCTGTCCTCCAAACGACAAGCCGCATCCATCCAACACACGCCGGCACATAAGCTGTCGAGACCCTCGAAGGGTCGAGACACGCCGCCCCATCCGAGAGCGACAACCCTGGCGACAGGGCGGGCAGGGGCGGCTCCCTGCGGCGCCTCGACACGTGGGCGGGCATTCGCGACGAACGACCACGGTGTCGAAGCGCGGCCCCGCCACGGCGCGCGGTCCCTACGTCGCAAGCCAGCCCGCGGAATTCGGCCGTCCAGGCCGAATTCAGATGCTCGAGGCGCCGCAGGGAGCCGCCCCTGCCCGCCCTGTCGCCGCCCGCAAGCTCGAAGCCCCACCCCGACGCGAAGCGTCGACCCCCGCGTCGCAGACGTCTCACCGTCGCCCCCACCGCGCCGCCTCCCCACACCCACCCGTTGCCCCCAAACACCAACCGGTTCCACCCCGACACCCCCCAGTTACTCCCGGACACCACCCCACTCCCGCCAAACATCAACCAGTTCCACGCGGAGACCAACCAGTTCCAACCGGACACCCACAAGTTCCACTCCAACACCCATTCATTGATCACCGAGATAAATGAATTCCACTCAGACACTCGAATGTTTATCTCCGAGATAAACAAATTCATCTCCGAGTCGAACTCATTCCTCTCCAAGTACAACTCATTGGTGCTGGCGCGGAACTCATTGGGCTCGAAGTGAAACCAGTTCGACAAAAACACCCATGAGTTCCACGCCGACACCAACTCATTGCAGTCCCAGACCAACGAGTTCCACTCCGCATGCAATCAGTTCATCGCGGAGATAAACAAACGACCGTCGCGGCGAACCCATCCGCTCCCGCGACACCGCCAGTCGCATCACGCCGCCCTCACTCCCACCCCGCCCGCCGCTCCCGCCCTTCCCGCGCCCGCTGCCTGTACACCGCCAACCACCGGCGCCGCTCGAACACGTCGCCCTGATCCCGCCGCACCTCGCGCAACAGCTTGTGGAAACTCCTCAGCCGTTCCGCCGGCACCGCCGCCCGCACCGCGCAACCGGGCTCGCTCTCATGGCGGCAATCGCGATAGCGACACTGCGCGGCCAGCCGCCCGATCTCCGGAAACACCTCCCGCAGGTCGACGGCCTCCGCATCCAGCCACAACTGCCGCAGCCCCGGCGTGTCGATCAGGCAGGCGCCGCCCCGCGTGCGCCGCAACGTCCGCACGGTCGTCGTGTGCTGCCCGCGCTCGTCGCTCTCGCGCACCGCGCCCGTCACGCCCTCGCCGCCCGTCAGCGTGTTCGCCAGCGTCGTCTTGCCCGCGCCGCTCGACCCCAGCATCACCAGCGTGCGGCCACGCACCAGCCACGGCGCGAGCGCATCGGCCGCCAGCGAAGAACGCCCATCCACCGCGACGACATCGCCCCCTTCGGCGACACCGCCCTCCCCGCCACCCGAATCGGCCACGAGCGACACGCCCAGATGCGCCCTCACGCGCGCGACCGCCGCGTCGGCATCGCCGCAGCCATCCGCCTTCGTCAGCACCACCACCGACCGCACCCGCGCCGAATGCGCCAGCACGAGGAAGCGGTCGAGCCGCCGGAGATTGAAATCGCCGTCCAGCCCTATCACCAGGAGCGCGACATCGATGTTGGCGACCAGCCCCTGCCGCCCGCCCGCCGGGTCACGCCGCGTCACCCGGTTGCGCGCGGCGACGCGGGCCACCACCCAACCGCGGTCGCGGTCCGATGCGACCGCGCGCCACCAGACCCAGTCGCCGACCACCAGCGCATCGCGCGCGATCTCCAGCGCGACGCGCAACGTGGGCCACGGGACGACGGCGTGCGCGTCGACGCCGTCGTGCACCAGCACGTGGTCGCGCTGGATCTCGACGACACGCGCGAGCCGCGTGCAATCCGGCCGGGGCTGCGCGAGCGCCGCCTGCACCGTGTCGTGGGTCAGTCCGATGTCGCGCAGCGCGCGCAGATCGAGGAAAGCTTGCATGGGATGCCATTCCGAGGGCCGCACGCGCCGCCTGTGAAGCACGGCCATGCGGCAGCTTCGCCGGGCCGCTCAATCGGCGGCACGAACGAGGACGGGCCTTGCACGGTCAAGGCCTGCGGGGAGGTGTGGGCGTCGGGGCCGGAGGCCGTCGGTGCGCGGCGCGGCGGGCCCGTTCATCGGGCCCGGGCGGCGCACCGGGGAGTTCGTCCAGCGAAGCGGAAGGCTCAGCGAACGAGCGTCTTCGGGAACCGTGACGGCAGGGCGGTCGACGCGCTGGTGATGTCGGTCTTCATGGCGATCTCCTCCTGCACGCACGGTCCATCGGAGCCGCGACTTTGCGCCTCGCCGCGCGGGCCTGTCAAGCACGCGGACCGCGCGCTCGCCCGGATCGACGCCGTCGCGCGACACGCCCACAATCGCGCGTCACCGCCCCGACCGAAGGACTCCGACATGCCGCCGCGCCCTCGCCTCATCCTCGCCACGATCGTCGCGCTCGCCGCCACCGCGGGCCTGTCGACCGCCCACGCCGCCTTGTCCGCCGCCGAGCTCGAGACGATCGCCGACCAGGTCAAGGCTGCCGAGACCGCGTTCGCGAAGACAATGGCCGACCGCGACCTCGCCGCGTTCTCCGGCTACGTCGCCGAGGACGCCGTCTTCCGCGGCGCGACGCTCAGCATCGGCCGCGCGCAGGTGGTCGCCGGCTGGAAGCGCTTCTTCGACAAGCCCGCCGCGCCGTTCTCGTGGGCGCCCGACCTCGTCACCGTCACCGCCGACGGCCGCAGCGCCGTCTCGACCGGACTCGCGCGCACGCCCGACGGCCAGGTCGTCTCGCGCTTCACCACGATCTGGCGCAAGGACGCCGACGGCCGCTGGCGCGCGGCCGCCGACCAGGGCGTCGACGTCGCGTGCGACGCGCCCGTCGACAAGAAATAGGTTCATCGCCGAATTGCGGGGGAGCACAGCGCCCTACGGCGCTCGAGGGCTGGTTTTCCGACACCCGCAGGCTCATGTCTTTGCCTGTCATCCTGCGCGTCGTCGCAGGATCCACGCAGGCCGCGATGCCGCGATGAGGACGGGCGCGTTTGGGCGCGCTGCTTCGGGCGCAAGAACTTGGCGGGGGTGGATCCTGCGACTGCGCGCAGGATGACAGGGTGACGGATGTGACTGCCGGGCAGGGAATCTCCGACGACCACCGCGCACAGGTCGATGAGCGTTTCGGGCGCGGTGTTTCCAAGCGACCCCGCAATTCGGCGATGACCCATGAAATAACCCGATACCGATACGGGTAGCCGCAGGCCGCGCGACCAGCGCGCGTCCGTCCGACGTGGCTCAGTACTCGACGTCTTCCGGCAGCAAGCCGCGCTTGCGCAGCAACGGCTCGATCGACGGCATGCGGCCGCGGAACGACGCGTAGGCCTGCTGCGGCGGCACGCTGTCGCCCGCGCCGTAGATGCACTGGCGCAGGCGCGCGGCGGTCACCGGGTCGAACGCGCTGCCGGCTTCCTTGAAGGCGTCGAACGCGTCGGCGTCCAGCACCTCGGCCCACAGGTACACGTAATAGCCGGCCGCGTAGGCCGAGCCCGAGAACAGGTGCTGGAAGTGCAGCAGGCGGTGGTTGACGCCCACCTCCGGCGGCAGGTTCAGGCGCGCGAGCGTGGCGGCCTCGAACTCCGCGAGGTCGGGCGGCGGCTCCTTCTCGATGCGCGAATGCACGGCCATGTCGACCAGCGCGCTGCCCGCGTAGCGCACCGTCTCGTAGGCCTGGCCCCAGCGGCGCGCGTCCTGCAGGCGCCGCACCAGCGCCTCGGGGATCGGCTCGCCGGTCTTCCAGTGGCGTGCGTGGCGCGCGATGACTTCCGGCTCGAGCAGCCAGTGCTCGTACAGCTGCGAGGGCAGCTCG
>JASLEM010000037.1 GCA_030151165.1 Burkholderiaceae bacterium
GGCGGCCAGCGCCAGAGCGTGGGCATCGCGCGCGCCGTGCTGCACAACGCGCCGATGCTGCTGCTCGACGAGCCGACCAGCGCGATGGACTACTCCTCCGAAGCGACGATCACCCAGAAGCTGCTGAACTTCGCGCGCAACCAGACGGTGGTGCTGGTGACGCACCGGACGTCGCTGCTGTCGATGGTCGACCGCGTGATCGTGATCGACGGCGGCAAGGTCGTCGCCGACGGCCCGCGCGACCGCATCATGGAAGCGCTGCAGAGCGGCCGGATCGCGAGGGCGCAATGAGCACGAACGTGGAAGACGACAAGATGACCGCGGGCACGACGCCTCCCGCCGCCGCGCCGGCCCCGATGCCCGCCGCGCCCCCGGTGCCGCCCGCCGGCGCGCCGCAGATGATCGTGCTGACGATGCCGCCGGCCCCCGCGGGCCCGCCGCCGTCGCTCGGCGAGCGCTGGCGCGCGTTCCGCGCGAAGTTCAGGTCGGCGCTCGACGGCGCGCCCCTGAAGCCGGGCGAGATCCCGGGCATCGAGGTGTTCGAGCGCGAGACCGTCGAGGTGATGTCGCGCCAGCACACGCAGCGCGCGCAGAAGATCTCGCGCACCGCGTTCGGCGTGATCGTCGGCCTGATCGTCTGGGCCGCGTTCGCGCGCGTCGACGAGGTGACCAAGGGCGACGGGCGCGTCGTGCCGTCGCGCCAGCTGCAGGTGCTGCAGTCGCTGGACGGCGGCGTGGTCGAGCAGATCCTGGTGCACGAAGGCGACAAGGTCGAGGCCGGCCAGCTGCTGCTGCGCATCGACCCGACCCGCGCGACCTCGGCGGTGCGCGACAGCGCCGCGCAAGGCATCGCGCTCGCCGCCCGCGTGGCGCGCCTGCGCGCGCTCGCGCAGGGCACCAGCTTCCTGCCGCCGACGCCCGCCAACGACGACGAGCGCGCGATCGTCGACGGCGAGAGAAAGCTCTACGACTCGCGCGTGACCGAGCTCGAGACGCAGGTCTCGATCGTCCGGCAGCAGCTGTCGCAGCACCAGCAGGAGCTTGCCGAGATGCAGGCCAAGAAGGTCGCCGCGCAGCACGCGCTCGACCTGTCGACGCAGGAGCTGAACCAGACGCGGCCGCTGCTCGCGACGGGCGCGGTGTCGCAGGTCGACATCCTGCGCCTGGAGCGCGACGTCACCAAGAGCAAGGGCGACCTGGACCAGGCGTCGGCGCAGATCGGGCGGGTCGAGGCGTCGATCCAGGAATCGAACCGCAAGATCCAGGAGACCGAGCTGGCGTTCCGCAACGAGGCCGGCCGCGACCTGGCCGAGGCGCTCGGCAAGCTCAACGCGCTCAACGAAGGCGCCGTCGGGCTGGCCGACCGGGTCGACAAGGCCCAGGTGAAGTCGCCGGTGCGCGGGCGCATCCAGCGCCTGCTCGCCAACACGGTCGGCGGCGTGGTCGAGCCGGGCAAGGACATCGTCGAGATCGTGCCACTGGACGACTCGCTGGTGCTCGACGCCCGCGTGCAGCCGCGCGACATCGCCTTCATCCGCCCGGGCGAGAAGGCCAACGTCAAGTTCACCGCCTACGACTTCTCGGTCTACGGCGGCCTGGACGCGACGGTCGAGAACATCAGCCCCGACACGGTGATCGACGAGAAGGGCAACGCGTTCTACGTCGTGCGGGTGCGCACCACGATGGCGAGCTTCGACGAGAAACTGCCGATCATTCCAGGGATGACCGCCGAGGTAGATATTCTGACCGGCAAGAAAACCGTGCTGTCCTATCTGCTCAAACCTGTGCTCAAAGTCAAGACATACGCTTTGCGCGAGCGCTGAAATATTGCCAACTAATGCGCAGGCGGACGCCGAAAAGTTCGCCTGCGCGATTTTCTGTGACGTCGACGCGGATCCGAACGCCTGTTCTTATTTCCGGGTTTCGATCACGGGCTGCCAAGCAGTTCACACAAATGGGGCGAAACGCGACAGATAAGAAATGGCCATTCCCGGATAATTGATGTGAACGGTTACAGATCCGTGCCTCTGTCGAAGTTACAAAAAAGGCTAAAGCTTTAAAGAGTTTTGCCGAAGACGACGATGAGCCGGGATTCTGTTCCCAGCCCCCACATCGGAGTATCCAGGCATGTCGACGTCCAACCCGCTGAACCCGCATCCCCAAGACGCCCACGCCGGCGACAAAGCCAGCGCGAGCGCCGGCAGCCTGCAGAAGGCGGCAGGTGTCCGGCACGGCGAGCAGCACCTGATCGACAAGGGCTACGTGCCCGTGCGACAGCTGACGGGCAAGGTCGTCGGGATCTGGGGCGACGCGCACATCCGCCTGCTGGACGGGGAAGTCAAGCCGCTGCACGTGGGCGACGTCGTCAAGAAGGGCGAAGTCGTGCTGACCTCGCAGACCGGCATCGTCCAGATCGAGGCGTCGCACCAGGCGCAGCTCGCCACGACCGCCGGCGACGACGTCGAACGCATCATTTCGCAGGTCGGCCGCGGCGACGCGGACGTCGTGCCGGCCGCCGGCCCGAACACGGGCGGCGCCAACGGCAGCCTGGAGGAAGGCCTGCGCGTGGGGCGCGACGCCGAATCCGTGTCGCCCGACTCCCTCGCCTTCGGCCCGCCGACCGTCGCGCCGTTGCCGCCTGAGCAGGCCCAGCCCGAGTTGCCGCGCACGCCGCCGCAGGCCAACCCGGACACCGAAACCACGGCCGCCGGCACGCCGGTGACGTTCGACCCGCGCGGCAACGACAGCTCCACCACCGCGATCACGATCGTGGCCGTCGCCGGCCAGCACATCGACCCGAACACGCCGGTGAACCTGCCGACGGGCACGGTCTCGATGAACCCGGACGGCTCGCTGACCTTCACGCCGAAGCCCGGCAGCGACGGCTCGACGACCTTCACGTACACCGACCAGAACAGCGCCGGCGGCACGTCGACGTCGACCGTCACGGTCACGGTGGGCGGCCTGACCGACCACCAGCCCGTCGCCGTCGCCGACACCTTCGCGGGCACCGAGAACACGCCCGTCACCGGCAACCTGACGACCAACGACACGCCGTCCGCGGACGGCGGCAACGTCTGGTCGCTCGCGACCGGCGCCGCGCACGGCACGGTCGTCGTCAACGCCGACGGCACCTTCACGTACACGCCCGCCGCCGGCTACCACGGCGCGGACTCGTTCACGTACACGATCACCGACGTCGACGGCTCGACCTCGACCACCACCGTCACGCTGAGTGTCGCACCGGCCGCACCGGTCGCCGTGAACGACACCGGCACCGTCTCCGAAAACACGCCGATCACCGGCAACCTCGGCGGCAACGACACGCCGGTCGCCGGCGAGACGAACACCTGGACCGTCACCGGGAATCCGTCCCACGGCACCGTCACGGTGAACCCGGACGGCACCTACACGTACACGCCGACGAGCGGCTACACGGGCACCGACACCTTCACGTACACCGTCACCGACGGCTCGGGCCAGACCTCGACCGCGACCGTCACGCTGACCGTCGCCCCGATCGCGCCGACCGCCGCGCCGGACGCCGTCGTGACGCCGGAGAACACGCCCGTCTCCGGCAACCTCGGCCTGAACGACACGCCGGTCGCCGGCGAGACGAACACGTGGTCGCTGACGTCGAACCCGGCGCACGGCACCGTCACGGTCAACCCGGACGGCACCTACACGTACACGCCGACCACCGGCTACACCGGCAGCGACACGTTCACCTACACGATCACGGACGGCTCGGGCCAGACGTCGACCGCCACCGTCACGCTGCAGGTCGGCGCGACCGCCCCGCTCGCCTCGCCGGACACGGCGTCGCTCAACGAGAACAGCTCGATCTCGGGCAACCTCGCGAGCAACGACTTCCCGGTCGCCGGCGAGGCCAACACGTGGACGCTGGCCTCGAATCCCGCGCACGGTGCCGTGACTGTCAACGCCGACGGCACCTACACGTACACGCCGACCACCGGCTACACCGGCACCGACTCGTTCACGTACACGATCACGGACGCCAGCGGCCACACGTCGACCGCGACCGTCACGCTGACCGTCGCCCCGATCGCGCCGGTCGCCGTCAACGACACCGCCTCCGGCAACGAGAACTCGCCGATCACCGGCAACCTCGCCGGCAACGACACGCCGGTCGCCGGCGAGACCAACACCTGGGCGGTCACGGGCAACCCGTCGCACGGCACGGTCACGGTCAATCCGGACGGCACCTTCGCGTACACGCCGACGAGCGGCTACAGCGGCACGGACACGTTCACC
>JASLEM010000079.1 GCA_030151165.1 Burkholderiaceae bacterium
GGCCTCGATCTTCTGCAGCATGTTGCGCGTGAACGGCTCGCGCACCTTCAGGCCGTGCGGCACGCGGGCGCGCGACCAGCCGTTCTCGTGCGTGACCTCGACGCCCAGCTTCGCGAAGCTGCGATCGAGCAGCGGGAAGAACTGCGGCGCGCTGTTGCGCACCTCGACGTCGCCGCCGGTGATCGCGCCGAGCGCGAGGAAGGTGACGACCTCGTGGAAATCCTCGGTGAAGGTGAAGTCGACGCCGTCGAGCCGCTCGACGCCGGCGACGGTCAGCTTCGACGTGCCGCAGCCCTCGATCCTCGCGCCCATCGCGCGCATGAACTTGCAGAACTCCTGCACGTGCGGCTCGGACGCCGCGTTCGTCAGCTCGGACACGCCGTCCGCGAGCGCCGCGCACAGTACGAAGTTCTCGGTGGTGGTGACGGAGGCGTAGTCCAGCCACTGGCGATGCGCCTTGAGCGGCGTCGGCGCGGTGACGATCAGCGCGCCCGCGCCACGCTCGACCTGCGCGCCGAAGCCCTCGAAGACCTCGACGTGCGGATCGATCTCGCGCACGCCCAGCGTGCAGCCCTGCACGTCGTTCTCGATGCGGGCGCAGCCGAAACGCGCGAGCAGCGGCGGCACGAGCATCACCGACGAGCGCATCTCCTCCGGCAGCTTGTGCACGGCCGGGTCGAAGCGCGTGCGCGCGTGGTGGATGCGCAGCACGCCGTCCTTCAGGTCGCCCTCGACGTCGCTGCCCAGCTCGCGGAAGACGGCGAGGATCTTGCGGACGTCGGTGATGTCGGGCACGCCGCGCAGCGTGACCGGCTCGCGCGTCAGCAGCGTCGCCGACAGGATCGGCAGCACCGCGTTCTTGTTCGCGGAGGGCGTGATGCGTCCGTTGAGAGGCAGGCCGCCGTGGACGATGAGGTTGGGCACGTGGACTCTTTCCGGGATCGTTGACGAAGTGGCGCCATCTTAGGCACCGCGACACCGTCACGGCGTGAGACTTTCTTCCGCGGCGGACGAGTTCCTGCTCCGCGCGATCGCGATCGATCGGGGTCCGCGTTAGAGGCGCCGCACCACAGCTCGGCTCGGCCGCCGCGCGAGTTGCCTAGACAATCCGCCCAACGCATCCATCCGGCCCGCTGCCATGCCCCACCTCGTCCTGCTCGGCGACTCCATCCTCGACAACGCCGCCTACACCGCCGGCGGCCCCGACGTCGCGACGCAGCTGCGCGGCCTGCTGCCCGCGGGCTGGCGCGCGACGCTGGCGGCGGTCGACGGCTCGCAGGCGGTCGACGTGGCCGCGCAGCTCGCGCGCCTGCCGTCCGGCGTGGCGGGCGATGCCACGCACCTGGTGCTGAGCGTCGGCGGCAACGACGCGCTGATGGCCTCGGGCCTGCTCGACGAGCCGGTCTACTCGAGCGCCGACGCGCTGCGGCTGGTCGCCGCCAGCGTGCGCGAGTTCGAGGGCCGCTACCGCGCGGCCGTCGCGGCCTGCCTCGCGCGCGGCCTGCCGCTGGCGCTCTGCACGATCTATCACGGCAACTTCCCGGACGCCGACTACCGCGAGCGCGTCGTCGTCGCGCTGGCCGTGTTCAACGACGCGATCGTGCGCACCGCGTTCGCGCACGGGCTGGACGTGATCGACCTGCGCGCCGTCTGCACCGAGCCGGGCGACTACGCGAACCCGATCGAGCCGTCGTCGACGGGCGGGGCGAAGATCGCGCGCGCGATCGCGGGCGTGGTGACGGGCGGGGCGAGGCCCGGCGCGCGCCTGTTCGGCGCCTGAGCGTCGAGGCGCGAGGCCGCGCCGCTCAGCGCGCTTCGGCGCGCCGCGGGGCCGGTTGCCAGACCTTGGATTCGTAGCGGTCGGTCGGCTCGAGCTTCCAGTCCGGCGGCGGCTCCTTCACGCCGCGCGAGTGGGCGAGCTCGACCTTGCGTGCGACGAGCGTCGCGCACAGCTTCAGCTTGTCGAGGTCGGCCTGGACGAGGTCCGGGCGCGGCGCGGCGCTGAAGCAGCACAGGGTGCCGTAGACGCGCTTGTCGGTCAGCACGATCGGCGTGCTGAGGTGCGCGCCGATGGTGAAGGGCAGCGGCGGCAGCTGCTCGGCCGGCATCGCGGACAGGTTCTGCACCAGCTCCGGCACGCGCCCTTCGACGACGCGCTGGCACACCGATTCCTCGGCCGGGTTCGACGCCCCGGCCTCGATCGCCGGCGCATCCGCCGCGGCGTCCACGTGGCGGAACATGCGCTGGCCATCCACGAACTCGGAGACGAAGACGACGTCCATCGACATCTTCAGGCGCATCGCGTGCAGCAGCTGGGACACCGAATCGTCGAGCAGCGGATCGCTCGAGTCGGCAGTCGCGACCAGCAGCTCCGAGATGATCACGGTCAGTTCTTCTTCGCGGAAATGTTCCAGGTAGTCCATGGGCGGCTTCGATCGGTGCGGGACGGCGTGTTCGGCAATGGATGTAGAGCGGCGAGTGTACTGAAGGGTTCCCTTCGGAGCGGCGTCGCACACGCCCTCTTACCAATGTGATGAAAGGCGAACGGCCGCCCGAGGGCGGCCGTCGCGGGCAGGAAGGCGGAACGGCCGGAAAGGGCGCTCAGGCGGCCGATTCGATCAGGCCCATGTCCGACGCGCTCATCAGCGCCTCGATGTCCATCAGGATCAGCATGCGTTCGCCGACGTTGGCGATGCCGGTGATGAAGGACATGTCGACGTGCGAGTTGAGCGTCGGCGCCGGCTTGATGGTGTCGCCGCCGAGTTCGCAGACGTCCGAGACGGAGTCGACGACGGCGCCGATCACGCGGCCCTTGACG
>JASLEM010000083.1 GCA_030151165.1 Burkholderiaceae bacterium
TGGCAGACCTCGTCCATGTCGAAGTAGCCCACCATCGCGGGGATGGCGTTGATCAGGTCGCCCATGCGCTGCTCGCTGCGCGCGGTCCGCAGCTCGGCCTCGTGGCGGTCGGTGATGTCGATCGTGAGCGCGTAGACGCCGCGGACGATGCCGTCGGCGTCGAAGTCCGGGATCATCTCGGTGAGGTAGTGGCGCTCGGCGCCGTCGCGGCGGATCGTGCGCGTCCACTGCGAGCGCTCGCCGCCGAGCGCCTTGTCCAGCGGGTTCTTCAGCGACTGGTAGTGCGCCTCGCCCTGCACCTCCGCGATGTGGCGGCCGACCATGCTGAACGGGTCGTGGCCGAGCCACTCGCGGTACTTGTCGTTGGCGAAGCGGTACTGGTGCGCCGGGTCGACGTAGGCGACGAGCGCGGGCAGGTTGTCGGTGATGTCGCGCAGTTGCTGTTCCGACCGATCCCGCTGGCGGTCGGAGTCGGCCAGCGCCGAGGTCATCGCGTCGAACTCGCGCGAGAGGTCGCCGAACTCGTCGTGCGACGTGCTCGCGAGGCGGAACGAGAGGTCGCCGCGGCGGATCGCGACGGCGGCCTGGTCGAGCCGATGCATCGGCAGCAGCACGCGGCGCAGCACCACGCTGCAGCTCGCGAGCAGCATCAGCAGCATCACGCACGGCACCGAGAACGCGATCCACTTGAACTCGGTCTCGGCGCGCGTGCGCAGCGCGACGGCGTCCTGCAGCCACTGGTAGGCGTAGTCGCTCATCGCCTGCGTGTTGGTGAGCAGCTGGTCGAGCAGCGCCTCCTTGCGGCGTTGCGTGAACGGGTCGTTGTCGGCGGGCAGCTCCTCGAGGCGCGAGAACAGCGCCGGCAGCGCACGCGTGACGTCGCGCAGCTCGGCCAGCGCCGAGCCCGAGAGCTCGTGGTGGCTGTCGTCCAGCGCGGCGGCGATCGCGGCGTGGCGCAGGTGCCATTGCTCGGCCGCGCGCGGCTCGGCGTAGCGCGCGTACTCCTGCGTCAGCGCGAGCAGCCCGGCGACCTCGTGCTCGGTCACCTGCGCGCGCGCCTGCGCGTCGCCGGCGGCGTCCTCGCGCTTGCCGGCCGCGAACACGATCGCGGCGGCGAGGATGCCCGTGACGACCGAGGCGGTCGCGAAGGCGAGGAGCTGGTTGCGGATGCGCATCTCAGTTGCCCGTGCCCACGGCGCCGGGCTTGATCGACTTCAGCGGCCCCGGGTAGATCAGCGTCAGCACGTTCGGCCGCGCCCCGCCCGGCACGTGGCCCTCGCGTTGCGCCCAGCGGGTCTCGGTTTCCATGGTGCTGAGGAGCGATTGATCGAGCGACAGCCGGAATCCCAGGCCGTTCCAGACCCAGTCGACGAAACGCTGGTCGAGCGCGAGCCGGTCGCGCAGGACGGTCTGCGCGTCGGCGGGCCGGGCGTGGATGAAGGCCTCGGCCCGGTCGACCGCCCGCAGCAGCCTGGCGAGCGCGGCGTCGCGCGAGCCGAGGATCCGGCGGCTCGCGACGAGGTTGTAGCTTTCGATGTAGCCGCCGGTCAAGGGCAGCCGCAAGCCCACGGAGGCGGCGCCGTCTCCGTGCAGCGCGGCGTAGCCGTAGGGCTCCCACATCGCGACGGCGTCGACGCGGCCCGAGCGCAGCGCCGCGACGGTCTCCTCGGCCTGGATCGGCACCATCGTGACGTGGTGCGGGTCGACGCCGACCGCGAGCAGGTGCGTCTCGAGCAGGTACTCGGCCGCGGTGCCCGCGACGACGCCCACCCTGCGGCCGTCGAGCTGCTCGCTGCGCGCGATGCCCGCGGCCTTGCGCGCGATGAGCTTGAGGTTGTCGCTGGCGTTGACGATGGTCGCGACGACCGCGACGTCCGCCTGCCGGAAGCCGTGCAGCACGACGGGCATCTCGGACGTCGTCGCGAGGTCGGCGCCGCCGTCGAGCAGTTGCTGGAGGCAGCGCGTGCCGCCGATGCAGTCGGTGAGGGTGACGTCCAGCCCCTCCTGCGCGAAGAAGCCCTCCTGCTGCGCGACGTACAGCGGCAGCGACACCGGCGCCCGCGACGCGGCGATGCGCAGCGTCTCGGCCGCCCGGGCCGCCGGCGCCGCGGCCAGCGCCGACGCCAGCAGGGCGAACGCCGCCACGCGGCGGACGAGCGCCGGGAGACGGGATTCGGTGGCGGCGGACAGGGTCGAGGCGACGGGCATGGGCGGCGGCGGGCCGTCGAGGCACTCGGGGGCCCGCCCGGGATGGGCGCACCGCCGGCTTCGACGTTTCACCCGGAAGCATCCCAGATCGCACGCCCGGCGAAGCGGCGAAAAGAGCGTCGAATCGCCCGTTCCCGCCCGCGCCGACAGCCCGCGTTCAGCCGCCGCGGCTCAGTTCTGCGACGAGTGCGCGACGTGCAGCGAGACGGCCCGGCCGCCGCGGAACTCGATCGTGAGCGAGCCGACCACGTCGAGGTTGCCGCTCTGGCCGTGGAACAGCGTCGCGTACGACGCGCCCGGCTTCGCCGGCACGCCCAGCGACTTGCGCAGCTCCGTGCTGATCCCGCCGAGCCACAGGCCGTCGTCGAAGCGCACGGGCTTGAACTTCGCGGGCAGCTCGGGGCAGGTGTCGGAGGCCGGCGTGCCGGCGGCCAGGTCGACCGCCGTGACGCCGTCGACGCGCCCGCGCGACAGCTCGCTCGTCGCCAGCCAGAAACGCTGCGCCGGCGCCGCGTCGGAGACGGTGTAGCAGAGCCAGTCCAGCGAATCGGTGCCGTTGCCCTGGTGCGTGATCACGCCGGCGCCGATCGAGTTGCGCACGCTGGTGATGGCGGTCGAGTCGAGCCCCACGCGCAGCGCGCCGAGCAGCAGCGGGCGCGTCGGGTCGACCACGGCGGGCGCGGGCGAGTCCTTCGTGACCGGCCACGGCGGCGGGGGAACGGCCTGCGCGCGCGCCGTCGCCGACGCGAGGACCAGGGTCGCGGCCAGCACCGGCAGCCAGGACGACAGGCGAATCTGCATGGTGGAAAAGTCTCCGAACTCGTTGTTCTGCGGGGTCGATCGCCTCTGCGCGCGCCTCGACGCCCCTTTCTGTCTTTTCGGCAGTTTGACCCGCCGCCGTACCTTGCCGGGGTCACCGAGGTGACGCCGCGCAGCGGTGCGCGTGCACCTTCTCACATCCTGTCGCACGCCCGCGTCGCGGCTCGTGGCCGGGGTGGCGTCTCTCTCCATCATCATCGCGTCCGGGCCGGGCCGGCTTGTCGTCGTGCGACAAGCCCCTTGCCGGATCGCGCCAGCGCCAACTTGTTCACGTTCCACGAGGGCCCGGGCGGTCGCGGCGGCATCGAGGCAGGCGTGCGCGAGAAGGCGTCCGGCAGGTGGAACGACGTTGGGATCGGCCGCGGGCGGCGGAGTTCCCTGCCGGCGCATTGTCGGCGTGCAGTACCGCACGCGTCGGCCCGAACTTACCCGCAGCGAACAACGCGCCGACGGCCGCCCGCCGGCGTTCCAAAGCTCGCCGAAGGGTCGGCGCGCATTTGCTAAATTGCGGCGGCGATCCCGCAAGCGACAGAGACGACACGATGATCGACAAGATCGTTGACAGCACGGCCGCGGCGCTCGCCGACGTGCCGGACGGCGCGACCATCATGGTCGGCGGCTTCGGCACCGCGGGCCTGCCCGACGAACTGATGGACGCGCTGATCGCGCAGGGCGCGCGCGAGCTGACGATCGTCAACAACAACGCCGGCAACGGTGACACCGGCCTCGCCGCGCTGCTGGCCGCGGGCCGCGTGCGCAAGATCATCTGCAGCTTCCCGCGCCAGGTCGACTCGCACCACTTCGACGCGCTGTACCGCGCCGGCAGGATCGAGCTCGAGCTCGTGCCGCAGGGCAACCTCGCCGAGCGCATCCGCGCCGCGGGCGCCGGCATCGGCGCGTTCTTCACGCCGACCGGCTACGGCACGATGCTGGCCGAAGGCAAGGAGACGCGCGAGATCGACGGGAAGATGTACGTGCTCGAGAAACCGATCCACGCCGACTACGCGCTGATCAAGGCCGAGCGCGGCGACCGCTGGGGCAACCTCACGTACCGCATGACGGCGCGCAACTTCGGCCCGATCATGGCGACGGCCGCGAAGTGCACGGTCGCGACGGTGCACGAGGTCGTCGAGCTCGGCACGCTCGACCCCGAGGCCGTCGTCACGCAGGGCCTGTTCGTCCAGCGCGTCGTCCCGATCGCCCGCACCGCGACGCGCGGCGCCGGGTTCAAGACGGCCTGACCAGACCACGGAATCCGCGATGAACGACACCACGTCTCCCAAGCTCCCGCGCTGGACGCGCGACCAGATGGCCGAGCGCATCGCGCGCGACATCCCCGACGGCAGCGTCGTCAACCTCGGCATCGGGCTGCCGACGCTGGTCGCCAACCACCTGCCGCCCGATCGCGAGATCGTCCTGCAAAGCGAGAACGGCATCATCGGCATGGGCCCCGCGCCCGCGCCGGGCGAGGAGGACTACGACCTCACCAACGCCGGCAAGCAGCCGGTGACGCTGCTGCCCGGCGGCTCGTTCTTCCACCACGCCGACAGCTTCGCGATGATGCGCGGCGGCCATCTCGACATCTGCGTGCTGGGCGCGTTCCAGGTCTCCGCACGGGGCGACCTCGCGAACTGGCACACCGGCGCCGAGGGCGCGATCCCGGCCGTCGGCGGCGCGATGGACCTGGCGATCGGCGCCAAGAAGACCTTCGTGATGATGGAGCACACGACCAAGTCCGGCGAGAGCAAGCTCGTCGAGGCCTGCACCTACCCGCTGACCGGCCTGGCCTGCGTCAGCCGCGTCTACACCGACCTCGCCGTGATCGACGTCGGCCCGCAGGGCGCGACGGTGGTGGACGTCGTCCCCGGCCTCGCGTTCGAGCAGTTGCAGGCCGTCACCGCCGTGCCCCTGCGGCGCGCCTGATCGCACCGCCGGAGCGGCCGGATCCGCCGCGCGAATACGCCCGCCCGACCATTCCGGCGGGGGTGCGTCTCTCCCGTTGGGCCGATTCCATGCTGCGGCGCACACAAGTCACCCGGCCGACAGCAGAGTCTGGTAGAAACCCCGCTGAGCATTCATCCCAGGGAGCCTCGATGACCGAAGACGAAGTCCGCGAGCACGCGTTCGCCATGCCGATGAACAACCCCGCGTTCCCGCCGGGGCCGTACCGCTTCGTCGACCGCGAGTACCTGATCATCACGTATCGCACCGACCCCGACGCGTTGCGCAAGCTGATCCCGGCGCCGCTGGAGCTGGTCGAGCCCGTGGTGAAGTACGAGTTCATCAACATGCCCGATTCGACGGGCTTCGGCCACTACTGCGAGTCGGGCCAGGTGATCCCGGTGTCGTTCAAGGGCGAGGTCGGCGGCTTCACGCTGGCGATGTACCTCAACGACCACCCGCCGATCGCCGCCGGCCGCGAGCTGTGGGGCTTCCCGAAGAAGCTCGGCCAGCCGGAGCTGCGCGTGCACACCGACACGTTGATGGGCACCCTCGACTACAGCGAGTTCCGCGTCGCCACCGGCACCATGGGCTACAAGCACCAGGCGATGGACCACGCGAAGGCCAAGGCCGCGCTCGAGGCGCCGAGCTTCCTGCTGAAGATCATCCCGCACGTCGACGGCACGCCGCGCATCTGCGAGCTGGTGCGCTACAACCTGACCGACGTCACCGTCAAGGGCGCGTGGACCGGCCCCGGCGGGCTCGATCTGCGCCACCACGCGCTCGCGCCCGTGGCCGACCTGCCGGTGCTGGAGATCGTCTCCACCGTCCACATGCTGGCCGACCTGACGCTGCCGCTCGGCACCGTCGCGTACGACTACCTCGCGAAATAAGGCCTGCGCGCAGGCCCCTTCCTCACGCATCGAACATCGCGCACCGCGCGTCACACAAGGAGCAGCACATGACACTCAAGGACAAGGTCGCCATCATCACCGGCGCCGCCAGCGGCATCGGCAAGGAAATCGCGCTGGAGTACTCGAAGGCCGGCGCGAAGGTCGTGATCGCCGACCTCGTGCTCACCGCCGCGCAGGCCACCGCCGACGAGATCAACGCCGGCGGCGGCCAGGCGATGGCCGTCGAGATGAACGTCGTCAACGAAGCGCAGGTGGACGCGGGCGTCGCCAAGGTCGTCGAGCAGTTCGGCGGCGTCGACGTGCTGATCTCCAACGCCGGCATCCAGATCATCAGCCCGATCGTCGACTTCAAGCTCGCCGACTGGCAGCGCCTGATGGCCATCCACGTCGACGGCGCCTTCCTGACCACGCGCGCCGCGATGCGCGCGATGATCGCGCAGGGCAAGGGCGGCTCGATCATCTACATGGGCTCGGTGCACTCGCACGAGGCCTCGCCGTCGACGGTGTCGACCAGCATCACCTTCTTGATCACGTCCTCTTCGCTGATGTTCAGTTCCTTGGCCTGCTCGGGGATCTGCTTTTCCACCAGCGGTGTGCGCACGAAGCCGGGGCAGATGACGTTGGAGCGGATCTTGTCCTTGGCGCCTTCCTTGGCCACCACCTTGGCCAGGCCCAGCAGGCCGTGCTTGGCGGTGACGTAGGGCGCCTTCAGCGGCGAGGCCAGGTGCGAGTGCACCGAGCCCATGTAGATGATGGAGCCGCCGCGACCCTGCTTGATCATCGCCTTCATCGCCGCGCGGGTGGTCAGGAAGGCGCCGTCCAGGTGGATCGCCAGCATCTTGCGCCAGTTGTCCAGCGTCAGGTCGACCACCGGGCTGATGATCTGGATGCCGGCATTGCTGATCATGATGTCCAGGCCGCCGTAGGTGTTGACGGCGTCGGCCACGCCCTTGTCGACCTGGGTCTCGTCGGTGACGTTCATGGCCACGGCCATGGCGGTGCCGCCATCCTTCACGATTTCGTCGGCGGTGGCCTTGGCGGCTTCCAGCGCGAGGTCGGCGATGATGACCTTGGCGCCCTGGCGGGCGTATTCCTGGGCGATTTCCTTGCCGATGCCGCTGGCCGAACCGGTGATCAGGGCGACTTTATCCTTGAGTTGCATAGCTTTCCTTTGGTGGTTCAAGTTGATGGTATGGCGAAGCGAAACTGACATCGTACTGACAACCTGGGCAGCGCCTTCGAAACGGCTGCCGGCAGGCTTGAACCCGCCAATTGTAACGCCGCGCGCGGCGATGTTGTTGCGCCGCCAAAGTCGCCGCAAACGTCATGTGGCTGAAATAATCCATCGTTAGTCTGTGCAGCGTTATCCCATGACCTATAAAGGACGATGCATGAGACTGCTTACCATTCCTGCCGATGCCAACCCGAGTTTTTCCAAGCTGAGCTTGAGCCTCGCGAGCACCCCGGAAGAAGTGCGTGAAGTGCAGCGCTTGCGTTACAAAGTCTTCATCGAAGCGATGAACCTGTCGGC
>JASLEM010000086.1 GCA_030151165.1 Burkholderiaceae bacterium
AGTCCGTTCACGTTGTCCCCCTTACCCAGTCATTCATTCGTATTTCTTGTGGCCGCGACCGCGTCGTTCGGGGGCGCGAGCGGCGGCGCGATGCGTCGCCACCCCATGAATACGCCGGCCGCAGCTCGACGGCAGGCTGCATTCTTTGGCCGTTCGCCCGATTCGACCTATGATGCAAATGCACTGTAAAGAACGGTAACTGTCCCGACAGCCATTCCTGGAAAGGCAGCGCTCGCGCATGAAGACCTTCGAGTTGTCCGATTTCAGCGAGCTGCTGCTCCAGCTCTATCGCCATGCGCAGTGCCAGCCGCTCGACGCGTTCCAGGACGCGGCGTTGAACCTGGTCAAGCCGGTGGTGCCCTTCGACACGGCGATCTGGGGCACGGCGACGATGACGCCGGTCGGCGTCGACATCCACCAGGTCCACCTGCACAAGACGTCGCAGGACATGCTGGACGCCTACGAGCTCGTCAAGCACGAGGACACGTCTGCGATGGCGATCCAGCGGCGCGGCACGACGACCGGCGCCTTCCACTCGAAGACGCAGTTCGCGCACACCGAATGCGGGGAGTTCCTGCGCCGCTTCGAGCACGAGAACTACTTCGTGAGCATGGCGACGAACCGCGCCACCGGTTTCCTGCACTGGATGTCGCTGTACCGCGCCGACGGCGAGGCGCATTGCAGCGCCGACGAGCGCGACCTCGTCGAGACGCTGCGCCCGCACCTGATGCAGGCGCTGGCGATGAACCGCAGCCGGCATCTCGAGCGACTGTCGGCGCCGCGACCGGGCGTGCGCCAGGGCTTCGCGGTGGCCGACCTGCGTGGGGTGATCTACCAGGCGGATCCGCTGTTCGGGACGCTGCTGCGCCAGGAATGGGCCGACGCGCGGGACGACGCGCTGCCCGCGCGCCTGCTGCAGGCGCTGCAGGAAGGCCGCGACCCCGTCGCCGGGCTCGCGATCGTCGTGCGCGGCCACGTCGAGCACGACCTGCTGTTCCTGCGCGCACGCCCCCGCTGCCGCGCCGACGCGCTCACCGAACGCGAACGCGCGATCGCGCGCCGCATCGCGCAGGGCGAGACGCACAAGGAGATCGCGCGCAACCTCTCGCGCTCGCCGCACACGGTGCGCAACCAGATCCAGACCATCTACACGAAGCTGGAAGTCGGCAGCATCGCCGGGTTGATCGACGCGATCCGGTTGTTGTAGCGAGGCGCTCCCGATGAACGTGTGCATGCGTCTCGCCGTCATCGCGACCGCCTGGTCGCGGCCTGTCGGCCGTCGGCGCCGCCCCTCGGCGCTCAGGCCTTGCCGATGCGCCGGCGCCGCAGGCCCGCGAACGCGACGCAGGCCAGCGCCATCAGCGTTGCCGATGTCGGCTCGGGAACGGCGCTCGGCACGGCGTCGGGGCTGATCCAGAGCTGGGCGTCGGGCAGCGAGTCGTAGGTGCCGGGGGCGATGCTGAAAAG
Organism: Burkholderiaceae bacterium; assembly: GCA_030151165.1. The sequence continues at coordinate 1,468 of JASLEM010000086.1, forward strand.
GGGATCGATCATCGCGGTGGCGCTCACCGGGCCGGTGCCGCGGATCAGGTTGATGCCGACCAGCAGGTCGACCGAGAGCACCGTGTTCGTCGGCACCTCGAAGTCGCTGTCCAGGACGACCGGCCCGGACGGAACGGGGTAGGCGCTGAAGGCCGTGCACGAGCCGTCATGGTCGGCGCACGATCCGCCCACGTAGTAGTTCACGCCGGGCGCGCCGACACCGATCTCGCCGACCGCGCTGCCCGCCCCGTTGGCGAAGGCGTAGGACGAGTCGGCTGCGCCGTCGATGTGCAGGGTGGCGGTGCCGCTCGAGCTCGAGAGCACGTCGATGTAGTAGACGACCTGGGCCTGTTCGAACGCGATCGTGCCGGGATCGTTGGAGCTGACGCTGATCTCCGCGAAGGGCCCGCCCGTCCCGGACCGGTTGAAGGACGATTCGCCGAAGTCTCCCGCCACGGCGTCCCCTCCGGCGCAGGGCAGGTCGTTCGTGCACCCGGTCGCGCCGTTGTAGCTCCCGCCATCGAAGCCGGGCGAGATGTAGGTGCTGTTGCTGACCGCGAGGTATGTCTGGAGATAGGCGGCCGGTGCATCGGGCGCTGATGCCCGGCTCGCCGCGAGCGCGGCCAAAGGACCCACCAACAGCGCTGCGGCGAGCAGCGTTGAACGATTCCGCATTGAAAGCTCCCCCGATGGATGATGCGCGGCACATGGGCGTGCCGCGCTGCCGAGCATGTTCGCCGAGGTGGGTCGGAGTCGGGAAATCCGGTCGGGACTTCGAACTAGGGGGGCGGCGGTGCGCGGTTCTCGCGTGGAGGCGACACGGCGCGACAGGCCGCTCAGGCCGGCGTCGCCTCGCTCACCGCATCCGCCTTGTCCTTCTCCAGCGACGCCGTCGCCGCGACCGCCGGTGCGGGCCGGAACCGCAGGAAGCCCTGGATCACGTCGCAGCCCCAGCGTTGCAGCACGGCCTCCTGCTCGATCGTCTCCACGCCCTCGGCGGTGACGGACAGGCCCAGCGTGTGGGCGAGTTCGATGACGGTGCGCACGATGGTGTCGTCCTGCTCGCTCGCGTTGAGCTGCATGATGAACGAGCGGTCGATCTTGAGGCGGTCGAGCGGGAAGCGGCGCAGGTAGGAGAGGCTCGCGTAGCCGGTGCCGAAGTCGTCGATCGCGAGGTGCAGGCCGAGTGCGCGCAGCGCATGCAGTTGCGCGATGCTGGCCTCGGCGTCGTTCATGACGGAGCCTTCGGTGATCTCGAGCTCGATCTGGTGCGGGTCGACGCCGGTGGTGCGCAGGGTATCGCGCACGGTGGCGAGGAAGTCGGGGTGGTTGAACTGGCGCGGCGAGATGTTGACGGCGACGAGCGGCTTGCCGGCGCCGGAGTCGGCCCACGCCTTGGCCTGGCGGCAGGCCTCGTGCAGCACCCACGCGCCGATGCGCACGATGAGGCCGGTCTCCTCGGCGAGCGGGATGAACTCGGCGGGCGAGATCATCTTGTCGCCGTCGCGCCAGCGCAGCAGCGCCTCGAAGCCGCAGATGCGGCCGTCGGGCAGCCCGCGCTGGCCCTGGTAGAACAGCTCGAAGTCGCCGTGCTCGAGCGCCTTGAGCATCCGGCTTTCCATGCGCAGCTTGTCGCGCTGGCTCTCGCCGATGCGCGAGTCGTAGACGAGGAAGCTGTTGCCCGGGTCGGCATGCGCCTCGAGCTTGGCGAGCTCGGCCAGGCGGGCGACTTCCTGCGCGGTGCGGGCGTCCTTCGGATACTCGGACGCGCCGACGCCGATGGACACGATCAGGTCCTGGTTGCCGATCTCGAACGGCGCTTCCATCGTGGCGGCGAGCGCCTCGAGGATCGCGTGCAGGTGGCCGTCGTCGCGGCCGAAGTCGAACAGCGCGCCGAAGGTGACGCCGTCGACGCGGTACAGCTGGCCGTCGAAGCGCGTGACGACGGCCTCCAGGCGCGCGGCGATCTGGCAGACGAGGGTGTCGCCGAGCTGGTGGCCGACGCTGCCGACGATCAGGCCGAACTGCTTGACGGAGATCGTGACGTTGCAATACGGCGCGTCGCCGGCGAGCTCGCGCGTCTCGGTGTCGGCCTCCATCGCGCGGCGGTTCAGCAGGCCGGTGACCTTGTCGTGCAGGCTGGCGAAGGCGAGCTCCGCGTTGTTGACGGCGAGCTGGCGGTTCGAGCGGCGCGCGCGCAGCCACAGCCGGCCGGCGACGACGACGCCGATGCCCATCACGATGGCGAGCAGCAGCATGAGCGTGCGCTGGTTGTCGCGCCGCGCGATCTCGACGGTCTGCAGCGCGTTCTCGTGCACGAGCTGCTCGGTGTGGCGCTGGCGTTGCTCGAAGCTGGACTGGCGCTGCAGCGCGACGACGGTGTCGCTGTGGTCGCGCCGCACGAGTTCGTCCTCGAGCAGCAGCGCCTGGCGCAGCCGCTCACGGCCTTCGCCGGCCTCGCCGACGCGCTCCAGCAGCGCCGCGTAGCGGTTGAGCTCGATCAGCAGTTGCGCGTTGCGGGCGTGGTGCTCGAGCGCGGCCAGGCCGGCGGCCGCGGCCTGCTTGCCGGCCGCCGCGTGGCCGAGGCCGAGTTCGGCCATGCCGAGGTCGATGCGCGCGAGAGCGGTGTCCTCGGGATCGGCGTGCCCGCCGGCGCCGGCGAGTGCGCGGCGCGCGAAGTCACGCGCCCGGGCGTAGCCGCGCAGGCTCAGGTGCAGGTCGGAGAAGACGAGCATCTCGTCGACCTCGTCGTCGAGCGCGGACGGGTTGCCGGCCGCGGCGTTGACGCTGGCGGCCGGCAGCGGTGCGCGGGCGAGCACCTCGCGGCGCGTCTGCTCGGCCATCGCGCGGGCGTGCAGCGCGCGCGGGGCGTCGCCGGCGGCGTCCGCGGCGAGCGATTCCAGCACCCAGCCGGAGACCACGAGGCCGGGGTCGGTCGAGCGCCCGCCGAGGCTGCGTTCGAGCACGGTCTCCTGCAGCGCGAGGCCGACCTGGCCGCTAACGACATGCAGCGGCACCAGCGCCAGGTAGGCCTGGGCCTCGCGGCGCGGGTTGTGGCTGGCGCGGGCGGCGGCGGCGGCCTTCTCGAAGCAGCGGATGCCCTCGTCGATCTGGCCGTTGGCCTGCGCGAGGCTGCCCGCTTCCGACGCGACCCAGTACACCAGGTCGGGGCTGCCGTCCTTCTCGGCCAGGTCGAGGGTGCCGGCGATCCAGCCGTAGGCGGCGTGCATGCGGCCCTGGAACTCGAGCATCGACGCCTTGAGCGTGTAGGCCGAGGCGAGCGCGCCCGGGTCGCCGGTGCGTTCTCCGAGCTCGGTCAGCTCCTCGATCGCGGCGTCGGCGACGGCGGGCTTGTCCATCGCGCCGTGCGCGTAGCCCCAGGCGGCGAGAAACGCGCGCAGGCCGTCGCCGCCGGTCGCGCGCGCGGTGGCCTCCAGCGGCGCGAGCCGCTTGATGACCTCGCCGGGATCCTGGCCGTAGCCGGCTTCGATCGCGTAGACCTGCTGCAGCACCTCGTTCGACCGGGCGGCCGGCACGGTCAGCATCGCGCAGCCGGCCACGAGGAGCGCGCGAACGAGGCGACGCGCGCGCCGCGGACGGATCACGCGATCAGCAGGAGGGTGATGGAGCTTCGGTTCGGCCACATCGCCTTATCGGCCCGGCCCGGGCGCGCTTGAGGCGGCGCGCCACGCGCAGCCGCAAGCGTGCTGCTTTTCTCGAACATCGCCGCCGCGTCGCCACGGCCGCGCGAAACGGCCCGGCGCGGGCACGCCGATTGTTCAGCCGGTGTTGCGCAGCCCGGCCGCGATGCCGTTGATCGACAGGTGGATGCCGCGCCGCAGGCGGTCGTTGACCGGGTCGTCCTCGCGGCGCAGGCGATAGCGACGCATCAGCTCGACCTGCAGGTGGTTCAGCGGGTCGAGGTAGGGGAAGCGGTGCTCGATCGAGCGCGCCAGCGCGGGGTTGGACTGCAGGCGATCGGCCTCGCCCGTGATGAGGCCCAGCACGGACTGCGTGCGTTCCCATTCCGCCTTGATGGCGCCGAAGATGCGCTTGCCCAGCTTCTTGTCGTCCACCAGGTCGACGTAGCGCGCGGCGATGCGCAGGTCGCTCTTGGCCAGCACCATGTCGAGGTTGGACAGCAGGGTGCGGAAGAACGGCCACTGCTTGTACATCTTGCGCAGCAGCTCGAGACGCTTGTCGTGCTCGCCGCCTTCGTCGCCGAGGAAGGCCTCGACGGCGGAGCCGAAGCCGGCCCAGCCCGGCAGCGCCACGCGGCACTGGCCCCACGAGAAGCCCCAGGGGATGGCGCGCAGGTCCTCGATGCGGCGGGTCGACTTGCGCGACGCCGGGCGCGAGCCGATGTTGAGCTCGGCGATCTCGCGTATGGGCGTGGCGGAGAAGAAGTAGTCGGTGAAGCCCGGGGTCTCATAGACCAGCTCGCGGAAGGCCTCGAAGCTGGCCTGGCTCAACGCGTCGGCCGCCTCCAGGAACGCCTTGGGCGGCGTCTTGGTGGTGTGCAGCAGCGTGGCCTCCAGCGTGGCGGCCACCAGCGTCTCGAGGTTGCGCAGGCCGATCTCGGGATTGGCGTACTTGGATGCGATCACCTCGCCCTGCTCGGTCAGGCGGATCTGGCCGTTCACGGTGCCCGGCGGCTGCGCGATGATGGCCTGGTAGCTCGGGCCGCCGCCGCGGCCCACCGTGCCGCCGCGGCCGTGGAACAGTCGCAGGCGGATGCCATGTTCCTGCTCCAGCTGCGCGAACAGCGTCACCAGCGCCACCTCGGTGCGGT
>JASLEM010000119.1 GCA_030151165.1 Burkholderiaceae bacterium
CGCCGGTGAAGAAGCGCGTCGGGCACAGCTCGGTGTTGTTCGCGCCGGGGTACATCGGCGCGTTGTCGGGCGGGCGGTTGAGGTCGATCACGTAGCGCGATGCACGCGGCTTCAGCACGCTCGCGCCGAGCGATTCGGCGAAGGCGTAGAGGCGCTGCAGGTGCCAGTCGGTGTCCTCGACGCGCAGCGCGCGCGACTGGTAGCGCGCCTGCAGTTCGTCGGGGATCAGCTCGCCGCTGTGCGGCAGGCTGACGAGCAGCGGCACGGTGCCGCGGTGCAACTCGAAGGGAGGGAGTTCGGTCATGGCTGGACGAGGTCGTTGGCGCCGACGATCACGCGCTGGCACGCCGGATGGCCGAACCAGTACGCGAGCTCGCGCGGGTGGTCGTGGTCCCACAGCGCGAAGTCGGCGCGCTGGCCGGCGGCGAGCGTGCCGCGGTCGGCGAGGCCCAGGGCGCGCGCGGCGTTCACCGTCGCGCCGCGCACGGCCTCTTCGGGCGTGAGGCGGAAGAGGGCGCAGGCGAGGTGGATCATCAAGGGCAGCGACAGCGTCGGCGACGTGCCCGGGTTGTGGTCGGTCGATACGGCCAGGGGGATGCCGGCGGCGCGCAGCGCGTCGACCGGCGGCAGCTTCGTCTCGCGCAGGAAATGGAACGCGCCGGGCAGCAGCATCGCGACCGTGCCGGCCGCGCGCATCGCGGCGATGCCGGCGTCACTCAGGTATTCGATGTGGTCGCACGACAGCGCGCCGTAGCGGGCGGCGAGCTCGGCGCCGCCGGAGTCGCTGAGCTGCTCCGCGTGCAGCTTGACCGGCAGCCCGAGCGAGGCCGCGAGCGCGAACACGCGCTCGACCTGCGCGGGGCTGAACGCGATGCGCTCGCAGAACGCGTCGACCGCGTCGACCAGGCCCTGCGCGTGCCACTGCGGCAGCCATTCGCAGACGGCGTCGATGTAGGCGTCGGCGCGGCCTTCGAACCCGGGCGGCAGCGCGTGCGCGGCGAGGCTGGTCGTGCGCACGGTGACGTGGCCTTCGCCGAGCCGGCGCGCGACGCGCAGGCACTTCGCCTCGTCCTCGAACGACAGGCCGTAGCCGGACTTGATCTCGACGGTGGTGACGCCGTCGGCCTGCAGCGCGCGCAGGCGGCGCGCGGCGAGGTCGAACAGGTCGTCCTCGCTCGCGGCGCGCGTGGCGGCGACGGTCGAGCGGATGCCGCCGCCGGCGCGCGCGATGTCCTCGTAGCTCGCGCCCTGCAGCCGCAGCTCGAACTCGTGCGAGCGGTGGCCGCCATACACCAGGTGGGTATGCGCGTCGACCAGCCCCGGCGTGACGAGCGTGCCGCCGAGGTCGTGCTCCTCGCCCGGCGCCTCGCCGAGCGCGGGCAGCGCGGACTCGGGGCCGACCCACGAGATCCGCGCGCCGTCGGTGATCATCGCGCCGCGCTCGACCAGGCCCCAGCCGCTGCCGCCCGCGAGCGTGGCGAGGCGGGCGTTGCGCCAGACGCGGCGCATCGCGCCGGTGTCGGCGGTCGCCGCCACGGCCCTTTCGGGCAGGCCGGGCGTGAAGGATTCGAGCAAGGTGGTCATGCGGGAGCCGCGGTCGTCGTCAGGTGGGGGAAGCGCGGCGCCGCTGCAGGCCGATCCAGTAGGCCGGCGGCGCGCCCTCCGCAGTCTGCGCGATCGTCTCGTAGGCGTCGTCCGGCAGCGAGAGCGACCATGCCGCCTTGTCGGCGCCGTCGTGCCACGCGAGCGTGTGCGCGGGCAGGGCGATGGACTCGCCGTCGCGCTCGAGCCGCAGCGGGCGCAGCGTGAAGACGCCGAACGCGTCGTCGGCCGCGGCCGACATCGGCACCCACAGCGCGGCGCGCACGAGCGTGGCCTTCGCGGCGGTGTCGCGCACCATCACGTTGAGGTCGCGCGTCGGGCCGTCGACCAGCCGGCAATCGGGCGCGGTCGCGCCGTCGAACTCGAGCGGCGCGCTGCGCACGGTCATCGTCTGCTCCGCGTGGTTGTCGGCGTGCGGCCAGCGCAGCGCGACGCCGTGGCCGGACAGCACCGTGAACCAGCGCACGATGCCCTCGAAGGCGGAGAACGGGCCGTCGGCCTCGATGTCGGCGAGGCTGATGCGCAGCAGCCAGTCGTCGGACGCGCCGCCCGCGGCCCCTGGAAAAAGCGGCAGCCGCAGCAGTTCGCGCGTCACGCCGCCGCCGTTCTTCCACGGTTGCGGGGCGACGCCGTCGGCACGGACGATCGCGAGACCGTCGATCAGCGGACTCACGGCCGGAACTGGCTCTCGAGCGTGTAGCGCGAGCCCGGGTGCACGAGGCGCGCGAGCGTCACCGGCACGCCGCGGCTCACGGTGCGGCGCACGACGATGAGGCACGGGTCGGTGCGCGCGATGCCCAGCAGCTTCGCTTCCTGCGCGGTCGGCAGCGCGGCCTCGATCGAGACCTGCGCCTCCCACAGCGGCGCGACGTCGAGCAGGTAGAGCGTCGGCGTCATCGCGGTGAAGTCGACCGAGAGGTAATCGGGCGCGCAGGCCGGGTTCACGTAGCGGTCCTCGCACTGCAGCGCGACACCGTGCTCGTGGTGCACGATCAGCGTGTGGAACACGGTGTCGCCGGGGTTCAGGCCCAGGCGCTGCGCGAGCGCGGAGGGCGCGGACTCGGCGCGCTTCAGGTGCACGCTGGCGTCGTGGCGGTGGCCGCGGCGCTGGATCTCTTCCTGGATATCGTTGATCGTCAGCGTGGACGACACGCGGTTGAGCTGCGCCGCGAAGGTGCCCACGCCCTGCAGGCGCGTGATCAGTCCGGCGTCCTGCAGCTCGCGCAGCGCGCGGTGCACCGTCATGCGGCTGACGCCGAACTGGCCCACCAGGTCGGCCTCGGACGGCATCTGCGCGCCGGGCGCCCAGCGGCCGGCCTCCAGCGCGTCCTTCAGGTACTGCTTGACGCGCCCATCAACGGTGCGTCGACAGGCCGATCCGCGCCGCAGCCGCCGTATGCGCGCGTCAAGCAATACCTGAAGGACGCGCTGGAGGCCGGCCGCTGGGCGCCCGGCGCGCAGATGCCGTCCGAGGCGGAGCTGGTGGCGCAGTTCGGCGTCAGCCGCATGACGGTGCACCGCGCGCTGCGCGA
>JASLEM010000126.1 GCA_030151165.1 Burkholderiaceae bacterium
GACCTTGTAGCGCGCCTCGGTGCAGTTGCGCAGCATCGCGAAGCCCCAGCGCCACATCGACGCGTCCATCATCGGCTTGATGATCAGCGGGCTGTGGTTCATCAGCAGCCACTTGATCGCCTTCACCGGCACGCCGGGCCCGGCCCAGGGCGACGCGTAGCCGGGCGAGACCTCGCCGGCGTTGGCGAAGCTCGTCTCGAGCGCGGGCGCGGGCTGGCGGTCGACGACGGTGACGTCGTGGCCCGCGCGGGCGAGGTAGTAGGCGATCGAGGTGCCGATCACGCCGCTGCCGAGGACGAGGATGGTCATGGGGTGGGGCTCTCGCGTCTGGGGTCGGTGGGCGCCTCGGCCGTCGCGCTCGTGACGCGCGCCCGGGCAGGGTCGACTATCGCACGAGCGGCACGACGCCGCCCTGACGCGCCGCGGGCGGCGCGCTTCGTGCGGAACCATCCAGCCTCGCGCAAGCTCTGACCCGATCCCGCCGCGAGGCATGCCAAGATGCGCCCCATGCAAAAAAACCTGCCGTTCCGTCTGCTGGCGCTGAGCGCCTCGATCGCCGCCGCCGCGGCCGCTTTCTCCGCCCAGGCCGCCGGGCTGCCGGCGCAGGTGCGCGAAGTGGAAGGCGTGCACGAGTACCGGCTGCCGAACGGGCTGCAGGTGCTGCTGATCCCGGACGCGTCCAAGCCCACCGTCACCGTCAACGTGACGTATCGCGTCGGCAGCCGCTTCGAAGGCTACGGCGAGACCGGCATGGCCCACCTGCTCGAGCACCTGATGTTCAAGAGCACGAAGACGATGCAGAGCGTCAGCACGGAGCTCTCGAAGCGCGGCATGCAGTTCAACGGCAGCACGACGGCCGACCGCACCAACTACTTCGAGACCTTCCCGTCCGACCCGAAGCAGATCGCCTGGGCGCTGAAGACCGAGGCCGAGCGCATGACGCACGCCAACGTCATCAAGAAGGATCTCGACTCCGAGATGACCGTCGTCCGCAACGAGATGGAGTCCGGCGAGAACAGTCCGTTCCGCATCCTGATGGAGAAGACGAACGCGGCGGCCTTCCAGTGGCACGCGTACGGCAAGGACACGATCGGCGCGCGCTCGGACGTCGAGAACGTCAACATCCCCCACCTGCAGGCCTTCTACCGCAAGTACTACCAGCCGGACAACGCGACGCTGATCGTCGCCGGCTCGTTCGACCCGGCCAAGGTGCTGGCGGAGATCTCCGCCGATTTCTCCGCGATCCCGAAGCCGACGCGCGTCATCGACCCGACCTACACCGTCGAGCCCGTGCAGGACGGCGAGAAGGAAGTGACGCTGCGCCGGGTCGGCGGCGAGAAGGACCTGTTCGTCACGTACCACACGCCGTCGATCGCCAGCCCGGACATGCCGGCGTTCGAGATCATCGCCACCGCGCTCGGCGACACGCCCAACGGCCGCCTGCACAAGCGGCTCGTCGAGACGGGCAAGGCGACGCAGGCGTTCGCGTGGGAGTCGCACCACACCGACCCGGGCCAGTTCAACGCCGGCGTGCAGCTGAAGAAGGACGACGACCTCGACGCCGCGCAGAAGATCTTCCTCGACACCATCGAGGGCCTGAAGGCCGAGCCGATCACCGCCGAGGAACTGAAGCGCTCGCAGCTGCAGGTCGACAAGGGCTTCGACCAGCTGCTGGCCAGCCCGCAGCAGCTGTGCCTGGCCTTGTCCGAATCGATCGCCGGCGGCGACTGGCGCCTGCTGTTCCTGCAGCGCGACCGCGTCGACGCCGTCACGCTCGACGAGGTCAACAAGGTCGCGGCGGAGTGGATCAAGCCGTCGAACCGCACGCTCGGCCGCTTCATCCCGACCGACGCGCCCGACAACACGCCGCTCGCGACGCGCACCGACCCCGAGGCGCAGCTGAAGGACTTCAAGCCGCACGAGACCGTCGCTGCGGGCGAGACCTTCGACTCCACGCCGGCCGGCCTCGACAAGCGCAGCCAGGTCGTCACGCTGCCCAACGGCATGAAGCTCGCGTTGCTTCCGAAGAAGACCAAGGGCGGCACGGTGGAGATGCGCTTCGACCTGAAGTTCGGCAGCCTCGACAACCTGAAGGGCCAGCGCGGCGCGGGTGCCGGCACGGGCATCATCATCGGCACCGGCACGCAGACCAAGACGCGCGCCCAGCTGAGCGACGCGTTCGACGCGCTCAAGACCGACTGGGAGCTGAACGGCGGCACGTCGTGGGGCCACGCCTCGCTGACCACGCGCCGCGACGCGCTGATCCCCGCGCTGCGGCTGCTCGCCGAGGCGATGCGCCAGCCGGCGTTCCCGGCCGACGAGTACGCGCAGGGCCAGCGCCAGGTCGTGCAGGGCCTCGAGAAGGCGGCGGAGGATCCGGGCGCGATCGCCGGCAACACGCTCGCGCGCGCGCTGCAGAAATACGCGGCGGACGATCCGCGCTACGTGCCGACCTATGCCGAGCAGATCGCGGAGACGCAGTCGACGAAGCTCGAGGACACGGTCGCGTTCTATCGCAAGTACTGGGGCGCCGACCACGCCGACATGGCGATCGTCGGCGACTTCGACCCCGTGCAGGTGAAGGCCGAGGTCGAGAAGCTGTTCGGCGACTGGAAGTCCTCGGTGCCGTACGTGCGCATCCCGAGCGACGAGAAGGACGTCTTCGGCCAGCACCTCGTCACGCCGCTGAAGGACAAGGCCAACGCGACGCTCGTCGCGGCGCTGCCGCTGAAGCTGCAGGACACCGACCCCGACTTCCCGGCGCTGACGCTGGCCACCCACGTGCTCGGCGGCGGCGAGTTCGGCTCGCGGCTGACGGCGCGCGTGCGCCAGAAGGACGGGCTCTCGTACACGGTCGGCGCGAGCCTGGACGCGTCGGCATTCCAGCCGTCCGGCGCCATCGAGCTGTTCGCGATCTTCGCGCCGCAGAACCGCGCCAAGGTGCAGGCCGACTTCGACGAGGTGCTCGCGGGCTTCGCGAAGGACGGCATCACCGCCGCCGAACTCGCCGAGGCCAAGCAGGCGATCCTCGCCGAGCGCGCGACCACGCGCACCAGCGACGCCGCGGTCGCCGGCGGCTGGGTCGTCAAGCTCGACCAGGGCCGCACCTTCGCGTGGAGCGCCGACCAGGACGCCAGGCTCGCGGCGCTGACGCTCGACCAGGTCAACGCCGCGATCCGCAAGTGGATCGTGCCGGGCAACGTCGACTGGTCGACGGCCGGCACGTTCGCCGACCCGAAGTGAGCGCGACGTTGGACGACGACCTCCCGCCGCTGCCGCCGGCCGAGCCCGGCCGCTACCGCCACTACAAGGGCGGCGAGTACGAGCTCGTCGGCGTCGCGCGCCACAGCGAGACGCTCGAGCCGCTCGTGATCTACCGGCCGCTCTACAACGCCACCGGGCTGTGGGCGCGGCCGTACGCGATGTTCTTCGGCGAGCTCGAGGTCGACGGGCGGCTGCAGCCGCGTTTCGCGCGCCTCTGAACGCGACCGCCGGGACGTCTCCGCCCGGACGTCGCGACGTCCGCGGCGCAGTTCGTCGCGCCGCGGCGCAGGTCGTCCGCCGCCGACGCGTTTCGCGCGCGCCGGCCTGCAGTTCGTCGGCCGGATGAACGGCTGAGTCGGCTTCCACGTCGATTCACACCAAGGAATCGCCGGCTGGTCGCAATCGACGTTCCCACCGTCGCGGCCTGTCGCTATGCTGGCGCGATTCGAATCTTCCCCTCAGCTGGAAGACCGTCCGCCACACCCGAATCGACCTAACAAATGCGCTTGAAAAAAAGCCGAGGAGTCTTCCCGATGACGCTGTCCCGTCGTTCCGCACCGCCCCGCTCCGTGACCTTCGCCGCCGCCGTCGTAGGCGCGGCCGTCGCCGTCCTGCTCGCGGGCTGCAACCAGTCGGGCTTGGGCGAGGCGAAGGCCGCGTCGGCGCCGGCGTCCGCGGCGTCGATCCCGAGCGTCGTGCTGCGGGTGTCGCCGGAGGACCTGCGCATCGCCGGCCTGCAGGACCACGCGTCGGGCCCGGTCATCACCGGCTCGATCCAGCCCGAGCGCCGCGCCGACCTGCGTGCCGAGGTCGCGGCCGTCGTGCTGCAGGTCTACAAGGAGAACGGCGAGCCGGTGCACAAGGGTGACCTGCTCGTGCGGCTCGACGACACCGCGATCCGCGACAGCCTCTCCTCCGCCGACGCCGCCAGCCGCAATGCCGCGCAGGCGCTCGACCAGGCGCAGCGCCAGTACGCGCGCATCAAGACGCTGCAGGGCGAGGGCATGAGCTCGCAGCAGGCGCTCGACGACGCCGAGGTGCGCCGCAACAGCGCGCAGAGCGACCGCGTCGCCGCCGATTCGCGCACCGTGGCCGCGCGCCAGCAGCTCGCGCGCACCGAGGTGCGGGCGCCGTTCGACGGCATCGTGAGCGAGCGCAAGGCGTCGGCCGGCGACACCGCCTCGATCGGCAAGGAGCTCCTGAAGGTGATCGACCCGACCAGCATGCGCTTCGAGGGCCTCGTCTCTGCCGACCGCATCGGCGAGCTGCACCCCGGCCAGGCGGTGCAGTTCCACGTCAACGGCTACGAGCAGACCGACTTCATCGGCCGCGTGCGGCACGTCGACGCGTCCGCCGACGAGGCGACGCGCCAGATCGCGGTGATCGTCGACTTCGAGCCCGGCGCCGCGCCGAAGACGGCCAACCTGTACGCCGAAGGCCGCATCGCCACCGGCGCCGCGCAGGCGCTCGTGCTGCCCGAGTCGACGATCGCGCGCGAGGGCGACAAGGCCTTCGTGTGGCGCGTCGCCGGCGGCAAGCTGCACAAGGTGCCCGTGACGCTCGGCGAGCGCGACGCGCGCCGCGGCAACTTCGTCATCGCCGCCGGCGTCGCCTCGGGCGACCAGCTGCTGCGCACGCCGGGCTCGACGCTCGTCGACGGCCAGCGCGTCGACCTCGTGAAGCCCGCCGCCGGCGCGGCCTCGTCGGCCGCCGGCGCCTGAGCCCGCAAAGAGAGCCCGCCATGTTCCTCTCGGACTTCAGCATCAAGCGGCCCGTCGCCGCGATCGTCATCATCCTCGCGCTGATGGGTCTCGGCGCGATCGCGCTGGCCAAGCTGCGCGTCAACCAGAACCCCGACGTCGCCTTCCCGCTGATCGTCGTCGACATCACGTACCCCGGCGCGTCGCCGGACACCGTCGAGCGCGAGATCATCAACCGCATCGAGCGCACCTTCCAGGGCATCGAGGGCGTCGACCAGGCGCGCTCGCAGGCCACGGCGCACGAAGGCCAGGCCGAGTTCCTGCTGTTCTTCGATTTCCACAAGGACATGACGCAGGCGTCGGACGAGATCCGCAACGCGATCGGCACCGTGCGCTACAAGCTGCCGATCGAGATGCGCGAGCCGGTGCTCACGCGCATCGATCCGTCGGCCGATCCGGTGATGTCGCTCGCGTTCTCGTCGCCGACGATGAGCCATGCCGAGATCTCGCACATCGCGGAAGACCAGCTCGCCGACCGCTTCCGCGCGATCCCGGGCGTCTCGGTGGTCGAGGTCGGCGGCTCGCGCACGCGCGAGCTGTCGGTGCTGCTGCATTCGCAGAAGCTGCGCGAGTTCGGCGTCTCCGTCACCGACGTCGTCAACGCGCTGCGCATGCAGAACGCGACGGCGCCCGTGGGCAAGGTGCGCGGCACGCTGGAGGACCAGAGCATCCGGCTCGTCGGCCGCATCGAGTCGCCCGGCGAGTTCAACCAGATCCCGGTCAAGCGCACGGGCGACAACCTGATCCGCCTCGGCCAGGTCGCGACGGTGGAGGACGGCTTCGCGGAGGACACCAGCCGCAGCGAGCGCGACGGCCGCGCCAACGTCGGCATGTGGGTCTCGCGCACGCGGGACGCGAGCACGGTCTCGGTCGCCAACCAGGTGCGCGAGCTCGTCAAGACGATCAACAAGGAGCAGGACGGCAAGGCGACGCTGGAGGTCACCCGCGACGGCGGCAACGACGCGCAGGACAGCCTCAACAACGTCATCCACTCGCTGTTCTTCGGCGCGTTCCTCACGGTCGCCGTCGTCTTCGTGTTCCTCAACTCGTGGCGCTCGACGCTGATCACGGCGCTGTCGCTGCCCACCTCCGTGCTGACCGCGTTCATCGCCGTGTGGTTGTGCGGCTTCACGCTCAACTTCATGAGCCTGCTCGGGCTGTCGCTCGCGATCGGCGTGCTGATCGACGACGCGATCGTCGTGCGCGAGAACATCGTGCGCCACATGCAGCGCGGCGAGGACCGGCGCACCGCGGCGCTGAACGGCACCGCCGAGATCGGCATGGCCGTCGCGGCGACGACGTTCTCGATCGTCTCGGTGTTCGCGCCGGTCGCGTTCATCCCGGGCATCGCGGGCGAGTGGTTCCGGCCGTTCGGCCTGACGGTGGCGGTGTCGGTCATCGTGAGCCTGTTCATCTCGTTCACGCTCGACCCGATGCTGTCGGCGTACTGGGGCGACCCGCCGGACCACGAGAGCCAGCCGCGCAACGCGCTCGGCCGCGTGCTGCACCGCTTCAACGAGTGGTTCGACCACCAGGCCGACCGCTACAGCCGCGTCATCCAGTGGGCGCTGCACCACCGCTGGATCATGGGCTGGATCGCGTTCCTCAGCTTCGTCGCGGCGCTCGTGCTGCAGGCCACGGCCGGCGGCAGCGAGTTCCTGCCCAAGCAGGACTTCGGCCAGATCGCCGTCACCGCGCGCATGCCGCCGAGCAGCAGCCTCGAGTACGCCCGCATGAAGGCGCACGAGATCACGCAGCTCGCGCGCCAGCTGCCCGAGTACCAGCACACCAGCGCCCGCATCGCGCCGGACAACGTGCGCATCTACGTCGACATCGGAAAGAGCACGCAGCGCAAGCGCGGCGCCTCGGAGATCGCGGCCGACATGCGCAACCGCGTGGCCTCGCTGGTGGGTGCCGAGTACGTCGTGATCGATAACCTGAAC
>JASLEM010000148.1 GCA_030151165.1 Burkholderiaceae bacterium
TTCACGCCGAACGGCACCGTCACCTTGGTGGGCACATGGCCGAACGGGAAGCCGGTGAGGATGGGCACGTCCACCAGCGAACGCAGATGTTCTACCACCGTCTTGAGCGTGTAGCCGCGGTCCAGCGGCGACTTCTTCCAGTCGGTGAACTCGCCCAGCAGGATCGCCTTCTGCGCACCCAGCACGCCGGCCTGGTGCAATTGCAGCAGCATGCGCTCGACGCGGTACGGGTGCTCGGCCACGTCCTCCAGCATCAGCACCCCGCCCTTGACCTTGGGCCAGTGCGGCGTGCCCAGCAGCGAGCACAGCATCGCGAGGTTGCCGCCCCACATCAGGCCGCGGGTGTCCAGGCCGTCGAAGCCCTTCTCGGTGCGGAAGCCGACGGCCTCCAGCGCGCCGGTCATCGCCTCGGCGAAGCAGTCGGGCGTGACCTCGTCGAGCTCGTCGCGGCCGAAGTCGTCGCAGGCGAGCGGGCCCCACCACGTGGGCGCCTTGCGATGCGCGAGCAGGCCCATCTGCAGCGCCGTCAGGTCGCTGTAGCCGACCCAGCGCGTGCCGGCCTCGACGCTCGCGGCCAGCAGCGACCAGTCGATGCGGTCGAGGAGCCGCGTGAGGCCGTATCCCCCGCGCGTGGCGAGCGCGACGCCCGGGCGGGCGCGCGCGACGCGGTGGATCGCCTCGAGCCGGACGTCGTCCTCGCCCGCGAAGCGCTGGTGCTTCGCGAGCGCGGCCTCGTCGATCGCCACGTCGAAGCCGAGCTTCTTCAGGCGTTTGGCGGCGAGCTTCAGGGGCGCGCTCCTGGCGAGCACGCCGGCGGGGGTGTAGAGGATCAGCGAGGTCATGGCGCGTCCGGGGAAACGGGGAAGGAGGGATCGATCTCGATGGCGACGCCCACCGGGATCGCGTCGTCGACGGTGACCTCGGCGACGGGGATGGCGTCGTCCTCGGCCGGCGCGCGCAGCGCGGCCTGGCGCGACTTGTGCGCGGCACGGCGCTCGGCGAAGAAGTCGCGCAGCAGCGTGCCGCATTCGTCTTCCAGGCAGCCGCCGGCGACGCGCGTCTGGTGATTGAGCTGCGGCAGCGCGAACAGGTCGACGACCGAGCCGGCGGCGCCGGTCTTGGGGTCGCGCGCGCCGAACACGACGCGCTTGAAGCGCGCATGGATCAGCGCCATCGCGCACATCGCGCACGGCTCCAGCGTGACGACGATGGTGCAATCGGGCAGGCGGTAGTTGTCGAGCAGCTGCGCGGCGTGGCGCAGCGCGACGAGCTCGGCGTGCGCGGTCGGGTCGGTGGTGGTGATCGGCCGGTTGTAGCCGGTGGCCACGACCTGCGGCACGCCGTCGGCGTCGTCCTTCAGGATCACGGCGCCGACCGGCACCTCGCCCACCAGCCACGCGTTCTGCGCCTGGTCGAGCGCCTGGCGCATCGCGCGCAGCTCCGCGGGGCTGAACGGCGAGTCCGGCGCGTCGTCAGGAAGCGTCGAGCCGTCGACGGCGGGAATGGCGGTCAATGCGAGCCGTCCTCGGCGCTGGCGGCCTCGTCCGCGCGATGGGCGGCGCCCTGCCGCAGCGTCTTCTCGAGCTCGGCCTGGAACTGCGCCGGGTTCGGCGACGCATTGCCGCCGAACGGTGCCGACGACGCCGCGGAGGCGGCCTGCGCGGAAGGCAGGTAGCGCTGGTTGGCGCGCAGCTGGCTGCGCACCGACACGCCGATGACGGCCAGCACGATCAGCAACGATCCGAAGGTCAGCATGGCTCTCATGTCGCGCCCGTCGAAGGAATCCAAACGCGCATTATCGTTGCACGGCGCGATGCCCATCACGCAGCGACGCCGCGCCGCGTTGACTACGATGCGGCCTTCGCTCCACTTGCTGCACACACGCCATGACCACATCCCTCCAGGACATCCCCGTCACCCGCATAGACGGCACGCCCGCCAGCCTCGGCGCCTGGGCCGGCAAGGTGCTGCTGGTCGTCAACGTCGCGTCCAAGTGCGGCCTGACGCCGCAGTACGACGGCCTCGAGAAGCTGTACGAGGACAAGCGCTCGCAGGGCCTGGAGGTGCTCGCGTTCCCGGCCAACGACTTCGGTGCGCAGGAGCCGGGCACCGACGCCGAGATCAGCGCGTTCTGCTCGCTCACCTACGACGTGAAGTTCCCGCTGTTCTCGAAGATCTCGGTGCTGGGCGCGAACCGGCACCCGCTGTACGACGCCCTCGTCGCGGCGCAGCCGACCGCGCTCGACGCCGGCCCGTTCCGCGAGCAGCTCAAGGGCTACGGCATCTCCCGCGACGATCCGACCGACGTGCTCTGGAACTTCGAGAAGTTCCTGGTCGGGCGCGACGGCCAGGTCGTGGGGCGCTTCGCGCCGGACATCGCGGCCGACGACCCGCGGCTGCTGAAGGCGATCGAGGCCGCGCTGGCGGCCTGAGCTTCAGGCGTGCAGCGGCCAGCGGCCGATGACGTCGTGCCGGTGCGCGCCGACGTGGCTGTCGATCAGCACGAGTTCGTGCAGGCGCCAGCGCACCGGCTCGATCGCCGTCTCCGCGATGCGCTTGCCGCGATAGGACATCGTCATGTGCGGCGTGATGCGCTGCAGCTTGATGCGTTCGCCCGTATCCGCCAGCGCCATGCCCAGCGCCTGGTGCAGGGACAGCGCAGCGGCGACCTCGGCGTCGCCCGACCCCTTGAATACGAGCGGATTGCCCTCGCCGCCGAAGGTCGCGATGCGGTCGAACACGACCTCGGCCGGCGCGCAGCGCACGGCGGCCGCCGCGCGACACCAGCGCGCGATCTGTTCTTCCGGCCGCACGTCGACGTAGGCACCGAGCGCGAACAGAGAGACGTGCAGGCGCGACGCTTCGAGCAGCCGGCCGCCGATGCCATGCTGGAGGTCGATCCGGCGCGCTTGCTCGTGCAGATCGGCCGCGCCAGCGACATCGGCGATACCGGCTAAGAACAGCGCGTGTGGCACGCCAGGCCCATTCGCTGGCGGTATCGGAAGCGACGGGGACGGCGGAGCCGGGGGCATCGGCGGCGCGGTATCGAATATCGACAACTGATCGAACATGACCGAACTCCTTCGCGCCAAACTCGCGGCACGACTGCGATGGCTGTATATTTATCCAGCTTCAGGCCGGCGTCAAGCCCCGTTGCCAGACCCCGCCACAGGGGCACCCCCGCCTCGGTATAAAAGCCGATCGCCACGCGAACCGGTCGCGCGGCCTCGACAACGGAGCATGAACGTGAGCGTCATTTCGGGATTCCTGTCGACTTCATCGGTGCGCGCGATCGCCGCGATCGCCTCGGCCGGCCTGCTGTGCGCGGCCG
>JASLEM010000152.1 GCA_030151165.1 Burkholderiaceae bacterium
CCCGTCTCGATCACGATCGGCGCGGGCGACACCTCGCTGTCGTCGATCAAGGACAAGATCAACGCCGCCAACGCGGGCGTCACCGCGTCCATCATCACCGACGCGCACGGCGCGCGGCTGTCGCTGCGCTCGACCGCCACCGGCGCCGAGAACGGCTTCAAGATCACCGCGACGGAAGACACCGACGACGGCGACCCGACCACGGGCCTGTCCTCGCTCACGTACGACCCGACCGCCGCCAACTCGCAGCTGAGCCTCAACCAGAGCGCGGTCAACGCGCTCGCGACGGTCAACGGCATCTCGGTGGAGTCGGCGTCGAACAAGCTGAGCAACATCTCCGACGGCCTGAGCCTCACGCTGAACAAGGTGAGCGCGACGCCGGTGGACGTGACCGTGTCGATCGACACCGCGTCGATGCAGAAGGCGATCACCGACTTCGTCAGCGCCTATTCCGCGCTCAACTCGAACATCCACGACGCGACCAAGTACGACGCGTCGACCGCCGTGAAGCCCGGCACGTCGCGCACCGACGGCCCGCTCGAGGGCGACCCGTCGATCATCGGCTTCCAGAACCAGCTGCGCGGCATCATCAACACGACGTCGTCGACCTCGCCGCTGTTCCACCGGCTGTCCGACATCGGCATCACGATCCAGGCCGACGGCTCGCTCGCGACCAACACGACCAAGCTCACGGCCGCGATGCAGCACCCGGACGAGCTGAAGAACCTGTTCGCGACGCAGGGCAGCACCGGCGCCGACACCGGCATCGCGGTGCGCTTCTCGAAGCTCGCCCAGGACTCGCTGGCGCCGGACGGCTCGCTGGCCAGCCGCTCGTCGGGCCTGAAGGGCGAGCTGTCGCGCAACTCGAAGCAGCAGGACGACATGCAGACCCACCTGGACGCGACGCAGGCCCGCCTCACCGCGCAGTACCAGGCGCTCGACACGACGATGGCGAAGATGACCGCGCTCGGCAGCTACGTCACCCAGCAGGTCGCGATGATGGAGAAGTGACCGCCTGGCGAGGGGAAGTCTCGACGGACCGGAGTTTGCGCCGACCTGAAGACGACAAGACGCCCCAAAACGGACAGTTCCGGGTTCAAGACCTCGGCCGAGACACCCGATAACAAGTCAAGACGGACACACCACGGATCTCGAATCCCGACATCGACATCATGTTCACCTCAGCAAACACCTCCGCATTCGGCCGCCCCCAGGGCTTCGCACAGGCTTATGCCCGCGTCGGCGTGGAGACCAGCGTCAACGCCGCGTCGGCCCACCAGCTCATCGCGCTGCTGTTCAATGGCTTCATGGACTCGCTCGTGCTGGCCAAGGGCGCGATGCGCGCCCGCCAGATCGAGACCAAGGGCAAGGCCATCGGCCGCGCCGCCCGCATCGTCGAGGAAGGCCTGAAGTCCAGCCTGAACCTGGACGACGGCGGCAAGCTGGCCACCGACCTCCACGCGCTGTACTGCTACGTGACGGTCCGTCTCACGTACGCCAACCTGCGCAACGACGAATCCGCGTTGGACGAATGCGTCCGCCTGATCTCGCCGCTGCGCGACGCCTGGCTGGCCATCGGGCCGGAAGTCGAGGCGGGCACGCTGTGAACACGTCGAGCAACACCTCCAACGCGAACATCATCATGAGTACCACGCTGCTCAACTACTACGAAGCCATCGAGAAGGCCAGCGCCGACATGCTCGAGGCCGCGCGCACCGGCAACTGGGACACCGTCGTCAAGCTCGAAGGCGCCTGCGCCGTGCTGATCGCGCAGCTGAAGAACGCCGCGCAGTCGAGCCAGCTGAAGCAGGCCGAGGCGAAGGAGAAGTCGCGCATCATGCAGCGTATCCTGCTGAACGACGCGGAGATCCGCCACCTGGCCGAACCCTGGCTCGAGGACCTCGACCACATGCTCGGCGGCCGCCCGGCGATGCTCCATTAACCTGCCCGGTCCGCAAGGAAAGAGCGCCCCATGTTCGAAGACACCCGACCCGCCTCGCTCGACGCGCTGGGCTCCGCGGACTCCCTCGCGGAGTTCCGAGTCACCGACGCCGGCGAGATCCGCTCGCTGCTGAAGTCGCTGATGGATCAGGTCGTCCCGCTCAACCTGAGCGCGTCGGACGGCAGCGCCTACACGACCACGCTGTGGACGGTCGACCCGAACGCGGGCCGCATCTCGTTCACGGCCGACCTGATGGCCCACGCGGTGCACGACATCGTCGAGGCCGACGAGTGCGTCGCGGTCGCCTACCTCGACCGCGTCAAGCTGCAGTTCGACGTGCACGACCTGCTGCTGGTGCAGGGTGCCAAGGCCAGCGTGCTGCAGGCCCGCCTGCCGCGCGAGGTCTTCCGCTTCCAGCGCCGCAACACCTACCGCGTGCGCACGATCGAGCGCACGTCGCCGACCGCCGCGTTCCGCCATCCGGCCATCCCCGACATGAGCGTCGCGCTGCGCGTGCTCGACGTGAGCATCGGCGGCTGCGCGCTGCTGCTGCCGTCCAACGTGCCCGCGCTGCAACCCGGCGCGGTGATCAAGGGCGTGCGCCTGTCGCTCGACGCCGAGACCCAGATCGACGCCGGCCTGATGCTGCACCACGTGACCTCCACCGGCGCCGAGAACGGCTCGGTGCGCCTCGGGTGCGAAGTCGTCGGCATGAACCCCACCGCGCAACGCGCCCTGCAGCTCTACATCGACCAGACGCAGAAGCGTCGGCGGATGATGGCGCTCGACTAGCGTTCGCACGCTTCGCCAACCGGCGAAGCCGGCGCGGGTTCGGGGCTTGCCGCCCCGGCGACACGCGCAGCGGATCACTCCCCGACACGCGTCATGGACCCCCCGAAGTGCGCAAGCGTTTGCACCCTCTGTTCAGCTCGCTGAAGGCGCGGCTCGCGCTCGCCAGCCTGCTGCTCATCGCCGCCAGCGTCGCGCTGACGGTGGTGCTGGTGCTGCGCGCGATGGAGCAGCGCAGCCAGCGCGCGGTGCTCGACGCCGAGCTCGCCAACGCGGAGCGCATCGCGCTCGTGCTGTCGACCAAGCTGGTGTCGATGCAGAACGTGATGCGCGACGCCTCCATCAAGCTGCCGGCCACCAAGCTCGACCAGCCCGGCGCGCTCACCGGCTACCTCGCCGACCAGTACGTGCTGCGCGGCATGGTCGACAGCGTCTACGTCCAGTCCGCCGACGGCATGCTGCTGGCGATCTCCGACGACCACGGCGTGCGCCCGCTGCACATGGACGCGAGCGACCGCGCCTACTACAAGCGCACGGTGATCGAGCGCCGCCCGGTGATCGCGCCGCCCATCATCAGCCGCGTCAACGGGCAGGCCGTGTTCGTGCTCACGATGCCGGTGTTCGATCACCAGGGGCACCTGCTCGCGCTGCTCGTCTGCGCGCTGCGGCTGGACACCAACTCGCTGCTGAGCGACCTGACCCGCCGCGCGACGGACGACCACGACCCCGTCACCACCATCGTCACCGACGCGACCGGCGTGATCGTCTCGCACCCCGACATGGCGTGGCTGATGCTGGACGCCGCCACCGACACGCGCTTCCGCGACGTCGTGCTGCAATGGAACCAGCAAGGCCAGCCGATCGAGCCGCAGGGCGCGTCGTACCGGCTCGGCGACAACATCGTCGCCGTCGCCGGCGTGCCCGACGCCGACTGGGTCGTGTTCCGCAGCGCGCCGGCCGAGGTGCTGCTCGGCGGCCCGACCGCCGGCCGCAGCCAGGCGATCTGGATCGGCTCCGCGGTCGCGGTGATCGGCGGGCTCGTCATCCTGCTCGTCACGCTCGCGCTGCTGCGGCCGCTGCGCCTGCTCGAGCGCCGCGCGCTGCGCCTGCTGACCGACGACATCGCCGCCGCCGACGGCTGGCCGCGCACCGGCGACGAGCTGGGCGAGCGGGCGCGCGTGGTCCAGCACGTGATGAAGCAGCGCGAGGCGGCGAGCGCCTCGAGCGACCAGCTGCTCGAGCAGATGCGCGCCGTGATGGCCAATGCCCCGGTGGGTATCGCGTTCACGCGGCGCGGCAAGTTCGAGGTGGTCAGCGCGCAGTTCGGCGAGCTGTTCGGCTACGACGTCGCGACCGTGCCCGGCATGGCCTCGCACATGCTGTGCCCGTCGGACGAGGCGCACGCCTCCTTCATGGCGATCGCCGCGGCGGCGTTCGCGGCCGGGCAGACCTGCGACGAGGAGCGCGAGCTCGTGCGCGCCGATTCGAGCCGCTTTTGGGCCCGCCTGCAGGGCGCGCCGGTGCGCGTGGGCGACGCCGACGCCGGCACCATCTGGATCTTCACCGACATCACCGAGAGCCGCCGCCAGCGCGAGCAGCTGTCGTGGTCGGCGTCGCACGACGAGCTCACCGGCCTCGTCAACCGGCGCGAATTCGAGCTGCGCCTGGCCGAGCAGCTCGCGCTGCGCGCCGATGCCGAGCCCGCGGCCGCGCTGTTCATCGACCTCGACCGCTTCAAGGCCGTCAACGACAGCGGCGGCCACGCGGCCGGCGACGACCTGCTGAAGAACATCGCCGTGATCCTCGACGGCCGCGCCCGCGCGCTCGACACCGTCGCGCGCGTCGGCGGCGACGAGTTCGCGGTGCTGCTGCGCGGCTGCAGCCCGCGCGCGGCCGAGCGCGTGGCCGTCGACATCTGCGCGCGCGTGGCGGAGTACCGGCTCGCGTGGCAGCAGCAGTCGCTGTCGGTCGGCGCGAGCATCGGCATCGTCGCGATCGACAGCTCGTTCGCGCACGTCGACGACGTGCTCAACGCCGCCGACGAGGCCTGCTACGACGCCAAGCGCGCCGGCCGCGGCACCGTGCGCACGTACCGCCGCAAGGCGGCGGCGCGCGATGGCGGCGACGCCGCGGCCGATGGCGGCACGGAGCCCGCGTCCACGCATTGATGCCTCGCGGCGCCGGCAAGGTGGCGCGGTGGCGTGGGCAAAGGGGGTGCGGCGCCGCGTGAGCGGTCGGCGACACCTCCCGTAACGCAATTCCGGCTTGGATTGGTATTAATCCGGACATGACCACCGCCATCGCTCGGTATGCTTATCAAAGCAATTTGATTTAAATGTATTCGCGCCTCGCTGCGCAGTGGAGAAGGTCGAGCCGGCACGGCCGCGCAAGACGACCTCGATGGGTTTTCCGCAAGGGCGCGCACGCCGGAGGGTGTGCCCGCGCGCCGTCGTCATCGCGCCCCGCGCGCCCGAAAGGCGCCGGCGGTCGCGCCGTCCCAGCATTCCGACGAGGAACATCGATGAACAAGACAAGCACCCCGCGCGCGATCCGACGCGCCATCCGGCTCGCGGCGCCCGCCGCCGCGCTGCTCGCGACGCTGGCCGCCCCGATGGCCGCCGGCGCCACCGACGTCGCGCCGTACTTCGAGACCTGGGCCTACGGCGGCAGCGCCAAGCCGGCGACGCTGATGGCGGCGAAGTCGGCCGGCAACGTGCTGGGGGCGACGATGGCGTTCGGCGTGTCCGCCGGCGGCTGCACGCTGGGCGGCGGGCTCGACGCGATCATGAGCGGCGCGGGCAGGACGAACGTCGCGAACTTCCAGGCGGCGGGCGGCCGCGTGATCCTGTCCTTCGGCGGCGCGGACGGCACCTACCTCGAGGGCGCGTGCTCCGACGACGGCATGTACAACCTCGTCAAGAGCGTGATCGACACGACCAAGGTCTACGCGATCGACTTCGACGTCGAGGGCAGCCAGCTCGACAACGCGGTGCTCAACACGCGCCGCAACAACGTCGTCAAGCGCCTGCAGGCGGCATACCCCACGCTGTATGTCTCGTACACGCTGCCGGTCGACCCGGGCGGCCTCGAGAGCGACGCCATCGCCGTCGTCAGGAGCGCCAACAGCGCGGGCGTGAAGGTCTCGATGGTCAACGTGATGGCGATGGACTACGGCCCCGACTCCGACCAGGGCCGCGACATGGGCGACCTCGCGATCTCGGCCGCGACGGGCACGTTCAACCAGATCAAGGCCATCTTCACCGGCAAGACCGACGCGCAGCTGTGGGCGATGATCGGCGTGACCCCGATGATCGGCGTCAACGACTCGCAGAACGAGGTCTTCAGCGTCGCCGACGCGAGCAAGCTGGCCGCGTTCGCGCAGCAGAAGGGCCTGGGCCTGCTCGCGTACTGGGCGATGCAGCGCGACATGCCCGGCGGCAGCGACTACAACGACTTCAGCCTGGTCAACACCAAGGCCTATCAGTTCTACACGGCGCTCGCCGCGGCCAAGGTCGCGACGCCCGGTGCGCTGGCGGACGGCACGTACACGATCACGTCGGCGTTCAGCGGCAAGTGCGTCGACATCGCGTCGGCGTCCACGGCCGACGGGGCGCAGGTGCAGCAGTACCAGTGCAACGGCACGGGGGCGCAGAAGTTCGCGTTGAAGAACACGGGCGCCGGCTGGTACCGCCTGCTCAACACGAACAGCGGCAAGGCGATCGACATCGCGGCCGCCTCGACCGCCGACGGCGCCAAGGTGCAGCAATACACCGACAACGGCACCGGCGCGCAACGCTTCTCGATCAAGCCGGGCGCGGACGCCACGACCTTCGTCATCACCAACGAAGGCAGCGGCAAGTGCCTGGACGTCGCCGACTGGAGCACCAACGACGGCGGCAAGATCCAGCAGTGGAGCTGCTCGGGCAACGTGAACCAGACGTACCGGTTCACGAAGCAGTGATCGCCGGCGCGGCCGCGCTTGCGCAAGCGGCGGCCGCTGCTTGCGCAAATCGGGGCGCGGCGCGAGCGATCTGCCCGCGCGGCTTCGCCGGTCCGCGGGCGTGCGCACGCGTGACGCACGCGTGCGACCGCGGGCGCGCGGCACGTCGCGCGGCGCGTTTGTCGATAATCGCGCTCGATCGCTCCACCTCGCCCCGACCACCGCCCATGCCCGGCAAGTTCTCCACGCCCCACCACCGCGTCCAGCTCGCCGGCGCGCTCATCGCCGTGCTCGGCCTGCTCGTCGCCGCGTTTGTCTGGTTCGCCGCCGCCCGCGACGCCGACCCGGACGGCGACGGCACCGGCGACGTCACCTCCCAGCGCGAGATGCAGCAAGTCGAACGCCTCGGCGGCCGCGCCACCGTCCAGACCGTCCAGTTCGACTCCTGGCTCGGCTCCCTGTGGCACGGCCAACGCCTCGCCTGGACACTCGCCATCCTCTCACTCGTGGTCGGCGGCGGGTGCGCCTACATCGGCGTGCTGATGGGCGAAGAGGTCGACGAGCGCGGCTGAGGCGGCTCGCTTGCGCAAATGGGCGTGTCGATTTGCGCAATTCGCGCGGCCGGGTGCGGCTTGCGTGTCGGGAGTTGGGTGGGGATTTCGTTTTATAACGGGATAGCTGCTGTCGGCCAGGAGCCGTCCTTCGCGAGTGACGGGTTTCGGGTAGGCTAAACGGTGACGTTGATGGATGCTTGTGAATGTTCGGAATCTGGGGGTGCGAAGCGTGACAAGAAGGATGCTTGCTGCGATCGTCACAGCAGTGGGACTGATTTCATGGGAATTGCTGTTTCACGCATCGTCTCGACCGGATCGCCAAGATGTACAGCCGTGGCTCGGCCTTTGCGCATTTGCATGCATTTTGGGCGGCACGCTCGGGGTATTTGATTCATGGGCGGCGTCGCGTGCCCGACGCAGGCAGCGTGGGAGGCGATGATCGGGAACACCGATAGCGCGCCATCCTGTGCCGTCATGGTTCAGGTCGTCGCACGCGCCTTCGAGGGCGCATGCCGGCCACAACCAGCCAGTCACGCATGACGGCTTTCGGGTTCCCTGCTGAGGATGTGAGTCAGTTTGTGCTCCACGCGAGGAACATTACCAACAACGGAACGCCGATCAGGCCCATCGTCAGGATGCCTCTAAGCGGCGCAGCCTGGAAGGTGCGGCCAGCGAGCCAAGCACTCGCAATGAGCGTGACGATACCGACAAAGATGAACGATAGCGACATCTCACGCGCAGCTTCCAGTTGCTCTAGAGGTGTCGCCGGGTTGGGATGAAGCTCGCTTAGGCCGCACCAAACAACTATCAGCCATCCTCCAGCCGCGAGTGCAACAGCCGCGTTCGCTGCGAGACCTGTCCAATCTCGCGCAATAAAGTTCTTCAACGCCTTCTCCTGAGCCCAGCTGCTGGTCGTCAGCAACCGGGCATTAGCGTTCGCCGACATAGTCCTACATTTTGCCGCGAACCCTCAACACGGCAGGTGTAGCTGACCAAAACCTGCACCTCGACTAGTAAGCAAACAGCCGCTGTATTCGCCCTTGGGCGGCAAAATTCGTAGGAGCGAAGGACTGCTCTGGGACGATCCGTCTGAAAGTCGGGTTTCGGGCGTCCAATCCGGCGATGCGAAGGACCGCAACGGGTCGGGAACTGAACTAGCCAAACTCTGCGACCATGGCCCGGCGCTCCCGCGCCGCGGCCCGTCACACCTGCATGTTCATGATGTCCGTATAGGACTGCACCAGCCGGTTGCGCACCGACAGTGCCGCCTGGAAGCCGATCTGGGCCTTCTGCATCTGGACCATCGTCTGCTCGAGGCTGACGGTCGGGTTGTCCATCTGCAGTTCGTTCTGCATGGACGTCGCCTGGTTCTGCATGTCGCTGACGCCCTTGAGCGCGTCGCTCAGCGCGGAGCCGAAGCTGGCCTTGCCGGTGCCCGAGGGGCCGGTCGTCGAGCCGAGCGGGCTGGCGCCGCCGTCGATGCGGGTGCCGTCGGTGCGCAGGCCGGCGCGGGCGACGGCGGAGGCGAAGTCGAACGGCTTGAGCTTGACGTCCATCATGCGGCGCTCCCGGAGGCCGGGGCCGCGGCGACGAGCGCGGCCGCGCGGCTGTCGCACGGGGCGGCAGGGCGGTTCACGGACGGGGCGAGGGCTTCGGCTGGCATGGACTGAACTTTAGTGATCGGCGTGCCGACCGAAGGCGGGATCTGCCGGACGAATGGCGGCCTTCTCGAGCCTTCTGTTACAGGCTCGAGGCTAAAGAATGCGTTCATTGCGCCGAGGCTGGGTCATGCCCCGAAAGCGGCGCAAGCAGTGACACAAAAGCACAAGCCCGCAGCGCCGAACCGGAAACATCAGTCAGCCTTCATGGAACAAGCCCTCGCCCCCGCCGTGCCCCTGGTTCCCGCCGTGCCGAGCCCGCTCGCGCGCCTCGCGGCCATGCCGGCCAGCGCCAAGATGAAGCTGGGCGCCGGCATCGCCGGCCTGGCGGCGGTGATCGTGGCGATCGGCCTGTGGAGCTCGCAGGGCGACTACGGCGTGCTGTTCGCCAACCTGCCCGACAAGGAGGGCGGCGCCGTCGTCGCCCAGCTGGCCACGATGCAGGTGCCGTACAAGTTCGCGGCCGGCGGCACGGCGATCATGATCCCGTCCGAGAAGGTCAACGAAGTGCGCCTGAAGCTGGCCGCGGCCGGGCTGCCGAAGTCCAGCGTGATCGGCTTCGAGCTGATGGACAACGCCAAGTTCGGCCAGACGCAGACCCAGGAACGCGTGAACCTGCAGCGCGCGCTCGAAGGCGAGCTGACGCGCACGATCAGCTCGATCGACGCCGTCGAGTCGGCCCGCGTCCACCTCGCGCTGCCGAACCAGAACGGCTTCTTCCGCGAGCAGCAGAAGCCGAGCGCGTCCGTCGTGCTGATGCTGCGCGGCGGCCGCACGCTCGACCGTTCGCAGCTCGCCGGCATCGTCCACCTCGTCGCGTCGAGCGTGCCCGAGCTGCAGACCAAGGACGTCAGCGTGCTCGACCAGACTGGCGCGCTGCTGACCGAGAGCGGCGACAAGAACACCGCCGGCCTGGACGCGACGCAGCTGCAGTACGTCAACCAGATGGAGTCGGGCTACACCAAGCGCATCCAGGAACTGCTGGAGCCGGTCGTCGGCGCCCAGAACCTGCGCGCCTCGGTGACCGCCGACATCGATTTCTCGCAGAGCGAAGCGACCTCCGAGCAGTTCAAGCCGAACCAGGATCCGAAGGACGCGACCGTCCGCAGCCAGCAGATGTCCGACGCCGGCGGCAACGTGGGCAACGTGCCCTCGGGCGTTCCCGGCGCGGCCACCAACCAGCCGCCGGCCCCGGCCACCGCGCCGATCAACGGCGCCTCGGCCCCGCTGCAGGCCGCGCAGGGCGGCACCGTCGGCGCGAACGGCCACCGCGAGACCGTCACCAACTACGAAGTCGACCGCACGGTGCGCGTCACGCGCAACGCGACCGGCCTGGTGCGCCACCTGAACGCGGCCGTCGTCGTCAACCAGAAGGTCTCGACCGACGCGAAGGGCAAGACGACCAGCACGCCGCTCACGCAGGACGAGATGGACAAGCTCACCGCCCTCGTGCAGGAAGCCATCGGCTACGACAAGGAGCGCGGCGACTCGGTCAAGGTCATCAACGCGCCGTTCCGCGTGGACGTGGCGCCGAAGGAAGAAGAGCTGCCGCTGTGGAAGCAGCAATGGCTGCTCGACCTGCTGCGCGCTGGCGGCGTGCCGGCCGGCCTGACGCTGGTCGCGCTGGCGGTGATCTTCGGCCTCGTGCGCCCCGCCGTGATGGCCGCGCTCGCGCCGCCGATCGTCGAGGAGAAGGCCGAGTCGCTCGACGCCGTGATCGACGACCCGCAGGAACTCGCGATGGACGCGCTGCCCGAGCTGCTCGAGGCGCCGCAGATGGCCAAGAAGCTGGAGAACGCGCGCCAGCTCGCCAAGGACAACCCGACCGCCGTCGCCAACATCGTGCGCGACTGGGTCAACGGCGAATCCGCCGCCTGACGCACCGACACGATCCCAGGGACAACGACCATCATGGCCGCACCGAACAAAGACGAACAAGGCGTGGAAGACGCCGCCATCCTGCTGATGTCGCTCGGCGAGGAGGAAGCCGCGAACGTGTTCAAGCACCTCGCGCCCAAGGAAGTCCAGAAGCTGGGCGAGACCATCGCGCGCATGAAGTCGATCACGCGCGAGCGCATGGACGGCGTGCTCGACAAGTTCGGCACCGAGGCGCAATCCCAGCACGTGCTGGTGCAGGACACCGACGAATACGTGAAGGCCGTGCTGCGCAAGGCGCTCGGCGACGACAAGGCCAACCTGCTGATCGACCGCATCCTGCAGGGCAGCGACGTCACCGGCATCGAGTCGCTGAAGTGGATGGACGCCGGTTCGGTCGCCGAGCTGCTGCGCAACGAGCATCCGCAGATCGTCGCCGCGATCCTCGTGCACCTGGACTTCGACCAGTCTTCCGGCGTGCTGAAGTCGTTCACCGAACGCCAGCGCAACGAGGTGCTGATCCGCATCGCCACGCTCGACGGCATCCAGCCGTCCGCGCTGAAGGATCTCAACGAGGTCATGAGCAAGGTGCTGGCCGGCGGCGAGAAGCTGAAGAAGGCGTCGCTGGGCGGCGTCAAGAC
>JASLEM010000181.1 GCA_030151165.1 Burkholderiaceae bacterium
TTCATGCCGATCCAGGCGGGGTCGATGACGCGCTTGTCGAGCGACAACTGGCGCGCGCGGCCGTCCAGCGCGCTCGGGTAGGTGCCCGAGAAGCCCACCGAGCAAGGGCGCGTGACGCGCGTGGGCGCGGCGCCCGCGGGCGCGCCGGCACGCGGCCGTGCGCGGTGGGCTTCTCGGGCAACTACCCGCGTGCGCTCGACGGCCTCGCCAGGCTGCTGTCGCTCGACATGCGCGTGAACGACCCCGCGTGGCTCAAGTTGAAGCTCGACGTGCTCGCCACCGTGTCGGAGGAGCGTGCGTTCGAGATGCCGTTCCCGCCGCGCGGCGAGCAGCGGCTGTTCCCCGGCGTGGTCGCGGCGACGGCCGCGGTGATCCGCTGGCGCTGCGAGCAGCTCGGCGCGCTCGCCGACGGCGGCCCGACGCCGATGCTCGACGCGATGTTCAGCCGCGACGAGCCGCGCACCGGCACGGCCGGCACGCTCGCGTGGGCGGTCGACGTCGACAACCCGGCCACCGGCGAGACCTTCACGCTGACGATGAAGGAAGTCACGCTACGCTCGGCGGCCAGCGCCAACGCCCCCGCGGGCGCCGCGCCCACGCTCGTGACGCGCCCGTGCGCGGTCGGCTTCTCGGGCAACTACCCGCGCGCGCTCGACGGCCTCGCCAGGCTGCTCTCGCTCGACATGCGCGTCATCGACCCTGCCTGGATCGGCATGAAGCTGCGCAAGCTGCTCAACGTCGGCGAGCCGCTGGGCCACTTCATGGCGCCCATCCCCGGCCAGAAGCGCCAGCAGGTCTGGCCGTCGACGATCGCCTACGTCGCGCGCCTGATGATCCACCGCTACGCGATGCTGGGCGTGCTCGACGAGGACGGCTTCCCGCTGCGCGCGATGGGCCTGCTCGAGCCGCCCGCGCCGCGCGCCGCCGGCCAGATGGCCCCGCAGGCCGGCAAGCCCTGCCCCGAGTGCGGCAACGCGACGATGATCCACAAGGACGGGTGCGACTTCTGCACGACGTGCGGGTACGTGGGGGCGTGCGGCTGATCCGTCCCCGGTGGACGCGTCGACCATGAAAAAGCCCGCAGGAGCACGAGGCCGCTGCGGGCGGGTCGCCGCGAGGGCGCGGGGGATCAGCGTGCGGCTTGGCGCTTGCGCAGCGCGCGGCCGACGAGGCCGAGGCCGGCCAGCATCAGGCCCCAGGACGCGGGTTCGGGCACGGCGGACGTGCTGGCGTTCGAGACGGTGACGAAGAAGCCGTCCGGGGTGCCGGCGAACGGGGACGTGTTGAACCGGTAGGTGTAGCTGTCGCCCACGGTGGTGGCAAAGGTCTGGCTGTAGACGTCGTAGCTGCCGATTGAGACGCCGCCGAAGCTCAGCGCGTTCACGGACGTGCCGTCGTTGTACTGGCCCGAGTCCGAGCCGGATGCCGCCGGCGTGAAGTTCCAGGTCTGGCCGAGCAGGTTGCCGCCGCCGGTGTCGGCGCTCAGGCTGTTGTTCAGGAACTGGGTGAAGCCGGGCAGCTGGTAGCCGCCGTCGGACAGCGTGGACGAGGTGCTCGTCGCCACGAACGACAGCGAGTACGACGACGAGGTGCCCGGGGTCGGATTGACGATGTTCAGCAGCGTGACGGTCTGGGCCTGGGCGGACGCAGCCACGGCCAGCAGGCCGGCGGCGAAGAGGGATGCGAACTTCATTGCGGAAACTCCTTGATTGTTGGAATGTGCTCGAAGCCGTGGCGGCTTCGGACTCGTCGAACCGGGACGTTTCCGGCGAAATCAACGGTCGAGCAGCACGTTAACAAGGAGTTACGTGCCCAACAATAGATGTTGCACTGCAGCGCACGTCGCCCACCCCCTAACTCATGGGGGTTCAAGCCGGAATTCAAGCCGCGACGCTGGACAACGCCCGAATTCCGTCGAACTGGACAGCTTCATGACAGCTTGCCGGGGACGGGGACTCGCGTCTGCGGAGGGTGGATGGGGCATCAGATCGAGCCGATGCCGGCCCGATCTTCTCGTGTCGCTTGAAGATGCTTCAAGTGCGACGTCAATTCTCAATGACGACCGTCGATGGAACGATGCGAAGCCTGTCTTCCACTTCCGTGTTCCAGGAGTCGCCATGAACCACTCTCGTCTGTCCGCCGCGCTGTCGTTGTCGCTGTCCCTCATCGTGGCCACGCTCGCGCCGTCCGCCCGTGCCGCGGACGAGCTCGTGCAGCCGCAGCAGCTCGTCGTCGACCGCAGCCTGCCGGCCGCGCAATTGCAGGCCGAGACCCTGGCCGCGCGCCGCTACGACAGCTTCTGGAACACCGGCGACGAGGCGTTGGCGCGGGCCGCGCTGTCGCCGCGGTTCATGGATCGCACGCTGCCGCCGGGCCGCGCGCAGGGGCTCGAGGGGCCGCTGGCGGCGTCGCGCGGGTTTCGCGCGGCCGTACCCGACCTGCGCTGCGAGGTCGTGCTGATGACGGTGGCCGGCGACCGCGTCACGGCGCACCTGCGGTTCCACGGGCACTTCACCGGCACGTTCCAGGGCGTCGCCGGATCGGGGCAGGCGATCGACTTCATCGCCACGGACATCTACCGCGTCGACGACGCCCGCATCGCCGAGAACTGGCACCTCGAGGACAACCTGGCGCTGCTCACGCAGATGGGCCTCGTGCACCTGCCCTGACCGGGCACCACCTACTTCGCCACGGCCTCCACCTTGATCGACGAGAACCACGCGGCGAGGTTGTCGATGTCGGCGTCGCTCAGCGGCTTGGCCATCAGGCTCATGATCTCGTGCTTGCGCGTGCCGCCGCGGTACGCCTTCAGCTGCTCGGCGAGATAGCTCGCCGGCTGGCCGGCGAGGTTGGGCGTGTCGGGGGCGACGGCGATGCCTTGCGGGCCGTGGCACATCGCGCAGGCCGCCGCCTTGGCCTTGCCGGCGGCGGCGTCCTGCGCGTGTGCAGCGGTCGCCGCGACGACGAGCGCCGCGGCCGCGATCGTCGAGATCGCTTTCTTCGCAGTGGTCATTGCGGCGCCGTGTACGTGATGCGATAGATCGCGCCGGCGTAGTCGTCGCTGACCAGCAGCGAGCCGTCGTGCAGCACCGCGACGTCCACCGGGCGGCCGGTGTAGGTGTTGTTGTCGTCGCGGAAGTTGTCGGCGAAGACCTCGAACTTGCCGGCCTTGTCCGGGCCCTCGAGCGGCACGAAGTCGACCAGCGCACCCGTCGGCACCGTGCTGTTCCACGAGCCGTGCGCGGCGACGAAGATGCCGCCGCGGTAGCGCTCGGGGAACATCTTGCCGTTGTAGAACGTCATCCCGAGCTGCGCCTGGTGCGCCGGGAACTCGACCTGCGGGAACACCGCCCCCTTGGGCTCGGGCAGGTCCTTCAGGTCGGGCGCCGCGGCCGAGCCGGCGACCTTCACGTGGCCGTTCCAGTACGGGTAGCCGAAGTCCTGGCCGATCTTCGTCGCGTGGTTCAGCTCGCCCGGGGGGATGCCGTCGCCCATGCCGTCGGTCTGGTTGTCGGTGAACCAGAGCGTGCCGTCCTTCGGGTTGAAGTCCTGCCCGACCGAGTTGCGGATGCCGATCGCGTAGATCTCGCGGTGCGAGCCGTCGAGATCCATGCGCGTGATGCCGCCGATGCCCAGCTTGCGGAACTCGGCGACCTTGTCCGCCGGCGGCACGTTGAACGGCTGGCCCAGCGTGATGTAGAGCTTGTTGTCCGGCCCGACGCGGCAGGTGCGCGCGCCGTGGTTGTAGCTCTCGTCGTCGACCGGCACGAGCCCGCCCTGCGGCACGATCTCGCCGACGGCGACGTCCGGGCTCTCGTAGAAGAACTCGGCGGCCGGGAACTCGAGCACGCGGTTGTGCTCGGCGACGATCAACTGCCCGTCCTTCGTCCAGCACACACCGTTCGGGTTCTTGAAGTTCAGGCTCGGCGCGAAGGACTTGACCTCGGTGGCCATGTCCCCGTTGTTGCGGTTGGTGACGGCCCACACGGTCGTCTTGCGCGTGCCGACGAACAGCATGTTGGTGGCCGGCGCGACGGCCATGTGGCGCGCGTCCGGGACGACCGCGTAGAGGTCGATGTGGAAGCCGGGCGGCAGCTTCACGCGCTTCAGGTTCGCGCGGATCGCGTCGGCGTTCTTGCCCGTCTGCGGCACCAGCGGGATGTCGAGGCTGGAGCTCGCGACCTTCATCTGCTTGAGCTTGTCCATGTTGGACTGGGCGCCGGCCGGCAGCGCGGCGAGCGCGGCGGCGGCGGCGAACGAGGCGGCGGTGAGCCGGAAGGCGAGGGAGCGTGGCATGTCGTGTCTCCTGTTGGTGTTGTTCGATGCGCTTCGGGGCGCGCTCTCGAATCCGCAAGTCGCGTTCCAGTCCGGGAAGACCCTCGACGCGGCGCCGCATGCCCAGGAGCGCCCGCTCGATACCCTGTACCGCATCGATGTCGCGCCGGACAGCCCCTGTCCAGAAACAGTGCAGTTGCATGCCGGCTGCCCGGCTGTTAGCTTTCGGACTCGCGGAGCAGTCAACGAGCCGACACGAGAGCGGCCCAGGCGGAGACATCGTGCAATGAACCTCGGTTCCGAGCGTCGGCTGGCCCACGCGCGCGTCCTGCGCGCCCGCGGCAGCGCCTTGCCTCCCGACGGCCAGCCGGCCGACGAGATCCTCGACAGCTGGGCGCGCTGCCTCGAGTCCGGCCTCGACTTCTCCGGCGCGACGCCGCTGCAGGTGGTCGACGCGCCCGAGCTCGCGCGCCGGCGCGAGCGCGCGTCGGTCGTGCGCCGGCTGGCGCAGGCGGAGCTCGAGACGCTGTCGCAGCAGATCGCCGGCTCCAACTTCCTGCTCGCGTTCGCCGACCCCGAGGGCGTGATCCTCGACCTGTACGCCGACAACCGCTTCGCGATGAGCGGCTCGGGCTCGGGCATCGTCGCCGGCAGCAACTGGAGCGAGGCCGTCTGCGGCACCAACGGCACGGGCACCGCGCTCGCGTGCGGCCGCTCGGTGTCGGTGAGCGGGCTCGAGCACTACTTCCTGCGGCTCGGCGACATCTCCTGCAGCGCGACGCCCGTGCGCGACGCGCAGGGCGAGATCGTCGGCGTGCTCGACGCGTCGTCGTACTTCGAATCGCGCCAGCACCACACGCAGGCGCTGGTGCAGATGGCCGCGACGCAGATGGAGAACGGCCTGCTCGCGTACCAGATGCGCGACCACGTCGTGCTCGCGATCCATCCGCGCGCGGAGTTCCTCGGCACGCTCAGCGCCGGCCTGCTGGCGTTCGACGGCGACGGCCGCCTGCTCGCGTGCAACGCGCGCAGCCGCACGATCCTGCAAGGGCTGACGCTCGCCGGCACCACGTTCGAGGAGCTGTTCGGCGAGTCCGTCGACCTCGTGATGGCGCGGCTGCACCACGGCGGCGACGTGCGCCTGCGCGACGTCCTGGGCAGCGCGCTGGTGGCGCGCTGCGTCGTGCGCGCGGCGCCGCGGCGCAGCATCGCGGTGCCGGACATCGCCGCGGCCCCGTCCCCGATCGCATCGATCGCCGCGCCCGCGAAGCGCAAGCCGGCGCGCGTCGTCGCCACCGAGTCGGACGTCGTGCTGCACGACGCCGAGGTCGTCGCGGCCTTCCATCTCGCCGAGTCCGCGGTGCGCCTGGGCGCGCCGGTGCTGGTCACGGGCGAGACGGGGACGGGCAAGGAAGTCCTCGCGCGCCACGCGCACCGCGCGAGCGGGCGCACGGGCGCGTTCGTCGCGGTGAACTGCGGCGCGCTGCCCGACGAGCTGTTCGAGTCCGAGCTGTTCGGCCACGTCGGCGGCGCCTTCACCGGCGCGCGCCGCGAAGGCAGCGCGGGCCTGATCGCGAGCGCCGATGGCGGCACGCTGCTGCTCGACGAGGTCAGCGAGCTGCCGCTGCCGCTGCAGGCCGCGCTGCTGCGCTTCCTGGACGACGGCGTCGTGCGCCAGGTCGGTGGCACGCACTCGCGCAAGGTCGACGTGCAACTGCTGGCCGCGACGAACGCCGACCTCGCCGACGAGGTCGCCGCGCATCGCTTCCGCGCCGACCTGTTCTACCGCCTGAGTACCGTCTGCGTGACGCTGCCGCCGCTGCGCCAGCGGCGCGACTTCCCCGACGCCGTGCTCGCCGTGCTGCGCCGGCTCGACGCGCGCGCCGCCATCGACGACGCGGCCGTCGAACGCCTGCAGGCGCACGCGTGGCCCGGCAACTTCCGCGAGCTGCGCTCCGTGCTGACGCGCGCGCTGCTCGCCTGCGACGGCCAGCCGCTGGGCGTGCACGACGTCGAGCCGCTGCTGCCCGCGTCGCAACGCGTGGCGGCGTCGGCGCTGCAGCAGGTGGCGTCGGAGACGATCCGGCGCGAATACGAGCGCACCGGCCACAGCGTGAGCCAGACCTCGCGCAACCTGGGCATCTCGCGCACGACGGTCTACCGCCACCTCGCCCCCGCGCGCGCGTGACGCGCGCGGCGCGCCCGCGGGGTGATCGTCAGAAGCGGACGCTGCCCGTGATGCCGGCGAAGTAGGTGCGTCGCGGCGCCGGCTCGAAGTAGCGGCCGTTGCCTTCGTTGACGATCACCGAGCCGACGTAGCGGCGGTCGGTGACGTTGTCGACGCGCGCGTATGTCGACAGTTGCCACGCGCCGAGCGGCAGCAGGTAGCCGGCCGAGACGTTGGCCGTGACGAACGAGGCCGCCGCGTCGGAGTTCACGTCGTTCACCTCGACCCGGCTCAGCGCGCGCGCCTCGATGCCCGCACGCCAACCGCGCGGCGGCGCCCACTGCAGCGCGGCGGACAACGCGTTGCGCGCGACGCCCGGCAGCCGGTTGCCCGACGCGATCGGCGTGGCCGGGGTCGCGCAGGGCGTCGTGGTGCAGGAGAGGAACGCGTCGGTGTACTGGGCGTCGAGCAGCGTGTACGCGGCCTGCACGCTGAGGTCGTTCGGCAGCTGCTTCGCCCATTCGAGCTCGAGCCCGAGCCGCCGCGTCGACGCGACGTTCTGGTAAGTCGAGCGGCCGCCGACATTCGACAGCGTCACGATCTCGTTGGTGGTGCGCGTCGCGAAGACCGCGGCGGTGAGGTCGCCGAAGGTGTCCGACTGCGTTTTCACGCCCAGCTCGCCGCTGTTGCTGCGCGCGGGCTTCAGGTCGAAGTTCAGGCCGGTCTGGCCGTTCGGGCGGTAGCCGAGCTCGTTGAGCGTCGGCGTCTCGAACCCGCGGCCGGCGGTGGCGTAGAGGTGCACGCCGGGCTGCAGCGCGTAGAGCACGCCCAGCACCGGCAGCGTCGCCGCGTAGCTCGCGCGGCCGCTGTCGTCGGGGTTGGCACCGACGATGTACTCGTCGTGCGAGACGAAGCGCACGCTGCTGCGGCGCACGCCGGCGTTCAGCGTCCACGCGTCGGTCGGGCGCCATTCGGCCTGCAGGTACGGGTCGAGATCCTGCACGTCGTTGATCTCGTCGCGCCGCAGCGCGCCTTGCACGCCGAGCACCTGGGCGCTGCCGGTGCCGGTGAAGTTCTGGTACCCCTCCCGGTGTTCGCGCAGCTTGTCCCACGCGAGGCCGCCGACCAGCGACCAGCGCTGCGGCCCCAGCGTGCCCTTCGTCGTCCAGCGGACGTCCGTGCCGTCGTAGTCGCGGCCGAGCGTGATCTCGCCGCCGGGGTTCAGCGGGTTGGCCTGCGACGCGACGGGGATCGACTGGAACTGCGTCGTGCTGCGGTGGCCGCCGTAGACCATCGCGCGCAACGCGTTGTCGGCGTCGACGCGCAGGTCGTAGATCAGGCCGCCCTGCGTCTGCGAGAGCGTCTTGCGCGTGTTGAACTGCGTGGCCGACGGGTCGGCGGCGCGCGGGTCGGCCTGCAGCTCCGCGCGGCTCAGGCCCAGCGCGTCCTGCGCGTAGGGCAGCTGCACGGCGTTGCCGACGACCGTCAGCTTGGCGCCTTCGCCCAGCCGGATGCCCAGCTTGACGTTCTCGATGTCGCGATCCGCGGCGCTGTGGTCGCGGTCGCCGTCGGTGCCGAAGTGGGACAGGCTCACCACGTAGTCGAGCCCGCCCTGCGCGCCCGTGAGCTTGCCGTCGTAGCGCAGCGCGCCGTTGCTGCCGCCGCCGGCGCCGAACGTCCACTTCGGCGCGCCGGCGCCGTCCTCGGTGAACACCTGCAGCACGCCGCCGGACGAGTTGCCGTACAGCGCCGAGAACGGTCCGCGCAGCACCTCGACCGCCGCGGCGGAGCCGAGGTCGACGTTGGAGATCTGGCCCTGGCCGTCCGGCATCGTCGCGGGGATGCCGTCGACGTACAGCCGCACGCCGCGGATGCCGAAGGTCGAGCGCGTGCCGAAGCCGCGCACCGAGATCTGCACGTCCTGCGCGTAGTTCTGGCGGTCGCGCGCGAGCAGGCCTGGCACGCCGGCCAGGGTCTCGGAGATGTTGATGCCGGGGCGCGTGTCGGTGTCGGGCGACAGCGTGACGAGGTCGATCGACGCGGGCACGTCGAAGGCCGGCGTCGCGACGCGCGTCGCGGTGATCGTGACGGCCTGCGCGGGCGCGGCGGCCTGTGGCGCGGGCACCGCGGCGGGCGTCTGCGCGCCGCACAGCGCCGCGGTCGCGCTCGCCAGGGCCGTCGCGGTCTTCAGCGGCCACGCCCTCGCGCGCGCGTGGCGAGTGACGCGCGCCCGCGCGGCGCCGATCCCGGGCCCGACCTCGAACTGCCTCGCCATCGCCGCCTTCCGTTGCCGTCGAAGGGGCGCAGCATACGCCGGCTCGGCCCTGCGCCGCACGCGGTGCGCGATCAAAGCCCACAATGGCGCGTCGCCCACCACGCGCGCCCCGCGCCGCCGCCATGAAGAAAGCCCTCGTCTTCGGAGCCACCGGGTTCATCGGCTCGCAGCTGCTGCCCCTGCTGCTCGCGAGCGCCGACTACGACCGCGTCACGATCGTCGTCCGCCGCGACCCCGGCCTGGCGCACGCGAAGCTCGTGACGCTCGTCGGCGACCTCGACACGCTGCCCACGCTGGCCGACCGCATCGACGTGGACGACGTCTTCATCGCGCTCGGCACGACCAAGGCCAAGGTGCCCGACGAGGCCGCGTACTACCGCGTCGACCACGACTACCCGGTGCAGGCCGCGACGCTCGCGAAGGCGCGCGGCGCGACGGGCGTGTTCCTCGTGTCGGCCGTCGGCGCGAACGCGCGCTCGTCGGTGTTCTATGTCCGGACGAAGGGCGAGGCCGAGCGCGACGTCATCGCCCTCGGCCTGCCGCGCACGCATGTCTTCCGGCCGTCGATGCTGCTGGGGCAGCGCGAGGAGCACCGGCCGCTCGAGCGCTTCGTGCTCGCCGTGTGGCCCGCCGTCGAGTGGCTCTTCGTCGGCGGCGCCCGCAAGTACCGCGGCATCGCGGGCGCGGACGTCGCGCGGGCGATGGCGCGCGCGGCGAAGGACGGCGCGGCCGGCGTCCACGTGCACGAGTGGGCCGGCATGAAGGCGCTCGCGGCGGGTTGAGCCGGCGCGCGATCCCGGGCGATCAGACGGATCGGCTTTCCCGCGTGTTCTGCCAGGCGTCCGGGATGAAGCCGGACGGGAAGAATTCGTTCGGCGAATCGAACAGGAAGGCGTCTTCGGCTTCCGTGTAGTCCGTGATGATCGGGAAGCGCCGGCCGGCATGCTGGCGGACGGCGACCGTGACTTCGTTGGAGGTCACGGCCTTGACGCTGCCTTCGCGGGGCTTGATGGGTTTCGAGTCGTTGAGGATCGACTGGTATTCGACGGCGGCCGTGAGCGCGCGCCGCTCGGTCTTCTCGGTGAGCGTGCCGTCCTTGCTCTGCCAGCCGTACTTGAACTTGGGCTGTTCGCCCGGCTTCGAGACGTCGTACGGCCCGGCGCCCATGTCCTTGCCTTCGGCGAGCTTCGGCCGTGTCATGCGATGGCGGATGAACTTGACGATGTGCTGCAGCACGGGGTCGCGCTGCTGCTGCGCGATCACCTTCAGCACGTTGTAGAGACCAACGTCGTCCTCGTGCGGCAGCGCCAGGAAGATCACGCGCCAATCCTTCTTCTCTCCGGTAAGGCTCCAGCGCAGCTGGCCCTTGACCGTCAGGTACTTGGGGTTGAGCAGGGACGCGCTCAGGTCGAACAGCCCGAGGGCGTACTTGTTCTTGATGCCCTGCGGATTGACGCCGCTGAAGTTCGCCGGGTTCGCGCGCGTCGCGAGCGAATCCACGCCCACCGCGTACTTGACGCCGGGATACTTGATCTTGGGCGCCGTGTGGCCAACCCCGCGCTTGGCCTCCATGTCGTACTCCCAGGACGGTGGCCGCTGGGTGATGCAGAGGCGGCTTTCGCGGAAGGCGGCCAGGAACGTGTCCTGTTCCTCCCAGCTCTTGTAGGCGCTCCACCACGTCCAGATCGCCCGGGTCAGGTCGGACTTTGAAACGGCGCCCGACTCGGATTTCATCAGGAGGTCGAAGACCTTGTCCCGGGCGATGTCCACGAGCATGTTGGGCGCCTTTCACGTTGAAGGCCGGCGCGCCCGGGGGCCGCGCGAATGGCGGACGCCACCAGCCGATGC
This sequence comes from Burkholderiaceae bacterium, assembly GCA_030151165.1. Next base: position 10,566 of record JASLEM010000181.1, read on the forward strand.
CGCAGAAGATACGCGGCGCGCAACGCCGGGACAAGCCGGCGACGCCTTCACGATAGGGGTACCCGCACCCGTTCGCACGCTGGCGCGCGCCTCAGCGCCAAGCCGCCTTCATGAACGCGATGCTGGCGCTGTGCTCGCCCAGCCGGCGCAGCGCGCCCGCGTGCCGGGCGGAGGCGGCCTCGGCGAGCGCGACCTGGTGATGCGCGAGCGCCTGCGTGGCGGCGACGTTGCCGGCGCTGATGGCGGCGGCGAGCAGGAGCGCCGCGGCGCGTGCGGTGGATTCGGTCATGGAGGACTCCTTGAGGTGGATCGGGTGGGGCCGCGGGCGGCGTCGACGCGGCTCACAGGCTGCGCCAGCGGTCGGGGCCGGCGGCCTGGCGCCAGGCCTCGCGCAGTTCGGCCTGCGCGCGCAGCGTCTGCGAGGCGCCGATGTCGGCGAGCGTGCGGGCGTCGAGCTCGCGGAGACCGGGCGCGACGAGCCAGGCGGCGATGCGGTGGGCGAGGCGGCGGGCGGCGCCGGGGCGACGGCCGGACGTGACGCCCGGCGCCTTGTGGACAGGAGGGTGGTCATGGCAGTGGGTGCGTTGGTGTTGTCGGTTCAGTCAGGTTATGACCGACGATTCGCCATGAAAAGCGATATAAACAGGCGAGATTGGTAAGCCAAACTGACCGAATGAGCCGCCCATGTCCAAGATCCCGCTCAACGTCCTGCCGACCTTCGTGGCCGCCGCCAGGCACCAGAACCTGCGCCAGGCGGCCGAGGAACTGCACCTCACGCACAGCGCCGTGAGCCAGCAGATCGCCGGGCTCGAGGAGCGGCTCGGCTTCGCGCTGTTCGATCGCGTGGGGCGCGGCATCGTGCTGAACGACGCGGGTCAGGCGCTGCTGCGCAACGTCGGGCCGGCGCTCGAGCGCATCCAGGAGGGCGTGCACGCGGCGACGGTCGCGGCCTGCGGCGACGGGCAGCCGCTGCGCATCACGATGATCCCGTCGTTCGCGCAGCGCTGGTTCCTGCCGCGGATGGCGAGCTGGCATCGGCAGCATCCGGACATCCCGCTCGAGATCGACGCCACCTTCGAGACCGTCGACCTGCAGCGCGCCGGCTTCCACGCGGGCCTGCGCACCGGCGACGGCCCGTGGCCCGGCCTGGTCGCCGAGCGCCTCTACGACGGCCCGACGCCGCTGATCGCCGTCGGCTCGCCCGAGGCGGCGCGCCGGCTCGCGGGCAGGTCGCTGGACGCGATCGCACGCGAGCCGCTGCTCGGCGACCCGGAGGTCTGGGCCGACTGGTTCAAGGCCGCGGGCGTGGTGGCGAGCGCGTCGCCGGTCGCACGCTTCAACGACCTCAGCCTGATGCTGCAGGCCGCGGAGCAGGGGCTGGGCTTCGCGGTCGCGCGCGAGATGTTCGCGGCCGACGCGCTGCGCGCCGGGCGGCTCGTGAAGATCGGCGACGTCTCGTTCATCCGCGACGGCGTGTCGTCGCACAAGCTCGTGTATCCGGCCGGCCTGCAGGACTGGCCGCCGATCCAGGCGCTGCGCGCGTGGCTGCGCGCCGAGCTCGAGACGGCCGTGCAGCGTCTGCAGGCCGATTGCGACGACGCGTGAGCCGTCGGCGGGTCAGATCCCGGCGTGCAGCTCGAGCGCGATCATGCGCGGCGGCGTGATCGTCGCGTACGGCGCGCCGAGGCTGGCCGCGATGTAGTTGACGCTGGTGACGTAGCGCTTGTCGGTGAGATTGGTGACGACGAGCGCCAGCCCCCAGTGGGGGACGGACGCGGCGACGGCGCTGTCCCAGCCGAGGCGGGCGTCGAGGCGCGTCTGCGAGGTGCCGACGCGGAAGGTTGGCGTCGTGAGGCAGGTGCCTTGCGCGAGCGCGTCGGCGTTGCAGCGTTGCGCGCCGGTGTAGGCGCCCTGCAGCGTGCCGACGACGGTGCCGCCCGCGAGCGGCCACATCGTGTCGACACCGAGCGTCGCGCCGAACTTCGGCGTGCCGACGGGCTGGCCGCTGAGGTCGGTGCCGTCGCTGGCGGTGTGGTCCTTGTAGGTCTGGTTGATGAACTCGCCGGCGCCGTGGAGCGCGAAATGCGACGACGCACGCCATTGCACGTCGAGGTCGACGCCGTCGGCCTTCTCGTCGCTGGAGCTGACCTCGTACGCCGGCACGCCCGACTGGCTGCCCGACGCGACCAGCGACAGCGACTGCAGGTTGTCGTACTTGTAGTGGAAGTAGGCCGCGCTGTACGTCAGGCCGGCGGACGGCACCGCGCCCTTCGCGCCGAGCTCGAAGCTGGTGACGGTCTCGGGCGCATAGTCGCCGTTGACGGCGAGCGCGTTGAAGCCGCCGGCCTGGTAGCCGCGCGTGACCGACGCGTAGACCATCGTGTTCGCGTCGAGGTGCTGGTCCAGCACGACGCGCGGGCTCACGTTGTTCCACGACTTGCGCACCCGCAGCGGCGCGGTCGAGGCGCCCTGGCCGTTGATCAGCTGGTTGCTCGAGGTCAGCGCCTGCAGCGTGTTCGCGTCGTCCTGCGACAGCGCGCCGGCGGCGACCAGCGTCGGGAAGAAGTCGGCGGCGTTCAGCGCGTCGAGCTGCGGGTCGAACCCGGGCGCGCTGCGCAGCGGGCTGTACCAGCTGAAGCGCTTCTGGTCGCGCGTGAAGCGCAGGCCGGTCGTGAGATTGGTGGTGGGCGTCAGGTGCCAGATGGTGTCGCCGTAGAGCGCGTAGGCCTGGTAGCTGCCCTGGTTGAACATGTTCTCCTGCCAACCCTGGCCCAGCACCTCGACGCCGGGAATGCCGACGGCCTGCGCGAGCTGGTCGATGGTGGCGAAGGGCGCGACGCCGGCGACGTTGCCGAACAGCGTGTCGAGCGAGTCGGTGTTGGTGTGGATCTCGCTGGTCTGGCTCGCCTTCTCGAAGAACAGGCTCGCGCCGCCGACCCAGTCGACGGTGCTGTTGTGGCCCGCGAGCTTGAACTCCTGCTGCCACGTCGTGTTGCCTTCGACGTTGCCGGTCGAGAAGTAGGTGGCCGCGTTGTTGGTGCCGTCGTTGTCCTCGCGGTTGACGGCGTTGAAGTGGCGCCACGCCGTCGTCGACGTGAAGTCCGCCCAGCCGAGCGCGTGGTCGACGCGCAGCGAGACGCCGTTGAAGTTGCGCGACTCCTTGTCGCCCTGCGCGTCGTTGAGCAGCGGCGCGTGGCGCGGGTCGAGGTAGGTCGACGGGTCGGCGCCGAACGCGGGCGTGGCGAGCAGGCCGATGGAGGGCAGCGCGCGCTGGTCCAGGTCCTCGTGCTCCCAGGACAGCACGGCGTCGGTGTCGTCGCTCGGCGCCCAGCGCAGCGCGGTGCGCGTGCCCCAGGCGTGGTCGTTGCGTTCGTGGCGGCCCGTCGCGGCGTCGCGCTGCCAGCCGTCGCTGAAGTTGCCGGTGGCGCTCACGCGCAGCGAGAGGTCTTCGCCGAGCGGGTCGTTGACGACGCCCTCGACATGCTTCGAGCCGTAGTTGCCGACGCGCACGAGGCCGTCGGCCGAGAAGTTGCCGTTCGGGTCGTTCGTGACGATGGCGATCGCGCCGCCCGCACTGTTGCGGCCGAACAGCGTGCCCTGCGGGCCCTTCAGCACCTCGATGCGCTTGACGTCGTTGAAGTTCAGCAGCGCGCCGCCGGTCTTGCCCGTGTAGACGCCGTCGACGTAGACGCCCACCGGCGAGTCGGTGCCGATGCCGAAGTCGCCGGTGCCGATGCCGCGCAGGTAGAAGATCGGCTGCGTCGGCTGGTCGGCGTTCACGTGCAGGCCGGGAATGTAGCCGTTGACGTCGCCGAGGTTGGACGCGGCGAGCTTTTCCAGCTGCTCGTTGCTCACCAGCTGCAGCGCGATCGGCACGGTCTGCAGCGTCTGCGCGCGGCCGTTGCCGGTGACGGTGACCGACTGCACGCCGGCGTCCGCGGCCGGCGCGGGCGCCGGTGCGGATATCGGTGCGGACGCCGCGGCATCGGGCGCCCCCGCCGCCTGGGCCCAGGCGCTCGCGGCGGGGGCGAGCAGGCAGGCCAGCGCGGCGAGCGAGAGTGCGGTTCGCACGGCGCGGGGTGTCTTGGAAGCAGCTGTCTTCTTGTTCATCGCGGTTCCAGGTTCCAGGAGGCCCGACGGGCGGATTGAAGAGGTCAGGACGCTTCGGGCGTCGGCGCGGCGATAGGGGGGGCCGTATCGCCTGCGGCCGTCGACGCGGCGGCGCCGAACGCGAGCCGCGCGAACGGCATCGCGGCGATCGCGCAGGCGCCGAGGATCAGTCCGCAGCCCAGCGGGCCGGCCTGCGCGAGCAGCGTGCCCGCCAGCGCGGTGCCGATCGCGACGCTGGTGAACGTGATGACGATGCTGCGCGCGACCAGCGAGCCGTCGGCGTCGAGCTCCGACAACCGCGCCGTGAGGAACGGCGTGATCGCATAGAACGCGAGCGTCACGAACAGCTGCGACGTAAAGAAGCCGGCCCCCCCGGACGCGGCGAAAAACCAGACGACCGCCGCCGCCATCACCAGCTGCGCGGCCCAGAGGATGGGCAGCCGCAGCGCGTGGCTGCGGCGATGCGACGCGGCGAGGCAGCCGGCGAGGCCGATCACCGACGCGAGCGACAGCAGCAGGCCGCCCTGCGCCGTCGGCAGGCCGATGCGGTGGCCGTTGATGTCGGCGATCGCCCACTGGCCGGCGAGCACGCCGTAGACGAGGATCATCACGATCCAGATCGGCACCAGCGTGCTCCAGCGAACCGCTTTGGCGCGGCGCGTCGGAACGGTGTCGGCATCGACCGCGTGCCGGCCCGCGCGTGCCGTCGGCACGGCGATCAGCGCGAACACCGCGGCGAACAGCGGGAACAGCCACGCGTCGGCCTCGTGCGGCAGGCACGCGGCGCCGACCAGCAGCGCGCCGTCGACGACGCCGCCGACCAGGATGATCACGCCCCACGCGCGCTCGGCCGCCGAGCGGTTGGACAGGCTCGCCGCGACGACGACGAACAGCAACCCTTCGAACAGCCCCGCGACGCCGCGCGACACGCCCACCGCCGCGATGGTCGGCCACCACGCGCCGGACGCCTGCGCGACGAGCGTGCCCAGCGTGCCGATCCACGCGCAGCGCCCCGGCGCGCGCGCGACGAGCCGCGGCAACAGCGCGCAGCTCACGGCGATGCCGGCGATCTCGAGGCCGGCCCAGCCGGTCGCCGCGTCCTCGCCGAGGCCGAAACGGCGCATCAGCATCGCGACGATCAGCGGCATCAGGATCGTGCCGTTGGTGGCCACCGCATAGGCGCACGCCAGCCGCAGGAGCGCGGCTCCTGAGAGGGCGGGTCGGGTCGCGGCGGCAGTCAAGGTCATGGGAGAAAACCTGGCCTCGTGGTTGTCATGTCCGCTTGAACATGAGCATTGATCACAATATAATGTGAGCATCGATCACGTGTCAACGGCGTGAACGCCAGGGAAAGCCCCATGCAACTGATGACCGGAACGGCGCGATGAGCGGCCCCGACGTGCGGCGCCGGCCGCAGCAGGAACGCAGCAAGACGCGGGTCGAGGCCATCCTCGACGTCGCGCTCGAACTCGTCGTGGAGCAGGGCTCGGAGGCGCTCGCGATGCGCGAGGTCGCGCGCCGCGCGGGCATCCAGATCAGTTCGGTCTACGCGTACTTCCCGTCGAAGGCGGCGATCATCCGCGAGCTCGCCAAGCGCAACCTCGAGCGCGTGCGCGAGCTGCTGCAGGGCGAGGTCGCGCAACTGCTCGCCGAGCACGACGGCCGTCCATCGGTGGCACAGGCCGTCAACCGCGTGGTCGACGCCTACTTCGCGCACTACCGCGACCAGCCCGCCGCCGTCGCCGTGTGGGCGGGCGCGCAGGGCGACCACGGCCTGCGCGAGCTCGACGCCGAGGACAATCGCCGCACCGCCGAATTCCTCGTGCCCGCGCTGACGCAGATTCTGTCGCTGCCCTCGTCCGACGGCGTGTTCGCGCTGGCGCTGCTGCTCACCGACGTGACCGGCGCGGCCGCGCGGCTCGCGCTGTCGGTCGAGTCGCCGCTGCGCGAGCGGCTCATCGACCACCACAAGGTCATGTTGATGGCGACGCTGGAGGCGCACCGGCAGGCCGGTGCGGCCGCATGAGCGCCGATACATCACCCCGTATGCTGCGCGACTACGCCTACTACCGTGCCGCCCTGGGCGATGCGACCTTGCCTGCGGCCTTCGTCGATCTCGACCAGTTCGACGCCAACCTCGACCTGCTGCGCCGACGCGCGGGCGGCGTGCCGATCCGGCTGGTCACGAAGTCCGTCCGCTCGGTCGCGATGCTGCGCCGTGCGATCGCCGCCGGGCCGGCCGTGCAGGGCCTGCTGTGCTATTCGCCGGCGGAAGCCGCGTGGCTGGCGTCGCAGGGCTTCGAGGACCTGGTCGTCGCGTATCCGTCGGTCGAACCCGCCGACGTGCGCGCGGTCGCCGCGCAGTTGCGGGCGGGGCGCGGCATCACGCTGATGGTGGACGACGCCGCGCAGGTCGCGCGCATCGCCGCGATCGCGCAGGCGGAGGGCGTCGTGGTGCCGCTCGCGATCGACCTGGACATGTCCTCCGACTTCCCCGGCATCCGCTTCGGCGTCTACCGCTCGCCGATCGACGGCCCCGCCGCGGCGCTGGCGCTCGCGAACGTCATCGCGAACACCGCGGGCGTGCGGCTCGACGGACTGATGGGCTACGAGAGCCAGATCGCCGGCCTGCAGGACCGGGTGCCGGGCCAGCGGCTCAGGAGCGCCGTGGTGCGCGCGCTCAAGCGGCGCTCCATCGCCGAGGTCAACGCGCGCCGCCGCGACACCGTCGCCGCGCTGGCCGCGGCGGGCCACCGGCTGCGCTTCGTCAACGGCGGCGGCACCGGCAGCGTCGAGAGCACGCGGCTCGACGCCAGCGTCACGGAGCTCGCCGCCGGCTCCGGCCTGTACGTGCCGACGCTGTTCGACCACTACGACGCCTTCCGCGCGCCGCCGGCCGCGGGCTTCGCACTGGCCGTCACGCGCGTCCCGCGCGCGGGCGTCGTGACGTGCGCGGGCGGCGGCTATCCGGCCTCCGGCCCGTCGGGCCCGGATCGCCTGCCGCGGCCCTGGCTTCCCTCGGGCTGCGCGCTGTTCGCGAACGAAGGTGCCGGCGAGGTGCAGACACCGGTACAGGTTCCCGTATCCGTTGACCTCGCCGTCGGCGACCCGCTGCTGTTCCGCCACGCCAAGGCCGGCGAGCTGTGCGAACGCTTCGACGCGCTGCTGCTGATCGCCGGCGGCCGGGTCGTGGACCGCGTCGCGACGTACCGCGGCGACGGCCGATCCTTCTTCTGACGACCACGCAAACAACGCAACCGGAGAGCGCACGCATGTGGAAGAACTGGTCCGGCTACGTCGCCTGCCCCGGCACGCCGGTGCTCACGCCCGGCACCGACGCCGAACTCGCCGACGCGCTGCGCGCCGCCGCGCGCGACGGGAAGTCGGTCCGCATGGTCGGCGGCGGCCATTCGTTCAGCCCGCTGGTGGCGAGCGACGGCGTGATCGTCTCGCTCGACAGGCTCCAGGGCGTGATCGCCGTCGACAAGGAGGCACGCATCGCCCGCGTGCGCGCCGGCACGCGCCTGTACGCGCTCGGCGACGCGCTCGCCGAGCACGGCCTCGCGATGGAGAACCTCGGCGACATCAACGTGCAGTCGCTCGCCGGCGCCACCAGCACCGGCACGCACGGCACCGGCCTCGCGTTCGGCAACCTCGCGACGCAGATCGCCGGCATGAAGTTCCTGCGGGCCGACGGCAGTGAAGTCACGGCCTCGCCGACCGAGAACCCCGACCTGTTCGCGGGCGGTCGCATCGGTCTCGGCAGCCTGGGCGTGCTGACGGAGATCAGCCTGCGGCTCGTGCCGTCGTACCGGCTGCACCTGGTGCGCGACCGCATGACGCTGGACGAGTGCCTCGCGCGCGCCGACGAGCTCGTCGCGGGCAGCCGCAACTTCGAGTTCTACTGGATGCCGCACTCCGACGTCGTGCAGACGAAGACGTGGAACCTCACGGATCGCCCCGCGGACGCGCACGACTGGAAGCGCTGGGCCAACGACGTGTTGCTGGAGAACACGGCCTTCGGGGCGCTGTGCCGTCTCGGCAAGGCGGTGCCGGCGCTGTGCCCGCCGCTGGGCCGCCTGTGCGGCGCGCTGGCGTCGCGCAGCGAGCAGGTGAACGCGAGCCACTCGGCGCTCGCGACGGTGCGTTCGGTGCGCTTCAACGAGATGGAATGGTCGCTGCCGGCCGGGCGCGGCGCGGACGCGTTGCGCGAGATCAAGGCCCTGATCGACCGCCGCGAGTTCCCGCTGATGTTCCCGCTCGAGTATCGATGGGTGCGCGGCGACGACCTCTGGCTCAGCCCGAACCACGGGCGCGACAGCGTGCACATCTCCGTGCACCAGTTCCGCGGCATGCCGTTCGAACGCTATTTCGACGCGGTGCAGGCGATCTGCCTGAACCATGGCGGGCGCCCGCACTGGGGCAAGGTGCACTCGCTGAAGGGACGCCAGCTGGCGGCGCTCTATCCGCGCTGGGACGATTTCCTCGCGCTGCGCGAGCGCATGGATCCGCAGGGCCGAACCCTCACGCCGTACCTGCGCGAGCTGTTCGGGATCCCGTCGGCTAGCGCCGCTCGGCCGGCAGCAGCACCGGCCGGCCATGCACGCACGTCGGCTGCATCAGGCGGTCGATGAGGCCGTAGAAGATGGTCTCGGTCTCCTGTGCGTCAAGGGCGAACAGCGCGTGCAGGACGTCGTCGAAGAAGTAGCCGCTCTCGCCGCTGGCGTCGACGTTGTCGCGGCTGCGCAGCACGTCCTTCTCGGCCACTTCGAGCCGCAGCGATGCCTTCAGCGCGATCGTCGGCAGGTGGTTCTCGCCGCCGTCGATCAGGTCCTGCAGCACGTCGAGCAAGGCCTGCTGGCGCGGCGTGGCGTTGTAGAACGGATCGCCCCAGCCGGCCCAGTCGGTCTTGCAGCTGACGCCTTGCGGCAGCACGTGGTAGGCCGCTGCGCGCGCGGCGTTCGCGATCCGGGCGCCGTCATGGGCGGCCTGGAGCGCGTCCAGGTAGGTACGTGGCTTGGCCTGACTCATGGAGCCTTCCGGGAAGTCGAGAGAAATGGGCGGGGCCGACCTCGTTCATCCGTCGGGTGATCCAGCGCCGTTGTCCTATCGATATCGGCCCGGAGGCGGCGTGTCTTTAGTCGCGCGGCACCGCGCCTGTGCATTCCTGGGCGCGCGGCGCAAGATTTCAACTCGACCACGAAGCGAACACATGCCCGACAACCGGCGCGCGCAGCATCGCGGCTTCCAGCGAAAACGAGGCGGTGCATGCAGGGCGAGAGTGAATCGACGGCGAAGGCGACTCGCGCGCGGCGGACCGCGTTGACGGCGTTCGTGGCGCTGGCCGCGGCATGCGGCGGCGCGCAGGCGCAGATGGGTGGCGGGCGTCGCGGCGGTGGCCAGGGCGGGCCGCCGCAGGGCGACGCCAAGGACAAGCCGCGTACCGACTGCCCCAAGGGCGAGCCGACATTGCCGCGCGACCTGATGGCCGTCTTCGCGGCGCGGCTGCGGGACGCGCCCGGCGACCTGGCCATCGCGCCGGCCCAGCAGCGCGCGTTCCAGGACTTTCTCGCGAGCGCGCTGGAGGTCGGACAGCACAACGAGCGCTGGATCCGGAAGACGCTGGCCGAGGGCGTCGGCACCGTCAGCGCAGCCGAGCCGCTGCGGGCGTTCATCGGCGTCGAGTGCGCCGACGGCGACGATCGCCAGCAGGCGCTGCAGGACCTGCGCGCGCGCCAGGAGGCGCTCGTGGCTTTGCTGGACGATCGTCAGCGCGCGACCTTGTCGGCGCTGTTCACGGCCACGCGCGGTGACCTGCGCGCCGATTTGAAGAGCTGACTCAGCGCGCGGCGGCGCTGCGCAGGAAGTTCGCGACGTCCTTCGGGTTCCAGCTCACGGTGCGCAGCGCGCGTTCGAGGTCGGCGTCGTCGAACTCGTCGACGAAGCGGTCACGCTGCTGCGTGGTGGCGCGTTCGCGGCGGGTTTCCTGCTGCGGGCGGGTGGAGGCGGTGGGGTTCATGGCGTGTGCTCGGCGTAGTGTGACTGCATGTTGCCGTGCTCCCTGCCGCCTCGACGCCAGACGCGGCCTCGACCGCGAGTGCGCGCTGTCCTACACGCGCGGCGTGCGCGAGCTCACGCCGCGGCGCGCGCCTGCGTCGCCTTGTTGATGTTCCACACCAGCACCAGCGCCACCAGCGCGGTGCCGACGACCACGTAGCCGATCACGTCGAAGTTCTGCAGCTTGCCGTCCGGCCCGAGCGAGACGATGTGCCCCGCGATCACCGAGGCGATGCCGCCGGACAGCTGCTGGATCGACGCGCTGATCGCGTTGAACGAGCCGCGCTGCGTCTGCGCCGGGACCGACGACACGAGCGCCTGGAACGGGATCATGCGCGAGAAGATGCCGACGAACATCACCGCGTTGATGACGATGATCACCGGCAGCGTGGTCGGGCCGAGGTGCGTGTAGATCGACACCATCAGGATCGACAGCGCGGTGCCGAACACGAACACGCGGAACTTGCCGACCGAGTCGGCCGCCTTGCCCACCATCGGGCCGACGAAGATCGTGCAGACGCCGGTGACGAGGTAGACCGTCGGCAGGTGCGCGAGCGGGATGCCGAGGTTGTTGACCGAGTAGGCGCTGCTGAACGGCATCAGCATGTAGCCGCCGGTCGCGAGCAGCGTCACGGTCAGGAACGCGAGCAGGTAGCGCGGTTCGGCCAGCGTGTGGAACAGGTGCATGAACGGGCTGTGCTCCTGCGGCTTGCCGAGGTGGTCGGCCACGGGCTGCATCTTCGACGCGACGACGAGCCCGCCGGCCAGGCCGAGCGCGGCCATCGCGAGGAAGGGCACGTGCCAGTTCCAGCGGTTCGACAGGTACAGGCCGATCGGGATACCCAGCACCTGGCTCGCCGCGAACGCGGTCTGGATCAGGCCCATCACGCGGCCGCGCATCTGCGGCGGGAACAGGTCGGTCGAGATCGCGAGCACGACGGAGCCCATCACGCCGCCGAACAGGCCGGTGACGATGCGCGCGACGAGCAGCGCCTCGTAGCTCTGCGCGAGGCCGCACCACAGCGTGCCGATGATGAACCCCGCGTAGAAGAACAGCAGCAGGCGCTTGCGGTCGAAACGGTCGGCGAAGCCGGCGGTGAGCAGGCCCGACACGCCGGCGCTGAACGCGTAGGCGGACACGACGAGCCCGAACTGCTTCGGGCCGATCGCGAGCGTCGGCATGATCACGGCGCCGAGTGGCGACATCAGCATGAAGTCGAGGATGACGGCGAACTGCAGGAAGGCGAGCATGCCCACCACCAGCTTCTGGTAACTCGAGAAGGCGGTGGACGGCGGAGGGGTGGCGACGGTGTTCATGTCTTGTTGTCGGGCTCGGAAGGCGTTCGAATCCCGCATCCTCGCGCACTTTGGCTTTCCGCAGTCTGACCGGTCGACGAACGGCGGCTGCGCGTCGGCGAACGCCGGTGCGGGTGCGATGCGGGCGCGACGATCGGCCGGGCGGACGTTGACGCCATCTTTATGCGCACGGCCGAGATCGCTACGACGCGTTGAGGTCGTCGCTGATGCAATGGATCCACGCCGACCAGCGCACGACGCGTGCCGGCCCCCTCGCACCGCTGCATCGAACCGACACCATGGACTTCGCCCTTCGCCGACTGCGTTCGAGCGACTCGCTCGACGACCTCACCGCCCTGTTGCACCGCGCCTTCGCACCGATGGCGCGGCGCGGGCTCCACTGCCGCAGCGCGAGCCAGGACGCGGCGGGCACGCGACGCCGCATCGGACATGGCGCCTGCTTCGTCGCGCTGGCGGGCGGCGTCATCGTCGGCGCCATCACGCTGCAGCCGAGCGACCCCGCCTCGCCCATCCGCCGCTACCGCGACGACGCCGTCGCCAGCATCCACCAGTTCGCCGTCGACCCGCGCCACCAGCGGCTGGGCATCGGCCGCGCGCTGATGCGGGCCGCGGCCGCGTGGGCGCGCGTGCGCGGCTTCACCGAACTCGCGCTCGACACGCCGGTGCCCGCCGCCGACCTGCGCGTGTACTACGCGCGCCAGGGCTTCGGGCTGGTCGACATCGTGCAGGTCGACGGCCGCGACTACCGCAGCGCCGTCATGAGCCGCGCGCTCGGGCCCGACCTCACTGCCAACGTCGGCACGGGCGCCCTGTTCGCGTGGCCCGCGCGCCATCCGGCCGAGATGGCGGCACTGGCGCTGGACGCGAAGCCGCCGCGGCGGCGGGTGGCCTGATCATGTGCAGGGCGTGTCGGGACGCGATACGGCAGCGGGTATCGCCGATCGGCGGCCGCGCCGGCTGGCTCGCGCGCGGCCTCGCGTGGATCCGGCGGCGGATCGCCTGAACGCTACTCGCTCGGCGCCGCGTCCGGCATCAGCTCGACGCGCGGCCCGGTGCCCGTCATCTGCGACAGGCCGGCGATCAGGTCGCCGAAGCGTTCGCCCTGCACGACGACGTGCCGGCGCACGCTGGCGACGGCCTTCTCGGCATCGCCTTCGCGCAGCGCGTCGACGATGTCCTGGTGCTCGTCGAACGAGCGCTGCACGCGGTTGCGCACGCGCAGCTGCAGGCGGCGATACGGGCGCAGCTTGCGTTGCAGCGCGGAGGCCTGCTCGAACAGGAAGCCGTTGTGCGAGGCCGCGTAGATCGCGTAGTGGAAGCGCTCGTTGTTGTAGAAGTAGCCGTCCGAGTCGCGCGCCGCCGCGGACTCGCGGCAGGCCTCGTGCGCGGCCTCGATCTTGGCGAGCTCCTGGTCGGACATGCGCCGCGCGGCGAGCCGCGCGCACATGCCCTCGAGCTCGGCCATCACCTCGAACATCTCGATCAGCCGCTGCGGCGTGACCTGCGCCACCACCGCGCCGCGCGGCGGGCGGCTCTCGAGCAGGCCCTCGCCGAGCAGCAGGCGCAGCGCTTCACGGATCGGCGTGCGGGAGACGCCGAAGCGCGTCGCGAGCTCGACCTCGTCCAGCCGCGTGCCCGGCAGGAGCTTGCCGGTGGCGATCTCCTCCTCGATGGATTCGCGCAGTCGTTCCGAGAGACGGTTGCCGTTCATGGGCCTCATTCTAGGCGGACATCGTTTGTGTCAATGCAGTGGAATGCTATTTTGCGTGCAGGTTGTCACGATCAGGGATAACACTATATCGATGCTGCATTCGCAGACGTTTAATTTGCATCCACAAAAGCAAAAAGAAAAAACACCGCGCTGGCGATCGGATCTCCGACCTGCTGATGCGGCGCATAAAACCGATCAGGAGACAACGTGAGAAATCCCTTCATCCCCTCCAGGGTGGCGGCGACGCCGCTGCATTCCCTTTCCGTCCAGCCGACGTCCCCGAGCGCGCGCGAGCGCGGCGGATCGCCGCTGCGTCGTGCGCTCGCCGGCCTGGGCATCGCCCTCGGCCTGGCCTGGGTCGCACCGGCGCAGGCCCAGCCCGACTTCACCGTCACGCAGACCGTGCCCGCCAGCGGCGACGGCAGCTTCACGCTCACCGACAACAGTGCGGGCTACGAGGTGAGCGAAGTCGTGGTGTCCGGCCTCGGCCAGTACGCCGGCACGACACGCGCCGGCTGGAGCGCCGCGGCGTTCTTCTTCGACGACCCGCTCGGCTGCCAGGCCGCCACCGGCTTCGCGATCGGCGCGGGCTTCTGCTACGCGCTGACCGATCCCGCCGCCGGCACGGCCGTCGGCCCGGGCGCGTCGGAGACCTTCACCTTCGATCCGGAATTCACCGACCCGACGTTCGACCAGACCTTCTTCGTCCAGTTCACCGACGCCGCCGGCGACACGCTGGCCTGCATGGGCACGACCTCGTCCGGCTGCAGCGCCAGGGCGCCGGTGCCCGAGCCGTCGACGTGGGTGATGATGGCGCTCGCGCTCGCGCTCGTCGCGCTGGCCGTCGTCCTGCGCCGGCGCGTCGGCCGCGGGTGGCTGCCGCTCGGCGCGCTCGCGGGCGCGCTGTCTGGCTGGGGCTTGCCCGCCGACGCGGCGGTGACGTCCATCGTCATCGACTCCACCACCGCCGTGAACGGCGCGGCCGTCCCGTACACGACGTACAAGGGCCGCGTGTTCGGCGAGCTCGACCCGGCCGACGTGCACAACACGATCATCCAGGACATCGCGCTCGCGCCGTTGAACGGCAACGGCAAGGTGCCCTACGTCTCGACCTTCCAGCTCACCGCGCCGACCAGCGCCGCCGACGCGAGCGGGCTGCTGGTGTACGAGGTGTCCAATCGCGGCGGCAACGCGATCCCGAGCGGCGCGTCCATCACCACGGGCACGATCTACCTGCAGAGCGGCTGGCAGGGTGACCTCGAGTCCAACTGCGCGACGGCCTACCCGTGCACGCCGCTGACCGTGCCCTACGCCGGCACCAGCCAGCAGATCGTGGTGCCCGTCGCGAGGAACCGCGACGGCTCGACGATCACCGGCCAGGTCTACGGCCACATCGCGAGCGCGACCGGCAACACGGCGCAGATGGTGATCTACACGACGCCCGTGCCGTACAAGCCGCTGAGCCTGACCGACCCGACGAAGTCGACGCTGACCGCCGTCGCCGGACAGACGACCGTCGGCGTCGACGGCCCGAAGACGCCGCTGCGGCTCGGCGTCGACTGGACGTGGGCGGATTGCCGCACCGTCGCCTTCCCCGGCACGCCCGACCCGACGCGCGTGTGCCTCAAGAACGGCTTCAACCCGGCGCTGCTCTACGAGATGGTCTACACCGCGGTCGATCCGCTGGTGCTGGGCGTGGGCTACGCCGCCGCGCGCGACACGATCTCGTTCTTCCACCACGCCGCGGCCGCCGCCGACGGCACCGCCAACCCGGTCGCGGGTCTCGCGAACAAGGTGATCAGCATCGGCTCGTCGCAGTCGGCGTCGTTCATCCGCGGCTCGATCTTCTACGGCTTCAACCAGGACGAGTCGAACCGCCAGGTGGTCGACGGCGCCTGGGGCCAGATCGACGGCCGCATGCTGTTCATGAACGCGCGCTTCGCGCTGCCGGACGTCATCACGAACATCTACATGATGGGCGACGAGGCGCCGGTCTGGTGGGCGGACTATCCGAACCTCGCGCGCGGCCTGCCCGCCTCGGGCATCCTGACGCGCTGCACGGCGAGCGGCACCTGCCCGGAGATCATGGAGACCTTCGGCTCGCTGGAGATGTACGCGGAGAAGATGTCGCCCGACCTCGTCGGCATGACGGCCGTGGCCGACATCCCGCTGCCCTCGAACGTGCACCGCTACTACTTCCCCGGCACCACGCACGGCGGCGGTGGCGGCGGCTTCACGTACACCGCGAACCCCGCGCCGTCGGGCGCCTGCGTCTACCCGGCCAACCCGAACCCGGAAGGCGACCAGAACGCCGCGCTGCAGGACGACTTCTTCGCGCTCGTGATGGACGGCACGCCAATGCCGCCCAGCGTCTACCCGAAGCTGAGCCAGGGGCAGCTCGTCGCGGCGACGCAGGCCGACGTCGGCTTCCCGAACATCCCCGGCTATCCGTACCAGGGCAACCATCTCTGGCCGGTGCTGAAGTACGACTTCGGGCCGCAGGTGGACTACGCGAACCAGTCGGGGATCATGACGATCCAGCCGCCGATCGTCGAGGCCGTGCTGCCGACGCTCGTGCCGCGCGTCAACGTGGACGGCAACGAGGTCGTCGGCGTGCCGTCGGTCAACCTGCAGGCGCCGCTGGCGACCTACAGCGGCTGGAACACCTACGCCGGCGGCAGCTACAAGGGCCAGCAGTGCGCGCTGTCCGGCTCGTCGTGGCCGTTCGCCGCGACCCGGGCGCAGCGCGTCGCGGCCGCCGACCCGCGCGCGTCGCTGGAAGAGCGCTACGGCACGCACGCCGGCTTCGTCTGCCAGGTCACGGCGGCGGCGAACCGGGCCGCGGCCCAGCGCTTCCTGCGCGCGTCCTCGGTCGCGACGCTCGTCGCGCAGGCGCAGGCGTCGAACGTCCTGGCGAGCGGCTACACGCCGACGGCGGCCGACACCGCGCTCGGCAACGCCCTCTGCTCGATGGCGGCGAGGACGGCGCCGGCGCCGTAGGCTGACCCGACCGTCGCCTCGTCCGGCGACCCACCCTGCACCGCGAGGCGACCCCGATGACGGGTCGCCTCGTCGCTTCCGGGTTGTCACTGAGTCCGGGTATCATGAATTGCATGCAAACTTGACGTTCTTGTATTCAAAGCTGTTTGCAACGCGGACGCCTGCCCCGGGGGCCGATCCGCGGTCGACACCCACAGGAGACATCATGGCAATCACTCGACGCGCGGTCGTCCAGGCTGCGGCCGGCGCCGCGATCAGCCCGTTCGCGGCGCGCGCGCTGGCGCAGGACGGCACGCTCAAGATCTCGCACCAGTTCCCGGGCGGCACGCTGACCGAAGGCGACTTCCGCGACCGCCTGTGCCGCCGCTTCGCGGCCGACGTCGAGAAGCGCAGCAACGGCGCGCTGAAGGCGGCGGTGTACCCGGGCTCGTCGCTGATGAAGACGAACTCGCAGTTCTCGGCGATGCGCAAGGGCGCGCTCGACATGAGCCTCGTGCCGCTGTCGTACGCCGGCGGCGAGGTGCCCGAGACCAACATCGGCCTGATGCCCGCGCTGGTGCCCAGCTACGAGGTCGGCGCGGCGTGGAAGACGGCCGAGGTCGGCAAGATGCTCGCCAAGACGCTGGACGACAAGGGCGTGCTGATCGTCAGCTGGATCTGGCAAGGCGGCGGTGTCGCGAGCAAGAACGCGCCCCTGGTCGCACCGGCGGACGCCAAGGGCATGAAGGTGCGCGGCGGCAGCCGCGAGATGGACATGATGCTCAAGGAAGCCGGCGCGTCCGTCATCTCGCTGCCGTCCAACGAGATCTACGCCGCGATGCAGACCGGCGCGATGGAGGCGGCGATGACGTCGTCGACGAGCTTCATCTCGTTCAAGCTCGAGGAGATCGCCAAGCACCTGACCACCGCGCGCAACAAGGCGTACTGGTTCATGTTCGAGCCGCTGATGATCTCGAAGGACGTCTTCAACAAGCTGCCGAAGGCGCAGCAGGACATCATCATGGCGGTCGGCGCCGAGCAGGAGAAGTTCGCGATGGAGGCGGCGCATGCCGACGACAGGATCGTGGCCGACATCTACACGAAGGCCGGCGCGAAGTGCTACGACATCGACGACGCGACGCTGCGCAAGTGGCAAACGATCGCCAAGGCGACGGCCTGGAAGGACTTCGCCGAGCACAACGACACGTGCAAGACGATGATCGCCGCGGCGCAGAAGCTGCTGTGAACGCACGCGACGCTGACCTCGCACCGCACGTGCCTGTCGGCCTCGCCGCCGCGCCGGGCGACGGCGGTGCGCACCAGCGCATCGACCCGTTCACGCCGCGCTGGCTGCTGCCGCTGGCGCGCGCGCTGGTCGTCGTCAACCGCGGCGTGATGGTGCTGGGCATGCTGGCGCTGATCGCGGCGGCGCTGATCCTCAGCTCCAGCGTGCTGACGCGCTACTTCCTGCACGCGTCGACCGACTGGCAGGACGAGGCCTCGGTGTTCTGCCTCGTCGGCGCGACGTTCCTGTGCAGCGCGTACGTGCAGGCGATCCGCGGGCACGTCGGCATCGAGGCCGTCTCGTCGCTGCTGCCGATGGCCGTCAACCGCGTGCGCATCGCCGTGGTCGACGTGCTGTGCCTCGCGTTCTGCGCGTTCTTCGCGTGGAAGTCGTGCACGCTGCTGCACGAGGCCTGGAGCGAAGGGCAGACGACGTCGTCGTCGTGGGCGCCGCCGCTCTGGATTCCCTATCTCCTGATGTCGCTCGGCATGATCCTGCTCTGCATCCAGCTGTTCGTGCAATGCGGCGCGAGCTTCAACCGCATCGGCAAGGACGAGCGCGGCGAACTTCGTGAGGGAGCGCGCTGATGTCGATGCTCTCCCTCGGCCTGCTGTTCGGCTTCGTCACGCTCGCGTTCATGTTCTCCGGCATGCCGATCGCGTTCTCGCTCGGCAGCGTCGGCGTGCTGTTCATGGCCGTCTTCATGCCCGCGTCGTCGCTCGACACGATCACGCAGAACGTCTACGAGGAGATGTCCAGCATCACGCTGCTGTCGATCCCGTTGTTCATCCTGAAGGGCTCGGCGATCGGGCGCACGCGCGCGGGGCAGGACCTCTACGCCGCGATGCACGTGTGGATGAGCCGCATCCCCGGCGGGCTCGGCATCGCCAACGTGTTCGCCTGCGCGCTGTTCGCGGCGATGGCGGGCTCGAGCCCGGCCACGTGCTCGGCGATCGGCAGCGCGGGCATCCCGGAGATGCGCCGGCGCGGCTACTCGCCCGGCTTCGCGGCCGGCATCATCGCCGCCGGCGGCACGCTGGGCATCCTGCTGCCGCCGTCGGTCACGATGATCCTGTACGCGGTCGCGGCGGAGCAGTCGCTCGGCCGATTGTTCCTCGCCGGCATCGGGCCCGGGGTCCTGCTCGTCGCGCTGTTCGCCGTCTACGCGGCGCTCAACTACCAGCGCGAGTTCCGCGCGGCCAAGCGCGCGTACGACACCCGCGGCGTCGAGTCCCCGCTGCTGCTCGACGAGCACTTCACGATGAGCCAGCGCTTCTCGATCCTGCCGCGCGTGCTGCCGTTCATCATCCTGCTCACCGGCGTGATGGTGGCGCTGTACGGCGGCTTCGCGACGCCGTCCGAGACCGCCGGCCTCGGCAGCCTGCTCGCGCTCGCGCTGATCGCGGTGATCTACGGCATCTGGCGCGTGCGCGACCTCGCGCCGATCCTGTCGGCGACGCTGAAGGAGTCGACGATGCTGATGTTCATCATCGGCATGTCGCTGCTGTTCTCGTACGTGATGAGCTACCTGCACATCAGCCAGGCGCTGGCCGAGTGGATCGTCGCGCTCGCGCTGTCGAAGTGGCTGCTGCTCGCCGCGATCCTGCTGATGGTGATCGTGATGGGCTTCTTCCTGCCGCCGGTCTCGATCATCCTGATGACGTCCCCGATCTTCCTGCCGCCGCTGAAGGCCGCGGGCTTCGACCTCGTGTGGTTCGGCGTCGTGATGACGATCGTGATGGAGACCGGCCTGATCCACCCGCCGGTGGGCCTCAACATCTTCGTGATCAAGAACATCGCGCCCGACATCCCGCTCGGCGAGATCATCCGCGGCGTCATCCCGTTCGTCGCGCTGATGCTGCTGACGGTCGTGCTGCTCGCGATCTTCCCGAGCATCGCGACGACCTTGCCGAACCTCGTGATGGGTCCGGCGGCGGGCGCATCGTGACCACCGTCGCCGACTCGCCCTGGAACCGGCAGGCCGCGAGCCGCGCCGCGCGGCTCGCGCGC
>JASLEM010000236.1 GCA_030151165.1 Burkholderiaceae bacterium
CTTCAGCACGCCGTCGCCCTGGCAGCTCTCGCAGCGGCCGCCCGACACGTTGAAGCTGAAGCGCCCCGGCCCGTAGCCGCGCTCGCGCGCCGCCGGCACCTCGGCGAACAGCTCGCGGATCGGCGTGAACAGGCCCGTGTACGTGGCCGGGTTGGAGCGCGGGGTGCGGCCGATCGGGCTCTGGTCGACGTTGATGACCTTGTCGAACGCCTCCAGGCCTTCCAGCGCGTCGTGCGGCGCGGCCTCGGCATGGCTGCCGTACAGCTCGCGCGCGACGGCGGTGTAGAGCGTGTCGTTGACCAGCGTCGACTTGCCCGAGCCCGACACGCCCGTCACGCACGTGAACAATCCGACCGGGATGTCGACCGTCACGTTCTTCAGGTTGTTGCCGTGCGCGCCGCGCAGGCGCAGCCGCGGCGTGTCCTTCGGATCGGCATCCTCGAGCTCGGGGCGCCACGCGTGGCGCTGCTTCGGGATCGGGATGCTCATCGCGCGCGAGAGGTACTGCCCCGTCAGCGACTCCGGGTTCGCCGCGACCTCGTCCGGCGTGCCCTGCGCGATGATCCGCCCGCCGTGCACGCCGGCGCCCGGGCCCATGTCGATGCAGTACTCGGACGCGCGGATCATGTCCTCGTCGTGCTCGACGACCAGCACCGAGTTGCCGAGGTCGCGCAAGTGGCGCAGCGTCGCGATCAGGCGGTCGTTGTCGCGCTGGTGCAGGCCGATCGACGGCTCGTCGAGCACGTACATCACGCCCGTCAGGCCGGAGCCGATCTGGGACGCGAGCCGGATGCGCTGCGCCTCGCCGCCGGACAGCGTGTCCGCGCTGCGGTCGAGGCTCAGGTAGTTGAGCCCGACGTTGTTCAGGAACGTGAGGCGGCTGCGGATCTCGCGCACGACCTTGTCGGCGATGTCGGCGCGCGCGCCTTCGAGGTGCAGCTGCTCGAAGTAGCTCAGGCAGTCGGACAGCGTCGAATGCTCGATCTGGTAGATCGGCTTGCGGCGCTGCGCCTCGTCGCCGCCGGTGCCGACCAGGAACACGTGCCGCGCCTCGCGTCGCAGCCGCGTGCCGTGGCACGACGGGCAGGCGCGCGAGGCCTGGTAGCGCGCGAGATCCTCGCGCACGGCGGCGGAGTCGGTCTCGCGGAAGCGGCGCTCGAAGTTCGGCAGGATCCCCTCGAACGGATGCGAGCGCTTCACCGCCGCCGCGCGCTTGCCCTTGGCGCCGCTCTCGGCCGCGTAGGTGAACTCGATGTCCTCCGCGCCGGAGCCGTTCAGCAGCACCTCGCGCGCGTGCTCGGGCAGCGACTCGAACGGCGCGTCGACATCGAAGCCGTAGTGCGCCGCGACGCTTTCGAGCATCGAGAACGTGTAGCCGTTGCGCCGATCCCAGCCCTTGACCGCGCCGGCCGCGAGGCTCAGCGTCGGGAACGCGACCACGCGCTCCGGGTCGAACGCGATGACCTGGCCGAGGCCGTCGCAGCTCGGGCACGCGCCCACCGGCGAGTTGAACGAGAACAGGCGCGGCTCGAGCTCGGGCAGCGAGTAGCTGCAGATCGGGCAGGCGAACTTGGCCGAGTAGAGATGCTCGGCGCCGGTGTCCATCTCGAGCGCCAGCGCGCGGCCGTCGGCGATGCGCAGCGCGGCCTCGAAGCTCTCGGCCAGGCGCTGGCGCGCGTCGCCGCGCGTCTTCAGGCGGTCGATCACGATGTCGATGTCGTGCTTCTCGGTCTTCTTCAGCGTGGGCAGCTCGCTCGCCTCGACGATCTGGCCGTCGACGCGGAAGCGCACGTAGCCCTGCGCCTGCATGTCGGCGAACAGCTCGAGGAACTCGCCCTTGCGGTCGCGCACGACCGGCGCGAGCACCATCAGCCTGGTTTCCTCGGGCAGCGCGAGCACGGCGTCGACCATCTGCGCGACGGGCGTCGCGGCCAGCGGGAGGTCGTGGTCGGGGCAGTAGGGCGTGCCGGCGCGCGCGAACAGCAGGCGCAGGTAGTCGTGGATCTCGGTGACCGTGCCGACCGTCGAGCGCGGGTTGTGGCTGGTGGCCTTCTGCTCGATCGAGATCGCCGGCGCGAGGCCCTCGATGACGTCGACGTCGGGCTTGTCCATCAGCTGCAGGAACTGGCGCGCGTAGGCCGAGAGGCTCTCGACGTAGCGGCGCTGGCCTTCGGCGTAGAGCGTGTCGAACGCGAGGCTCGACTTGCCCGAGCCCGACAGCCCGGTGATCACGACGAGCGAATGCTTCGGGATGTCGAGATCGATGTTCTTCAGGTTGTGCGTGCGCGCGCCGCGCACGCGGATCGCGTGGGCGTCCGGGCGCGGGACGCGGATCTCGTGCGACACCGGCGCCTCGACGCGGGGCGCGCGCGCCGCCTGCGCGAGATAGCGCCCGGCGCCTTCCTCGACGGCGAGCGCGGCCGGCGGCGCCGGCTTTGCGGCCGGGGCGACGGCTTCATCGGGCGACTTGGCGCGGGTCTTCCGGGCGGCGGGAGGGGGAGTCTTTGAAGTTGGCATGGGATGCGGCGGGCAACCGACCATGATAAACAAGCCGTCAAGCCCTTGCAGCCGTCGCCGGCCGTGGCATGGCCAACGCGCGCGAAACCGCACCGGACGGGCCGGAATCGGCCCGGCGCGGCAAATCGGGCGGAAATCGCGACGAATGCGCGGCAGTGATTTCGCGGGCGGCCGGAACATGGTGGACATCCGATCCACCTCGTCTTTCCCGAGCCGCCCGACATGCTTCACTTCGACGCCACCCAGATGGCCACGATCACCCAGGCGCACTTCTTCCAGCGCGTCGCCGAGTTCGTGCGCGAGCAGAGCCCCGTCGCCGCGTTCCGCGACGCCGCGCTCGACAAGCCGCTGCGCACCTCGCTGTGGCTGCCGCACTGGCCCGCGCTGCGCGACGCGTCCGAGCACGACGCCGCGCTGTTCATGTGCTTCCTGCTCGCGTGCGGGATGCTGCGCATCGACGTCGGTCGCGCCGCCGCCGCGGTGCGCCAGGCCACGCAGCCGGAGATGAGCATGAAGCTGTTCCTCTCCGAGCGCGGGCTGCTGCGGTTCTCCGCGTTCGACCTGCCGCACCTGACCAAGCCGGCCCTGTCGGGCGACTCGGGCGACTCGGGCGACGCGGGCGAGGCGGCCTGAGATGGGCGCCGCCGCGTTCTCGCGCGCGTCGTCGCCCGGCGCGCGCACGTGCTGTCCCGAGTGCTGCAAGACCGATCGCGCGGACGACGACAGCCTGTCGCGTGCGAGCGTGATCCGCATCAAGTCGCTGACCGGCCAGAAGATCGCGCCGGACGCCCCGGCCGGCGTGGCCGGCCCGACCTGCGGCAACGATGCGACGCCCTGCGAAGCCAAGGCCTGCAAGCTCGCGCCTGTCCTGCAGCGGTTCAACCGCTACCGCGAAGCCTTGCCGTTCGCACGCGCCGCGGCCGACCTCAACGAGCTCGGCGACGCGCCCGGCGACACGCCGTCGACGAAGCCCTGCCTCACGCGCCTGCCCGTCGACGCCGATGGCCTCGACAAGTCGCTGGGCCTGCCGGCCGGCAGCCTGCACGACGAAGACCTGCGCAACGACCAGACCGGCTTCCGCGCGGCGATGTACCGCGACGAATCCACCGGCCAGCTGATCCTCGTGCCACGCGACACCCAGCCCGACAGCCTCGTCGACTGGCAGACCAACACGCGCAACGGCAGCGGCGAGGACACGAAGCAGTACGCCGCCATGCGGCAGCTGACGGGCACGCTGTCGCAGAAGGGCGTCGACTTCGACATCGCCGGCTATTCCAAGGGCGCCGGCCTCGCGCAGGAAGGCGGCCTGCTGAGCGACGGCCAGGTGCGGCTGTTCAATGCGGCGGGGCTGCCGGACGCCTCGCTCGCGCGCACGGGCGCGCAGGACTTCGATTCGCTGGTCTCGCGCACGAAGGCCTTCAGCACGCAGGGCGACTTCATCACCTTCATGACGCAGACGACCGACCCCGCGCAGCAGATCACCAACGCGCGGTTCCTGCGGCGGGAGTTGGCCGGCGAAGGGCCCGGCCTGAACCCGATCGACATCAAGGTGCGGAACCCGGCGATGCGCGGCCAGCCCGACCCCGACTTCGACGACGACAAGACGTGGTACCTCGGCGAGCTCGATGCCCGCATCAACGACATGCAGCGCGCGTTCGACGACGGCCTGCCGATCGCCGGCTTTCCGCCCGTGCGAGCGCCGCAGGTCGAGACGATCAACGACAGCAGCAGCCTGCTCGGCCGCCTGCTGGGCGCCGGCAGCGACCAGCCGACGCTGGGCAAGCTCGCGCAGCACAAGATGGGCCAGGTGCTCGATTCGTTGGAGAGCAACGTCAAGCGCGATCGCGACAGCCTGCTCGACTTCGCCAGCACCTGCGGTTGAACGCCAGGAGCCCACACATGAAGAAGACCACGTTCGACTCGATGTCGCGCAAGGCGGGCGCTCGATTCCCGCGGCAGGTGGCACGCGCCGCGCTGGCAGCGGCGCTCGTGCTCGCCTTCGCATCTGCTTTTCCCGCCGCGCACGCGCAGGCATCCTCTTCGACAGGATCGATCATGAATTCCATCGGCAACAGCTTCTTCTCGGACGGCGTGCAGCACGCGCTCGAAAGCGCGATCCGTCTCGACGACGCGGGCGCGATCTCCGCCGCGCTCGCGGCCGGCGCGGAGGTCGACGCGCGCGGCCTGCACGACGTCACGCCGCTGATGGTCGCCGTGGACCGTCAACGCCCGCGCGCGGTCGACGCACTGCTGCGCGCCGGCGCCGACCCGAACCTGCTCGCGGCCGACGGCAGCGGCGCGGTCGGCCTCGCGGTCGGCAACGTCCACGCGCAGCCCGCCGGCCGCCGGATCCTGGAGTCGGTCGTCCGCGCGGGCGGCCATCCCGACACGCGCCAACCCGATCGCGATCCGGTCATCATGCGCTTCGTCGTCGACCACGACTGCGATGGCCTCCGGCTGATGAAGTCGCTGGGAGCGAACCTCGACATCCTCGATCGGGCGCGCGACCCGCTCATCACCAAGGCCGCGGTGGGCAACGACTGGGACGTCGTCTGGTGCCTGATCGAGCTCGGCGCCCGCTACGACTACGAGGACGGCTCGAGCCGCCTGCCGCTCAGCGAGTCGCTCGCGCGCAGGACGCCGGCGCGGGACTCACCGCTCTATCCGTACAAGGTGAAGGTCTGGCAGCTGATGAAGGATCGGGGCCTGCCCGTGCGGGCGCTGCTGCCATGAGCGCGGCTGCTCGCGTCACCGCCCCATCACGCCGTCTTCATCCGGCTGCCTGCCGCCTGCTCCGCCTTGCGGTCTGCCGTCACGCGTTGCGCGCTCGGACGTTGTTCGACAAGCTTGATGTAGCTCTTCCAGTCGATGCCGACCGCCTGCAGCGCGTCCGCGCCGTAGATGACCTTCGAAGTCATCGCGACCAGCGGCAGGCTCACATAGGCGGCGCAGTCGGCGAGCGTGAACTGGTCGCCGGCGAGGTAGGGCGAGAATCGCGCGAGGCGCTGGAAGGCGGCGACGTTGCGCGTCAACAGCTTCTGGATGCGGGCCTTGTTGCCGTCGCTGACGGTGCCGCCGAAGAACGCGGCGCCGTACAGCTCGCGCACGACGAGCTCGAGATGCAGCTCGACGAACGTCACGAGCTCGCGCACCTTCGCCTGCTCCCACGGATCGGCCGGCAACAGCCGCGGTTCGGGCTGCAGCGCCTCGAGGTATTCGACGATCACCTCGCTCTCGCACAGCGAGCCGCGCTCGGTGCGGATGAACGGCACCTTGCCGAGCGGCGAGCACATCAGCGTCTCTTCGTTCTCGAGGCCGGTCGGGCAGTGCTCCTCCGAGAACGGGATGCCTTTCTCGAGCAGCACCATCTTGACCTTGTTGTAGTAGTTCGAGAGCGAGAAGCCGCTGAGCGTGATCATGGTGTGCGGGAGAGACGGGGTGTGCCGAGTCTACGGCGGGTCGGCGCGCGCGGATGCCGCTTGCGCGACAGCGGGCGCTCAGGCCGCGGGGCGTCGCGGCATCAGCGCCGCCCACCACGTGACCAGGCCCCACGCGATCGCGCCGGCCGTGATGCCGCAGGCGTGCGCGAGCGGCGCCACCTGGATGCCCAGCGTCGCGCTCGGCCGCAGCGTGATGTCCCACGGCGTTTCCATCAACACCTTCGCGATCGTGCCGGCGACGATCGCCGCGCCGATCCAGCGGTGGCGCGTGGCCTGGGCGGGGGTGAGCGCGGGGTCGGGCACCGCCTCGAAGGTCGAGACGGGCAAGGCCGTGTGGACCGACGACAGTTCCTCGAGGCTGGTCATCGCCCACGGCCCTTCCGTGATGCGCGAGGGTTCGATCAGCGACGCCTTGGTCGCGACGAAGCCGGACTCCGGGCGCACGACGGTGGCCGGGTCGGGCTTCGCCCGCCGCGGCCACATCAGCGTCAGCCCGAGCACGATCACGCCGGCGTGGAGCACGCCCGACAGGCCGCCGTAGTACGGCAGCGCCTTCAGCATCATCGCGCTGTCGGGCAACACCATCAGGCCCTGCGTCAGCGGCCATGCGACGAACCAGGCCACGGCGGCCGCGGCCGGCGCGCGCGCGCGCCAGCCGACGGCGCCGACGACCAGCGCGCCCGCGAGGTTCACCGCGAGGTGCGGGCGGCTCCAGTGCACCCAGGCGCTCGTCCACAGCCGCCAGGGTTCCTGCAGGTCCTGGCCGGGGCGCCAGTCGAGCGCGCGAGTCCAGTCGGTCGAGTCGTGCAGCCCGCCGCCGAGCCCGACGACGATCGCGCCGGCGCACAACAACGCTGTCATCCAGAGCCAGGCGACGCCGTCGCCGGCGAGCGCGCGCCTCACGACGGCGACCTCGCGCGGGCAATCGGCCTGGCGGTGCCGGAGGCGATCGACGCGGAGGACGTGCCGCGTGCCGACGCGACCCGCAGGCCGAAGGTCGGCCGCGCGCCGCGCGACGTGCGATGCGTCGAGCCGTGCGCCGCGCGCTTCGTCGGGGTTCGGCCAGGCGCGGCTCGGCGCGAGGCGAACGAGCGGAAGGCGGTGGGCAAGGGGGACGGCGGCGAGGCGAGGGGCATGAAGCGCGGGGAAGACGAGCGGTCGGCACGCACCCGGATCGGCGCCCGCGGGTGCGGTGCGCGCGAGCCGTCGCGTGCCGGTCGGCCGGACGACTCGCCGGCTCAGCGCATTCTCCGCCTTGCGTGGCGGCGATTCGCGTCTTTTACGCGCCGGGCCCGAAGACGGCGCGCCATAGTGCACGCCCGGCGGCTCGTTCTGGCGCCAGCGTCTCCGGCGGGAACAGCGTCGGCTGCTCGTCGAGGCGGGCGCGGTGCTGTGCGCGACGCAGTTCGCGGTAGGCATCGGCGGCGGCCTGGCCGATGCCGACGTCGAGCAGCGCGGCGTCCTCGGCACGCTTGAGCAGCGCGATGTTGCCGAGGTTGTCGCGCAGGCCGCGGCACCGGCCGCCGTGGGCGAGCACGAGGTATTGCACCGCGAACTCGATGTCCATCAGGCCGCCTTCGCAGTGCTTCGGGTCGATGCGCTCGTCGCGCTGCGGATGCGCGTCGCGCACCTTCTGCCGCATCGCGGCGATTTCCTGGCGCAGCGCGTCGGCGTCGCGCGCGGCCTCGATGACGGCGTGGCGCGTGGCCTCGAAACGCGCGCCGAGCTCGGCGTCGCCGGCGCAGAAGCGCGCCCGCGTGATCGCCTGGTGTTCCCAGGTCCACGCGGTGTTGCTGCCGCGGCCGCGCTGATAGCGCTCGAACGATTCGATCGACGTCACGAGCAGCCCCGAGTTGCCGTTGGGGCGCAGCGCGGTGTCGATGTCGAACAGCTCGCCCGCGGCGGTGCGCAGCGTGAGCCAGGTGATCAGCTTGCGCACGAAGGCGCCGTAGACCTCCTGCGCGCGGTACGGGTCGGATTCGTCGGCGTCGTCGTAGAGGAAGACGACGTCGAGGTCGCTGCCGTAGCCCAGCTCCTTGCCGCCGAGCTTGCCGTAGGCGATGACGGCGAGCTTCGGCACGTCGCGATGGCGCTGCTTCAGGTGGCCCCAGGCCCAGTCGAGGCTGCGCTGCAGGATGGTGTCGGCCAGGCAGGACAGCTCGTCGGCGACGGCCTCGACCGTGATGCGGCCCTCGACGTCGCGCACCAGCGTTCGGAAGACCTCGGCGTGGTGCGCGCGGCGCAGGGTGTCGAGCAGCGCGCCCTCGTCGGCCTCGCCCGAGCGGTGCCAGGCCTCGTGGCGATCCTCGAGTTCGGCGGTGAGCGCGCGCGGGTCGAAACGCTCGATCATCGTGCGCTCGTCGGCGAGCTCGTCGATCACGCCCGGATGCATCATCAGGTAGCGCACCGGCCAGCGCGCGAGGCCCAGCAGGCGCAGCAGGCGGCGCTGCACGTTCGGGCGCTCGACCAGCAGCGCGAGGTAGCTCTCGCGGCGCAGCAGCGGCTCGATCCAGTCGACGAAGCGCATCGCCGCCTCGATGGTGCAGTTGCCGGAGCGGATGTCCTCGACGGTGCGCTGCACGAGCTTGGCCAGGCGCAGGCGGCTTTCCTCGCGCAGGTTCTGCACGCGCGGGTTGTCGGCGAAGCGGCGCACGCGCTCTGACAGGCCGGCCGGCAGGCGGTCGAGCCAGGGTTCGCTGTCGAGCTGCGCGGGCGGCGAGGCCGGCGTGCACTTGCCGCCGCGGCAGCCGCCGGCGCGCGGCGGCGGGGCGCGGCCGTCGTGCAGCAGCGTGTCGAACTCGGTCGAGACGATCTCGCGGTATTCGCACAGCCGGTCGATCAGTTCGCAGGCGTCCTTCGTGCACGCCATGCCGAGGCTCGCGGCGATCCAGCCGAGGTCGCCGTCGGCGGTCGGCAGCAGATGTGTCTGCTGGTCGTCGAGGAACTGGATGCGGTGCTCGACGCGGCGCAGGAACACATACGCCTCGTGGAGCTGCGCGGCCGTCTCGGGCTTCATCAGGCCGGCGTTGGCGAGCTTGGCGAGGGCCTTCAGCGTCGAGCGCGTGCGGATCTCGGGGAACTGCCCGCCGCGCACGACGAGCAGCAGCTGCACGATGAACTCGATCTCGCGGATGCCGCCGCGCGACAGCTTGACGTCGTTCGCGCGCTCGGGGCGGCCGGCGGCGCGCCGCTGCGCTTCCTCGCGGATCTTGTGGTGCAGCTGGCGCAGGCCTTCGAACACGCCGTAGTCGAGATAGCGCCGATACACGAACGGCGTGACGAGCGCGCGCAGCGCGAGCGCGCGGCCGCTGGTGACGGCGGCGCGCGGCGCGACCACGCGGCTCTTGAGCCACGCGAAGCGCTCCCACTCGCGGCCCTGCACGAGGAAATATTCCTCGAGCATCGCGAGGCTCACGACCGGCGGCCCCGAGTTGCCGTTCGGCCGCAGCGCGAGGTCGACGCGGAACACGAAGCCGTCGTCCGTCACGTCGCCGATCAGCGCGTACATGCGGCGCGCCACCTGGCCGAAGTATTCCTGCGCGCTGACGGCGATCGCGCCGTCGGTCTGCGCGTCTTCCTCGTAGACGTAGATCAGGTCGATGTCGGAGGACACGTTGAGCTCGCGCGCGCCGAGCTTGCCCATGCCGATGATCCAGAACTCGACCTGCTCGCCGGCCTCGTTGCGCGGCACGCCCCAGCGCGGGTCGGTCTCCGACAGCGCCTGCGCCAGCGCGCGCTCGAGCGTCGCTTCGGCGAGATGCGTCATGGCGGCGGTGATGTCGGCCTGGTCGGCGCACTGCTCGATGTCCAGCACCGCGAGGCGCTCGAGCACGAGCTGGCGCGCGATGCGCAGCGCGCTCATCACGGGCGTGCCGTCGGCCTCGAGTTGCGCGACGAGCGCGGTGATCGTCGCGAAGTCGGGCAGGCCGGCGGGCAGGCGCGACAGCTGGTCGCCGTAGCGGCGGCGCACGCGTTGCACGTAGCGGCTGTGCTCGGCCAGCGCGGTGCCGCAGGACGGCGCGCGGCCGACCGTGGCGAGCGGAGCGGATTCCGGGGCGTTCATGAGGGTTGACTCGCGAATGCGCGGCCCATGGAAAACACGCTGCGGACGAGGCAGCGTGTTACGAAAAGTTCAGGGGATCTGGCGGCAACAATCACCCCTTGTCGCCCGGAATGGCGCCTGCCCTGCCCACCTACACTGTGGTCTGGGGCGTTGCCACCCCGTGCCGAACTTTTCATGACATCGCAATTGAGCGCAATTTTCGATCCAGTCGTCAGACGGCTGCGCTTCATGCCGTGGCGGCGCGGGCTCCAGCTGGCGTGGCAGGCCGCCGTCTGGACGGGTCTGGCGCTGCTGTGTCTGCTGGTGCTGGCCTGGCTGACTCTGCAGTGGGGGATTCTGCCGCACATCGAGGATTGGCGTCCGGCGATAGAGCGGCATGCCAGTCGTGCGGTAGGGGTTCCGGTCCGCATCGGCCGCATCAGCGTGCGCTCGTCGGGCTGGATCCCCGCGTTCGAGCTGCGCGACGTCGTGCTGCGCGACGCGTCCGGCGCCGAGGCGCTGCGGCTGCCGCGGGTGTCGGCGGCGCTGTCGCCGAGCTCGCTGTTCGCGTTCTCGCCGCGGCTGTCGCAGCTCTACATCGAGGACGCGAAGCTGCTCGTGCGGCGCGACGCCGACGGCCACCTGCACGTCGGCGGACTCGACCTCGCCGCGCGCGCCGCGAAGCCGGCCGCGGTCAACGACTCCGGCGACACGCTCGACTGGTTCTTCAGCCAGCCCGAGTTCGTGCTGCGCCACGGCGCGGTGCGCTGGGTCGACGAGCAGCGCCACGCGCCGGCGCTCGAGTTGACGGACGTCGACGTCGTCGTGCGCAACGGCCTGCGCTCGCACGACCTGCGCATCGACGCGACCCCGCCCGCCGACTGGGGCGATCGCCTGCAGTTGCTCGCGCGTTGCCGCCAGCCGCTATTCGCCCGCGCGGGCGACGTCCGGCGCTGGAGCGGCACGCTGTACGCCGACCTGCCGCGTGGCGACGTCGCCCAGCTGAAGGCGCACGTCGACCTGCCCTTCGAGCTCGACGGCGGACAAGGCGCGTTGCGGCTTTGGCTCGACTTCCAGAACGAGCAATGGCGCGACATGACTGCCGACGTCCACCTCCGCCAGGTGAGCCTGCGGCTGGGCGACGGCGTCGAGCCGCTCGCGATCGCGGACGCGAGCGGACGCCTCGGCGCGCAGCGCGATTCCGAAGGCGTCGCGCTGTCGGCCGAGCACTTCGGCTTCCGCACGGCCGGGGGCATCGCGTGGCCGCCCGGCGACCTGCGCTTCTCGTGGAAGCAGAAGCAGGGCAGCGTCGCCGCGCCGCGCGCCGCACGCGGCGGGAGCGCGGTCGCGCCGTCCGCGTCGCTCGCGTCGTCCGACCTCGCGGCCGCCAGCCGCGCGCCGGTGCGCGCGCCGACGCTGTTCGACCGCGACGCGCCGATCACCGGCGGGCAGCTGTCGGCCGACCACCTCGACCTCACGCTGATGCGCCAGCTCGCCGCCGCGCTGCCGCTGCCGGCCACGGCGCGCCGCTGGCTCGCCGACTACCAGCCCGAAGGCGCCGTCCAGCGCCTGGCGGTGCAGTGGAGCGGGCCCATCGACGCGCCCGCGACCTACCGCGCGAACGGCGCGCTCAGCGGCTTCGCGATGGCCGCCGGCGCGGTGCCGCCCGGCGCGCGCACCGGCCGGCCGGGCTGGCGCAACGCCGGCTTGAACTTCGACGCGAACGAG
>JASLEM010000263.1 GCA_030151165.1 Burkholderiaceae bacterium
ATGTGCTGTCGCTCCGGGCGGGGATCACTCCCAGTCCAGCGCGCCCTTTTTCCATTCGTAGATGAAACCGACGACCAGGATCGCCAGGAAGATCATCATTGCCCAGAAGCCCGTGGCGCCGATGTCCTTCAAAGCGACGGCCCAGGGGAACAGGAATGCGATCTCGAGATCGAAGAGGATGAACAGGATCGCCACGAGGTAGTAGCGAACGTCGAACTTCATGCGCGCGTCTTCGAAGGCCTCGAAGCCGCATTCGTACGGCGAGTTCTTCTGCGCGTCAGGCCGGCTGGGGCCGAGCAGGAAGCCGAGCGCCTGGGGCGCGATACCGACGCCCACCCCGACCAGGATGAACAGGATGACGGGGAGATAGGCGGACAGGTCCATGGCTTTGTTGGTGTCGTTTCAGGCGTCGTCGTTTGTCTGATGCGGGCAGAAAAAAGAGCGCCTCGACAGACCACTGAAAGCTGATCCCGAGTGCGCCCGCACGTTCGCCGTGAGTTTTCTTGACGGTTTCGAGCGATGTCGAAACGGGTTTCCGAATGATACGCAGGGCGCGTGACCGAAGTGCTCCACTGGGAGATTCGGTCCATACAAAGAGCTTGTACCAAAAACTGGTGCCGACGGCGAGACTCGAACTCGCACAGCTTTCGCCACTACCCCCTCAAGATAGCGTGTCTACCAATTTCACCACGTCGGCCTGAATGGTCGATGACCATCCATCAAAACGGTTCAGATCGCATGAGGATCGCTCCCTGAACAGCCTTCTATTCTATAGCGAAAGAAACCGTGTTTACCTCAATTCGCCAGAGAAAATTAATACGACAGTTGCATCAACGCGTCGGGATGCCTTGCGCGGCGGACGCGGCGGCCGAAGCGACGCTCGCCGGCACCAGCACGGCGGACGACGACGCCACCGTCGGAGCGCTCGCCGCGACGGGCGCCAGGGCGCTGTCGAGACGCGTCGCGTCGGTGGCGTGCACGGCCATGCGGCCGGTCGAGACGACCGACATGCCCAGCGTCGCCGCGAAGAACACGGTCGCGCAGACGGCCGTCGAACGCGACAGGAAGTTCGCGCTGCCAGTGGCGCCGAACAGGCTGCCCGACGCGCCGCTGCCGAAGGACGCGCCCATGTCGGCGCCCTTGCCGTGCTGGATCAGCACGAGGCCGATCATCGTGATGGCGGACAGGATCTGCAGAACGAAGAGAAGATTCGACCAGACTTGCATTTGCTTGGAGCTCCAGGAAATTTGATTCGGTGGCCGGCGGCGTCAGCCCGCCGCGCGGCAGATGGCGATGAAATCGGCGGCCTTCAACGCGGCCCCGCCGATCAGTCCGCCATCGATGTCTTGTTGCGCGAACAGCGTCGCGGCGTTGTCGGGCTTGACGCTGCCGCCGTACAGCAGCGTCATCACGTCGGCATGCTCGGTGGCGGCGTGCAGCTGCGCGCGGATCAGCGCGTGCATCGCCTGCGCCTGCTCCGGCGTGGCGGTGACGCCCGTGCCGATGGCCCACACGGGCTCGTAGGCGACGACCATCTCGCCGACGCAATGCCCCAGCGCGTGGATCACGGCCGACAGCTGGCGCTTGACGGTGGCCTGCGCGGTGCCCTGCTCGCGCTGGCCCAGCGTCTCGCCGACGCAGACGATCGGCGTCATGCCCCTGGCCAGCACGGCCTTGGCCTTGTCGGCGACCAGCTGGTCGGACTCGCCGTGCAGCGCGCGGCGCTCCGAGTGGCCGACGATCACGTAGCGGCAGCCGAACTCGGCCAGCATGCCCGCCGAGACCTCGCCGGTGAAGGCGCCCTGCGCGTGCGCCGAGCAGTCCTGCGCGCCCCAGCGGATGTCGTTGCCGGCCAGCGCCACGGCGGTCTCGCCGAGGTACGGGAACGGCACGCAGACCGCGACGTCGCAGCCGAACGGACGCGCGCCGGCGATGCCCGCCAGCAGCTCGGCATTGTGCGGACGCGAGCCGTGCATCTTCCAGTTGCCGGCGACGAGTTTCTTGCGCATGTCGTTCTTGTCTCGTTGATTCTTGTTGAACGCGATCAGGCCCACGACAGCATCAGCTTGCCGACGTGGTCGCCCTGCTCCATCGCGGCGTGCGCCTGCGCGGCCTGCGCCGCCGGGAACACCTGCTGGATCACCGGCACGACCTGGCGCTGCTCGAGCAGCGGCCAGACCTTCGCGCGCAGCGACGCCGCGATCGCCGCCTTGAACGCGACCGGGCGCGGCCGCAGCGTCGAGCCCGTGATCGTCAGGCGCTTGCGCAGCACGGCGCCGGCGTCGATCTGCGCCTTCACGCCACCCTGCACCGCGATGAACACGATGCGGCCGTCCTCGGCCAGGCAGGCGATCTCGCGCGCGACGTACTCGCCGGCGACCATGTCGAGCACGACGTCGACGCCCTTCCTGCCCGTGATCTCCAGCGCGCGGGCGCTGAAGTCCTCGGTTCGGTAGTTGATCGCGTGGTCGGCGCCGAGCTGGAGGCAGCGCGCGCACTTGTCGTCCGAGCCCGCGGTCGCGATGACCCGGGCGCCGAACGCCTTGGCGAGCTGGATCGCGGTGACGCCGATCCCGCTCGTGCCGCCCTGCACCAGGAACCATTCGCCCGACTGCAGGCGGCCGCGGTCGAACACGTTCGACCAGACGGTGAAGAAGGTCTCGGGCAGCGCGGCGGCCTCGATGTCGCTGAAGCCTTGCGGCACCGGCAGCATCTGGCCGATCGGCACCGTGCACCACTCGGCGTAGCCGCCACCGGCCACCAGCGCGCAGACCCGGTCGCCGACGGCGAAGCCCGCGGCGGCCAGCGCCGCGGCGTCGCCGCCTTCGATCGTGCCCGCGAGCTCGAGGCCCGGCAGGTCGAACGCGCCCGGCGGCACCGGATAGTGCCCCTTGCGTTGCAGCACGTCCGGCCGGTTGACGCCCGACGCCGCCACGCGGACCAACGCCTCGCCCGCGCCCGCGACCGGGCGCGCGCGCACGACTTCGCGCAATACCTCGGGGCCGCCGTGTCCGGCGATCTCGATGGCGCGCATGGTCGGCGTGCTGGAGGTGGTGGTGTCCATGTGGCGGGGCCCGGCGTCGGCTGGCAACCGCTTATTGCGGCTGGCCGCCCTGGTCGTCGCGGTCGAGAAGAACCTTCATCGACAGCTTGACGCGACCCTTCTCGTCGGTCTCGAGCACCTTGACCTTGACGATCTGGCCTTCCTTGAGGAAGTCGGTGACCTTCTCGACGCGCTGGTGCGCGATCTGGCTGATGTGCAGCAGGCCGTCCTTGCCCGGGAGCAGGTTGACCAGCGCGCCGAAGTCGAGGATCTTGGTGACCGGGCCTTCGTAGATCTTGCCCACTTCGACTTCCGCCGTGATCTCCTCGATGCGCTTCTTGGCCGCGGCAGCGCGGTCGGCGTCGGTCGAGGCGATCGTGATCGTGCCGTCTTCCTCGATGTTGATCTGCGTGCCGGTTTCCTCGGTCAGCGCACGGATGGTCGCGCCGCCCTTGCCGATGACGTCGCGGATCTTTTCCGGGTTGATCTTCATCACGTACAGGCGCGGGGCGAACTCCGACACCTCGGCGCTCGCGCCGGCGACGGACTCGACCATCTTGCCGAGGATGTGCAGGCGGGCTTCCTTGGCCTGCGCCAGGGCGACCTGCATGATCTCCTTGGTGATGCCCTGGATCTTGATGTCCATCTGCAGCGCGGTGATGCCCTGCGTCGTGCCGGCGACCTTGAAGTCCATGTCGCCGAGG
>JASLEM010000289.1 GCA_030151165.1 Burkholderiaceae bacterium
TTCACCGCCGCCCTGCACAGCTACCTGCGCACCAACGACGTGCTCAAGGCGCAGCTGGAGGGCCTGCAGGCCGTCCACTACGAGGACAACGCGACGGGCGAGCAGCACCTGCAGTGGGGCGACGTCACCCAGGTCGTCGGCGCGATCGACCGCCTCTACCGCGGCGTCACGCGCACGCTGACGCTGCGCGAGCTCGGCCGCCGCGTCACGATCGACAAGAGCGGCTTCGCCGACGCGGTGGTCTGGAACCCGGGCGCCGAGGCCGCGGCCCAGCTCGACGACCTGCCGGACGACGGCTGGCGCCACATGCTGTGCGTCGAGGCCGCGCAGGTGGCCGAGCCGGTCTCGCTCGCGCCGGGCGAGGAATGGGCCGGGATGCAGACGCTGGTCGCCGGCTGAGCATCGTGCCCGCGTCCCGTCCTTCGAGGCAGCCCGGCCGCGACGCCGGCCGCGGCCCGCTGGTACGTTTCCTGCACACCTCCCCGGCGACGCATCCCGGGAGCGCGCCGCGCTGAGCCGCGGACGGAAGACAGAAGACATCATGCACATCCACATCCTCGGCATCTGCGGCACCTTCATGGGCGGGCTCGCCGCGCTCGCGCGCGAGGCCGGCCACGAGGTGACCGGCTGCGACGCCAACGTCTACCCGCCGATGAGCGACCAGCTGCGCGCGCTCGGCATCGAGCTGATCGAGGGCTACGGCGTCGACCAGCTCGCGCTCGCGCCCGACCTCTTCGTGGTGGGCAACGCGATCACGCGTGGCAACCCGCTGATGGAGGCGATCCTCGACGCCGGCCTGCCGTTCACCAGCGGCCCGCAATGGCTGGCCGACCACGTGCTCGGCGGGCGCCACGTGCTGGCGGTGGCCGGCACCCACGGCAAGACGACGACCACCGCGATGCTCGCGTGGATCCTCGAGCACGCGGGCCTGGAGCCCGGCTTCCTCGTCGGCGGCGTGCCGCGCAACTTCGGCGTCTCGGCGCGCCTGGGCCGGCCGGGCGGCGCCGGCGCGGCGCGCACGCCCTTCGTGATCGAGGCGGACGAATACGACACCGCGTTCTTCGACAAGCGCAGCAAGTTCGTCCACTACCGCCCGCGCACGGCGGTGCTGAACAACCTCGAGTTCGACCACGCGGACATCTTCCCCGACCTCGCCGCCATCGAGACCCAGTTCCACCACCTCGTGCGCACGGTGCCCGCGCGCGGGCGGCTCGTCGTCAACGCGCGCGAGGAATCGCTGCAGCGCGTGCTCGGGCGCGGCTGCTGGAGCGAGGTGCAGCGCTTCGGCGCACGCAAGGAAGAGCCCGGCGCGCTGCGCGCCCGCGGCGAGCCGCATGCGTTCGACGTGCTGCGCGGCTCGATGAAGATCGCGCGCGTCGAGTGGCCGCTGCTCGGCGAGCACAACCAGATGAACGCCCTCGCGGCGATCGCGGCGGCGGAGCACGTGGGCGTCGCGCCGGCGCAGGCCGCGGCCGCGCTCGGCACGTTCGAGAACGTCGCGCGCCGGCTCGAGCTGAAGGGCGAGGTCAACGGCATCCGCGTCTACGACGACTTCGCGCACCACCCGACCGCGATGCGCACGACGATCGACGGCCTGCGCCGCAAGGTCGGCGCGGCGCGCATCCTGGCCGTCTTCGAGCCGCGCTCCAACACGATGAAGCAGGGCGCGATGAAGGCGCAGCTGCCGTGGGCGCTGGAAGAGGCCGACCTGTCGTTCTGCCACTCCGGTGGCCTCGCGTGGGACGCACAGGAAGCGCTCGCGCCGATGGGCAGGCAGGCGCAGGTGTGCGACACGATCGGCGCGCTGGTGTCGGCCGTCGCGCGCGTCGCGCGGCCCGGCGACCACATCCTGTGCATGAGCAACGGCGGCTTCGGCGGCGTCCACGCGAAGCTGCTCGCCGCGCTCGAGGTGCCGCACACATGAGGCGCGCGTGAGGACGGCGCGCCTGCTCTACCTGCACGGCTTCCGCTCGTCGCCGCAATCCTTCAAGGCGCAATGGATGGCCGACTGGGTCGCGCGGCACCGGCCCGACCTCGACTGGGTCTGCCCGCAACTGCCGCCGTCGCCGGCCGAAGCCCTGGCGCAGATCCGCGCGCTGACCGCCGGCTGGGCGGCCGAGACCAGCGCCGTCGTCGGCAGCTCGCTCGGCGGCTTCTACGCGACCGCGATCGCGCAGGAACTCGGCTGCCGCGCGGCGCTCGTGAACCCGGCCGTCGACCCGGCGCGCGACCTCGCCGCGCACATCGGCCGCCAGACGATGTACCACGCGGCGGGCGAGTCGTTCGACTTCCGCGCCGAGTACGTCGACGAGCTCGTCGCGATGACGCTGCCGCCGGTGCTCGCGCATCCGGACCGCATCCTCGCGATCATCGCCAAGGGGGACGAGGTCCTCGACTGGCGCGAGATGGCCGCTCGCTATGCGCACGGTCCGATGAAGCTGATCGCCGGCAGCGACCACGGGCTCGCGGATTTCGCGCAGCACGTGCCGATGCTGCTGACCCACCTCGAGCTGGCGTGATCCGGAGCGCGGCGACAATCGCCCGCTTCCCATCCCTCATCCTCGAATCCGCATGCGTCTCGCCCACAAGATCGCCATCGTCACCGGCGCCGCCCAAGGCATCGGCCTCGCCACCGCGCTGAAGTTCGCCCGCGAAGGCGCCTCGGTCGTGGCCTGCGACATCCAGCCCTCGGCGGTCGACGCCGCCGTCTCCGAAGTCACCGCGCAGCTCGCGCCCGGCGCCGCGTGCATCGGCCAGGTCGTCGACGTCACCGACCGCGTGCAGGTCGACGCGATGGTCGCGGCCACGCTGGCGCGCTTCGGGCGCATCGACGTGCTCGTCAACAACGCCGGCATCACGAAGGACGCGCGCCTGCAGAAGATGACGATCGAGCAGTTCGACGCCGTCATCGACGTCAACCTGCGCGGCGTCTTCCACTGCTCGCAGGCCGTCGCCGACGCGATGGTGGCGCAAGGCGGCGGCGCGATCCTCAACGCGAGCTCGGTCGTCGGCATCTACGGCAACTTCGGGCAGACGAACTACGCAGCGACGAAGTTCGGCGTCATCGGCTTCACCAAGACCTGGAGCCGCGAGCTCGGGCCCAAGGGCATCCGCGTGAACGCCGTCGCGCCGGGCTTCGTCGAGACGCCGATCCTCGCGACCGTCCCCGAGAAGGTGCTCGACCAGATGCGCCAGCACGTGCCGCTGCACCGCCTCGGCAAGCCGGAGGAGATCGCCAACGTCTACGCGTTCCTCGCGAGCGACGAGGCGAGCTACGTGAACGGCGCGGTGATCGAGGTGTCGGGCGGGATGACCGTCTGAGCGCCGCGCGCGCCGGCGGCGCGGAAACAGCGTGCAATCGTCGAGTTTCCCGCCCGGGCGCGCCCCGGAAGTCGGCGACAATCGCCGAGTGAATTACGCTCTCTTCGATGACTCCGGCAAGTTCCTGGCCGGGCGGGTGATGTCCGAGGCGGACAGCTCGATCCAGGTGGAACTCGACTCCGGCAAACGCGTGAAGGTCAAGGCCGCGCACGTTCTCCTGCGCTTCGAGAAGCCGCAGCCCGCCGAACTGATCGCGCAGGGCCAGGCCCTCGCGAGCGAGATCGACCTCGACCTCGCCTGGGAATTCGCCAGCGAGGGCGAGTTCGGCTTCGCCGACCTGGCGCGCGACTACTTCGACAAGTCTGCCGGCCCCGTCCAGCAGGCGGCGGCCCTCTTCCGCCTGTTCGACGCCCCGCACTACTTCCGCCGCATGGCCAAGGGCGTGTTCCGCAAGGCGCCCGAGGAAACCGTGAAGGCCGCGCTGCTGGGCATCGAGCGCAAGCGCCTCGCCGCGCTGCAGATCGAGGAATGGGCGAAGGAGCTGGTCGACGGCCGCACCCCCGAGCCGGTGCGCGACCAGCTGTTCAAGATCCTGTTCCGCCCCGACAAGAACGCCGCCGAATACAAGGCCGTGGTCGAGGCCTCCAAGCGCGCGCAGCGTTCGCCGCTCGACCTGCTGAAGGCCGCGGGCGCGATCTCGAGCCCGTACCAGTTCCACTGGCGCCGCTTCCTGTTCGAGGAGTTCGCGCGCGGCACCGGCTTCCCGCCGCTCGACGC
>JASLEM010000297.1 GCA_030151165.1 Burkholderiaceae bacterium
ATCGACGTCATCGACGAGGCCGGTGCCGCGCAGCGCATCCTGCCCAAGAGCCGCCAGAAGAAGACCATCACGCGCAACGAGGTCGAGGAGATCGTGGCCAAGATCGCGCGCATCCCGCCCGCGTCGGTCACCACGGACGACCGCGACAAGCTGCGCACGATCGATCGCGACCTCAAGAGCGTCGTCTTCGGCCAGGATCCGGCGATCGACGCGCTGGCCGCGGCCATCAAGATGGCACGCTCGGGCCTGGGCAAGCCGGACAAGCCGATCGGCTCGTTCCTGTTCTCCGGCCCCACCGGCGTCGGCAAGACGGAAGTGGCCAAGCAGCTTGCGTTCATCCTCGGCATCGACCTGATCCGCTTCGACATGTCCGAGTACATGGAGCGCCACGCGGTGAGCCGCCTGATCGGCGCGCCGCCGGGGTACGTCGGTTTCGACCAGGGCGGCCTGCTGACCGAGGCGATCGCGAAGAAGCCGCACGCGGTGCTGCTGCTCGACGAGATCGAGAAGGCGCATCCGGATGTCTTCAACATCCTGCTGCAGGTGATGGACCACGGCACGCTGACCGACAACAACGGACGCAAGGCCGACTTCCGCAACGTCATCATCATCATGACGACCAACGCGGGCGCCGAGACCATGAACAAGGCGACCATCGGCTTCACGACGGCGCGGCAGCAGGGCGACGAGATGGGCGACATCAAGCGCCTGTTCACGCCGGAGTTCCGCAACCGTCTCGACGCGATCGTGAACTTCAAGGCGATCGACGAGGAGATCATCCTGCGCGTGGTGGACAAGTTCCTGCTGCAGCTCGAAGGCCAGCTCGCCGAGAAGAAGGTCGAGGTCACGTTCTCCGACGCTCTGCGCAAGCACCTGGGCAAGAAGGGCTTCGATCCGCTGATGGGCGCGCGTCCGATGCAGCGCCTGATCCAGGACACGATCCGTCGTGCCCTGGCCGACGAGCTGCTGTTCGGCCGACTCGTGGACGGCGGCCGCCTGAGCGTCGACGTCGACGACAAGGGCGAGGTCATCCTGGACATCCAGGCGACCGGCGGCAAGAGCGACAAGCCGAAGGCGGAAGCCGCGGCGATCTGATCGCCGGCGCCTCGCGCGCCTTCCAGCCTTCCAGTACAGAGCCCGGTGGACGCGAGTCCTCCGGGCTTTTTTCATGGTCGGCCGGTATCGGCGGTCATCGAGAGGCGGCCGATGCGGGTATCGAGATTTCCCTACTTTGGGCGTCGAGGTGTCCCGCCGAAAACGCGGTGTCGTGGTTGCCGTCGAGTGGCAGCCCGCTTGTCGCAACGCGTCCGCGGACGCCCCACCACAACGCCAGATGAAATCGTTGAGAAGCCTTCTCCTGCTGCTGATCGCCTCGGGCCTGTTGGCCTCGGGGCTCCTGACCGCCACCTCGATGTGGGGTGCCACCGGCACGACCGACGCCGCGCAGCGCGCGCTGGTCTCCAAGGACGTCACCGCCGACATCCTGCCGCCGCCGCTGTACCTGATCGAGCTGCGGCTGGTGCTGTCGCAGGCGGTCGAGGGCTCGATGCCGCTCGTGACCGCGCAGGCCGAAGCGGCGCGGCTGGAGAAGGAGTACGGCGAGCGCGTCGCGTACTGGACGCAGAACCCGCCCTACGGCCTCCAGGCGCAACTGCTCGGCAAGCAGCACGAGGCCGGCAAGCGCTTCATCGAGGCCTCGCACGCGGTGCTGGCCGCGCTGGCGGCGGGCGACAACGCCGCGGCCCAGTCCGCGCTGAAGGCGGCGCACGTCGCGTACAACGAGCATCGCGCGGGCGTCGACGAGACGGTGAAGGTGTCGACCGCCTTCGCGGACGCCGCCATGGACTCGCTCTCGACGCTGCAGCGCCGTCTGCAGTGGACGCAGCTCGCCGTGTTCGGGCTGTCGGCCGTCGTCCTGCTGGTCATCGGGCGCTGGGCGCATCGCACGGTCTGGCGCTCGGCGGGCGGCGAGCCGGCCGAGGCCGCGGCGATCGCGAACGCGGTCGCGGGCGGCGACCTGTCGGTGCGCGTGCCGGTGGGCGCCGGCGACGAGGCCAGCGTGATGGCCGCGATGCAGCGGATGTGCGCCAACCTCGCGCGCATCGTCGCCCAGGTGCGCCAGGGCAGCGACAGCATGGCCACGGCGTCGTCGCAGATCGCCCAGGGCAACAGCGACCTGTCCGCGCGCACCGAACGCCAGGCGTCGGCGCTCGAGGAGACGGCCGCGTCGATGGAGCAACTGAGCACCACCGTGAAGCAGAACGCCGACCACGCCCACCAGGCGAGCCGGCTCGCGGTCGAGGCGAGCGCTGCGGCGACGAAGGGCGGCGAGGCGGTCGGGCGCGTGGTCGACACGATGAAGGCGATCAACGACAGCTCGCGCCGCATCGCCGACATCGTCGGCGTGATCGACGGCATCGCGTTCCAGACGAACATCCTCGCGCTCAACGCGGCCGTCGAGGCGACGCGCGCGGGCGAGCAGGGGCGCGGCTTCGCGATCGTCGCGACGGAGGTGCGCAACCTCGCCGGCCGGTCGGCGCAGGCCGCGCGCGAGATCAAGTCGCTGATCGGCGCGAGTGTCGAGCGCGCGGAACAGGGCGCGGGCCTCGCGGACGAGGCGGGCGCGACGATGACCGACGTCATGCAGTCGATCCACCGCGTGAGCAGCATCGTCTCGGAGATCAGCGCCGCGAGCGCCGAGCAGAGCGCGGGCGTCGCGCAGGTCGGCGCGGCCGTGATGCAGATGGATCAGGCGACGCAGTCGAACGCCGCGCTCGTCGAGCAGAGCGCCGCGGCTGCCGAGAGCCTGAAGCGGCAGGCCGAGGAACTCGTGCAGGCCGTGACGGTGTTCAAGCTCGCGTCCGCGCTGCCGTCGCATTGAGTCGCGCGCGGCCGCGCCGCTGCGCGCTCAGGCCTGTTCGACGACCGGCGCTGGCGGCTCGTGGCCCTTCAGCACGGCGCCGAGGCGCGTGCGATCGAGCTCGCGCTCCCAGGCTGACACGACGACGCACGCCACGCCGTTGCCGACGATGTTGGTCAGCGCGCGGCATTCGCTCATGAACTTGTCGATGCCCAGGATCAGCACCATGCCCGTGACGGGCAGCGAGGGCACGACCGACAGCGTCGCCGCGAGCGTGATGAAGCCGGAGCCCGTGACGCCGCTCGCGCCTTTGGACGTGAGCATCGCCACCAGCAGGATCGTGCCTTCCTGCTCCCAGGTGAGGTTCACGTTGAGCGCCTGCGCGATGAACATCACGGCCAGCGTCATGTAGATGTTGGTGCCGTCCAGGTTGAACGAGTAGCCGGTGGGCACCACGAGCCCGACGACCGACTTCGAGCAGCCGACGTTCTCCATCTTGGCCATCAACTGCGGCAGCGCGGCCTCGGACGAGCTCGTGCCGAGCACGATCAGCAGTTCCTCCTTGATGTAGGCGAGGAAGCGCAGGATCGAGAAGCCGAACGCGTAGGCGATGGCGCCCAGCACGATCACGACGAACAGGATCGACGTCAGGTAGAACGTGCCGATCAGCTTGAGCAGCGGCAGCAGCGAGGCCAGGCCGTACTTGCCGATCGTGAACGCCATCGCGCCGAACGCGCCGATCGGCGCGACGCGCGTGATCAGCGTGACCATGCGGAAGAACACCGCCGAGAACTGCTCGATCAGGCCGTGCAGCGCCGCGCCGCGCTCGCCGAGGAAGGACAGGGCGCTGCCGAACAGCAGCGCGACGAGCAGCACCTGCAGGATCTCGCCCTTCGCGAACGCGTCGACGACGGTCGTGGGGATGATGTGCAGCAGGAAGTCGACCGTGCTCTGGCCGCCGGCCTGGCTCGCGTAGGTCGCGACGGCGTGCGCGTCGAGCGTCTTCGGGTCGACGTTGAAGCCGTCGCCCGGCCGCACGATGTGCGCGACCAGCAGGCCGACGAACAGCGCGATGGTCGACATCACCTCGAAGTACAGCAGCGCCTTGCCGCCGACCCGGCCGACCTTCTTCATGTCGTGCATGCCGGCGATGCCCGAGACCACCGTGCAGAAGATGATCGGCGCGATGACCATGCGGATCAGCGCGATGAAGCCGTCGCCGAGTGGCTTCATCTTCTGCGCGAGCTGCGGCTGGTACTGCCCGAGCAGCACGCCGATGACGATCGCCACCAGCACCTGCACGTAGAGGATCTTGTAGAACGGAGTCTTCATCGGCTTTGTCCCGGAGCAGGCGCCTGGGGGCGCTCGAAGCAGGCGATTGTGCGACGGCTGCCGAAACCCTGCATCGGGAACATCCACATTCGGCCGCGGGGTCGGGCCGGGCGCGGCCCGGGTCGCCGGGGCCTCAGGCGGCGGCCGGATCCTGGCGGAAATAGTCCGCGAACATCGGGTACAGGTCGGGCCATTCGCGCTTGAACGGCACCGGGTCGACGAAGAAGGATTCGACCGCGACGGCGAAGAACTCGTCGACGGCCTCGGCGCCGTAGGGGTCGACGACGGTGTCCACGCCTTCGTCGACCAGCGCGCAGAAATCCTCGTAGGCGGCGTCCAGCGTCTCGGCCCAGCGCTCGCGCGCGGCGGCGTCGGGCAGGGGCGGGATGCCGTCGATGCTGCCGGTGGCCGCGTCCAGCACGTGCGCGAACTCGTGGATCACGACGTTCAGGCCGACGCTCGCGGACTCGATGGCGTCGTCGGCGTCGCCCCAGCTGAGCATCATCATGCCGTTCGCGTCGACCTCGCCGAGCAGCGTGTCCTCGTACTCGTGGACGACGCCGTCCTCGTCCATGACGCTGCGCATCGCCACGACGCCCTCGCGCCGCAGCACGATGCCGCTCAGGCCGCGGTAGTAGTGCAGGCCCAGCCGGAGCACGGGCAGGCAGGCCTGCGCCGCGACGGTCAGCGCCATCTCGTCGGTCAGCTCGAGGCCGTCGGCGGCGGCGAACTGCTTGTCGTCGAGGAACAGGCTGCACAGCCGCCGCAACTCGGCGCGGTCGGCCTCGTCGAGCCGGGCGACCATGGGCAGCCGCGCGAGCGTCAGCTGCCACAGCGGCTCGGCGATCGTGCGGCGTTCGAGCGCGCGCTCCTCGCGCCACGCGCCCAGGCGGGCGAGCGGGGCGCGCAGCCACGACGGGCGGGGCGGGCTCACCACGCGACGAGCGTCACGCGCAGTCGCCCGGCGCGAGGCGCTCGAGGCCGGCGCTGGTCCAGCGCAGCACCTCGGCGCGGTGGCGTTCGGGCTGCGGAAAGTCGAGATCCCAGTCGCTCAGCACGTGGCGCGTCCAGCCGTCGCGCACCTGCGAGCCGGGGCGGTGCGTGTGGCCGTGGATCATCGTGTCGGTGCCGGCCTCGGCGAGCCAGGCCTTGGCCATCGTCTCGTCGACGTCGGCGTAGGTCACCGGCTCGTCCTGGCGTTCGCGGCTGGCGGCGCGCATCTTCGCGGCGAGCGCGAGGCGCGCCTCGAGCGGCTGCGACAGCAACTGCGCCTGGTACGCGGGGCTGCGCACCTGCTGGCGGAAG
Organism: Burkholderiaceae bacterium; assembly: GCA_030151165.1. Next base: position 5,498 of record JASLEM010000297.1, read on the forward strand.
ATCTGGTACGGGACGTCGTCGACACACAGCTCGTCGCCGTGCGTCAGCAGCAGCGTGCGGCCGAACGCGCTCACGGTGGCCGGGTCGGCCAGGAAGCGTGCGCCGGTCGCGGCGGCGAAATCGGCGCCGAGCAGGAAGTCGCGGTTGCCGTGCTGCAGCCACACGGGCTTCACGCGGGCCGCGGCGGCGATGACCTCGACGCAGCGGGCCTCGAACGGCCGCGTGCGCGCGTCGTCGCCGACCCATACCTCGAACACGTCGCCGAGCATGAAGATGGCGTCGGCGCGCGTGGTCGAGACGTAGCGCTCCCACGCCGCCGCGGTGGCGGGCATGGTCTCGCTCAGGTGGATGTCGGAGATGAAGTCGACGACGCGGATGTCGTCGCCGAGCTTCAACCCGGAATCGAAGGCCGGGCTGCTCAAGCCTGGACTTCTTCGGCCTTGACGATCTGGATGTCGTCGACGGGCACGTCGTCGTGGAAGCCCTTGCGGCCGGTCTTGACGGCGCCGAGCTCGTCGACCACCGACTGGCCCTCGACGACCTTGCCGAACACCGCGTAGCCCCAGCCGTCCTGCGCCTGGTCGTTGTTCAGGAAGCCGTTGTTCGTCGTGTTGATGAAGAACTGCGAGCTGGCCGAATGCGGCGCCGACGTGCGCGCCATCGCGAGCGTGTACTTGTCGTTCTTCAGGCCGTTCTTGGCTTCGTTCTGGATCTGGCCGTCGGTGTCCTTCTGCTTCATGCCGGACTCGAAGCCGCCGCCCTGGATCATGAAGTTCTTGATCACGCGGTGGAAGATCGTGCCGTCGTAGTAGCCCTTGTTGACGTAGTTCAGGAAGTTCGCGACGGAGATCGGCGCCTTCTCGTCGTCGAGCTCGATGCGCAGGTCGCCCTTGGTGGTGGTCATCTTCACGTACTTGGTCATGCTTATTTCTCCAGGGTGGCTTTCTTGATCACGACGGGCGTGACGGGCACGTTTTCATACGGGCCCTTGGTGGTGGTCTGGACGGCGCGGATCTTGTCGACGACGTCCGTGCCCGCGACGACCTTGCCGAACACGGCGTAGCCGTCGCCGGCGTCGAGGAACGGGTTGTCCTTCACGTTGATGAAGAACTGCGCCGTGGCGGAGTTCGGATCGTTGGTGCGCGCCATCGCGACCGTGTAGAGCTTGTTGGTCAGGCCGTTGTGCGCCTCGAGCGGGATCGGCGCGTGCGTGGGCGTCTCGCGCAGGTCGGGGGTCATGCCGCCGCCCTGGATCATGAAGCCGTCGATCACGCGGTGGAACACGGTGCCGTTGTAGTGGCCTTCCTTCACGTACTGCTCGAAGTTGGCCACCGACTTCGGCGCCTTCTGGGCGTCGAGCTCGATCACGATGTCGCCCATCGAGGTGGCAAGACGCACCTTGTCCGCCCAGGCGGGTGCGCTGAACGCCGTCAGGCCGGCGAGGGCCAGCGCGGCCCAGCGGGTTTGGTTCGGGATGCTCATCAAAAGGTCTCCTTGGCTATACTGCGATGATTCTTGCCGGGATTCTAACGAGGGCTGCCGAGGCCCTCTTTTCGACTCCGGACGACCCGTTTCCCGTTCGCCGATTTTCATGCCCGTGCCGCCGGCTGTCCGTGCGCGCGCGGCTCACACAGCCTCCTTTTTTCCTTGTCCGGCTCGTCCGCCCTTCGCGGGGCAGGCGGCAGGCCGGCAACGTTTCCGCCGATGACGCTGCGTCTGTTCAACACCCTCACCGGCCAAGCCGAAGTCTTCAAGCCCATCGAGGAAGGTCGCGTCCGCATGTACGTGTGCGGCATGACGATCTATGACCTGTGCCACATGGGCCACGCCCGCATGATGATGGCGTTCGACGTCGTCTACCGCTGGCTGCAGGTGCTCGGCTACGACGTCACCTACGTGCGTAACATCACGGACATCGAGGACAAGATCATCAAGCGCGCCGTCGAGCGCGGCATCACGATCCGCCAGCTCACCGACGAGATGATCGCCGCGATGCGCGAGGACATCGGCGCCATCGGCATCGAGCCGCCGACGCACGAGCCGCGCGCCACCGAGTACGTGCCGCAGATGCT
>JASLEM010000027.1 GCA_030151165.1 Burkholderiaceae bacterium
TGATGCCGGCCCCGGCGCCCGCCCCGGTCGCGAAGGCGCCGGTGCCGGCATCGCGCGGGACTGCATCGCGGCGTTGTCCGCGTCCGCGTCCGCGGCGGCGGCGGCGGCCGGCGTCGTGGTCGCCGGGCCGGCGGCGGGGGCCTGCTGGTCGATCTGCGAAACGGCGGCGTCGGCCGCGCTGGTCGTCGCGGCGGCGCTCGCGGCCGTGTTCTGCGTCGCGGCGGCCGCGATCGGGTCGGGGATGACGTTCTTGGTGACCTTGTCGGCCGGGGCCAGCATCAGGGCCGCGACCGCGACGCCGCCGATGAGGGCCGCGCCGAGCACGCCGATGGCGGCCTTGGGCACGCCCTTCGACTTGTTCGGTTGCCAGTCGGGCGTGTAGGCGTCTGCGAGCAGCGCACCTTCGTTGCTGACGGCGGCGGTCTTGTAGACCGGGCTGGCGGTGCGAGCACGGGTGGTGTTCGACTCCTTGTCCGACGGGCGCACGTTGCGATCGGAAAGGCCGTTTGCGAAGTGGGGTGTGGTGTAGGTAGTCATGGCTCTAAGGTACCTAACCCTGCGTCCGGATTGAATCGGTCAACGAGACGTTCGAGGGTAGGCGTGATCCCACAGCTCCCGTACAGGTTGATACATGTGCCGCCCGGGCGTCAGGGGCCTCGAGAGCGCCATCGTTTCCTATCCATTCACTCCATCGGACAACGTCGCGGCCCGGCCTCGCGTACGCGCGCGGGCCCGCCCTGTCGTTCACCCGCCGCCGACCCCGCGGCCGCGAACCGAAAACGCTCGAATCGGTCAAAAGTACCGTTTGTAGTCCGTCTCTTACACGGGGTGTGGCGATTTGCCTATGGTCACGTCATCCGCGCGTTTGCACACTAGCTCCACGGTACGCAAGCACTGCTTCAGCGCTGGCGACGCAAACGATTCGGGCAGGCGGAGGCACACATGGAAAACTTCTGGGCAAGACAGTCGCTCGATGCGGCAGGTTCCGATCACGGCTCGTCGGCGACCAGCATCGCCGACCCGTACGACCTCGCCGACGACAACCTCGGCGACGAGGCCGCATTCCCGTCCACCTGGCAGCATCTCACCGCCGGAGACGCCTCCGGCGACTGACGTCGGCGGGCCGGATTGAAGAACCCGCCAAGGGTTGTATCGGAGGCGCCACGCCCGTGCGCCCCGCCTGACCGGCGCATGCCGGTCGTTGCACAATGTGGAGCTGCGGTCGCGCCGGCATTCGCCCGACGGACCGGTTTCTTGCATGTCGAACCTGTTGGCTTTTGTCGTCGAGGACAGCCCCGTGATCCAGGAGAACCTGATCGCCGCGCTGGAGGAAATGGCGCCGGTGAAGGTCGTCGGAACGGCGGTCGACCAGGCGGGCGCGCTGCATTGGCTCACCGACACCGGCAACCGCTGCGACATCGCGATCATCGACATCTTCCTTCGCCAGGGTTCCGGCATGGGCGTGCTGCGCGCGCTGCTCGCCGCGGCGGCGCCGTTCGAGCGCGTGGTGCTCACCAACTACGCCACCGCCGACATCCGCCGCCAGTGCCTCGCGCTCGGTGCGAGCGCGGTCTTCGACAAGTCGGGCGAGATCGACGCCCTCGTCGAGCACTGCGTCGCACGGGCCGCCGGAGGGCCCGCGCATGACCAGCGCCTTACTGGATGAGGCCGTTCTTCAGCGCGTAGTAGGTCAGGTCGCTGTTGGTCTCGAGCTGGAGCTTCTCCAGCGTGCGCGCCCGGTAGGTGCTGACCGTCTTCACGCTCAGGAACATGCCCTCGGCGATCTGGCCGACCGTCTCGCCCTTGGCCAGCCGCAGGAACACCTGCAGCTCGCGCTCCGACAGTCCCTCGTGCGGCGGACGGCCGCTGACGCCGGCGGCGCCGTCGGCGAGCATCTCGGCCACCTGTGCCGTGATGTAGCGCCGGCCCATGGCCACGGTGCGGATCGCCTTGACGATGTCGTCCGGGTCGCAGCCCTTGTTCAGGTAGCCGCTCGCGCCCTGGCGCAGCAGCGTGGTGGCGTAGTGCGTCTCGGGGAAGCCGCTGAGGATCAGCACCGGCAGGTCGGGGCGGCGCGCCTTGATGGCGGCGAGCGCGTCGACGCCGCTCTGGTCGGGCATCGACAGGTCCATCAGCAGGACGTCGAGGTCGCCGCCGCGAACGAGCTCGAGCGCCTCGCGGCCGTCGGCGGCTTCGCCGGTGACGCGAAGGTCGACATGGTCGGACAGGAATTGCCGGAGCCCGGAGCGAACGATCGCATGATCGTCGACGATCACAACGCGAATCATGTAGTCTCCCGCGGAATCGATGAACGTGATTTCAAGTCGGCGCCGTCCTGCATGAAGCAGTGCAGGCGCGTCTGGCGTGGCCACGGGGCCGCGAGTGAAGCGAGCTACGGGCTGTTGAGTCAAACAAGTGTAGCGGGGAACCCGACATGTCTTTTCTGAGAACCCTGGAAACCGCGCGGCGCAGCCGCCTCGCGGCTCCAGTGGCACTCCTGCTGGGCCTCGCTGTCCTGTTGACGAACGAGCTTGGCAATCGTCGTGCCTTGGACGTGATCGAGACGCGCGAGACGCTGCTCGAGGCGCGCGTCGAGGTCGGCGTGCTGCTGCGCGAAGTCATCGCGGCGGAATCCGGCCAGCGCGGCTACCTGCTCACCGGCCGACCCGAATACAAGGAACCGTACACGCGCGCCTCCGCGCAGGTCACTGCGCAGCTCGCCCGCATCGGCACGATCTACTCGAACTGGCCCGACCGCAAGGCCGACGTCGCCCGGCTCGACGAGCTGACGCTGCAGCGCATGTCCGAGCTGAACACGACGATCACGATGTTCGAGGGCGCGCGCTCGGAGAGCTGGCGCGACGTCGTGCTGACCGACATCGGCCGCGAGACCATGCTCGCGATCGAGCAGCAGGCGCGTGCGATGGCGCTCGTCGACACCCGCCGCATCGACGAGTCCCGCGTGCTGCTGCAGGAGACGCTGCTGTTCAGCCGCATCGGCATCGCGGCGCTGGTCGTCGTGAGCCTCGCCACGCTGCTGCTCTACTCGCGCCAGGCGCGCCGGCTGGACGCCGAGCGCGTCGAACGTGCCGCCGCGCTGCGCTTCGAACGCGACCGCCTCGAGGTCGAGGTCGAGCGCCGCACGCGCGACATCACGCAGATCGCCAACCACCTGCAGACCGCGCGCGAGGACGAGCGCAGCAGCCTCGCCCGCGAGCTGCACGACGAGCTCGGCGGCCTGCTCACGGCCGCGAAGCTGGACGTCGCGCGCATGCGCAGCCGCCTCGCCGACGCGTCGCCCGAAGTCACCGAGCGCATGGGCCATCTCGTGAAGACGCTCGATGAAGGCATCGCGCTGAAGCGCCGCATCATCGAGGACCTGCGGCCGTCGTCGCTGAACAACCTCGGCCTGAAGGCGGCGCTCGAGATCCTGTGCACCGAGTTCGCCGAGCGCAGCGAGCTCACGGTCGTGACCAAGGTCGACGAGCTGCGCCTGGCGGACGCCGGCAAGCTCACCGTCTACCGCCTGGTGCAGGAGGCGCTGACCAACGTGGCCAAGTACGCGAACGCGAAGACCGTGCACGTGAACGTCTCGGGCGGCGACGAGTGGGCCGACATCGAGGTGCGCGACGACGGCATCGGCTTCGACCCCGCCGCCGCGCAGACCACCGCGCACGGCCTGGCGGGCATGCGCTTTCGCGTGCAGTCGGGGCGCGGCGAGCTGAAGATCCGGTCGAAGCGCGGCCAGGGCACGACGATCCACGCGCGCCTGCCGCTCGAGGACGCCGCCACGAGCGGCGCCGGCGCGCACGGTGCCGCCGCCAACGACATGACGGCGCTGCTCGGCCCCGGCACCTTCCCGCAGCCGCCTGCGAACGCGGCCTGAGCGCACGCTGGTGCCGCGCCCGCGCGCGTGACGCGAGGGCGCCGCGAGCTTGCGCGAGGCTGTCGGCGCTGTCCGACAGCGGGAACATCCGTCCGCCTATGCCCTTGCTCGACCACTCGGCCTATCGTTCATCTGTCCTCATCGACACCTGCGGTCGACACGGCGAGCGAACCACTTCCTCCATCGGAAAACGCGCGTGCCGCCGAACACCGCATCCACCAACGATTCCGAAGGAGCACGACATGATTCAACGCATCGCCATCGCCGCCATGGTCGCCACCCTCACCGTGCTGTCCGCCGGTTGCGCGGTGGAACGCCACCAGGAAACCGTCGGCGCTTACACCGACGACTCCGTCGTGACCACCAAGGTCAAGGCCAAGTTCGCCGACGATCCGACCGTCAGCGCCATGGCCATCAAGGTCGACACGATGAAGGGCGTCGTGCAGCTGTCCGGCTTCGCCAAGTCGGCCGACGAACGCATGATGGCCGAGCGCATCGCGCGCAACACCAACGGCGTCGCCGACGTGCGCAACGACATCATCGTCCGCCAGGGCAACTGAGCGTCGCGGCCGGCGTCTCCCGACGTCGGCCTGCACCGCAGCGAGATGCGCCTCCGGGCGCATCTTTCGTTTGGGGATCGCTCGAGCGCTTCGGCGCGCGCGTGAGCGAAGAGGGGCGGCTCGCCGGGCCGGCCACGCGACAGGGTCGTCGTCGACGGATGCGCGCGCAGAGGATGCCGCGACCGCGAGCTTGCCTGCCGCAGCTCGGTGCGGCAGGTCGGTGTGGAAATTCAGTGCGGCGAGGAAAGCACGTCCTGCGTGCGCTGTTCCGGTGCATAGCGCAGGCCGATGGCGATGCGCCCCGTCCAGAAGACGATGCGCCCGGTGCCGGGCAGTGCGACGGGCCCGACGTAGCCTTGCGGCACCCAGCCCTGGTCGAACAGCGACGGCGGGCAGGAAGGCCCCTTGTTGGTGCTCGAGACTGCGGAAATCATGGCTCACCTCCGTGACGATTGGTTGCTCTTCGGCAAACAACGAGCCCGACCGTGGTGCCACAGGACGCGCGCCGAGAGTCGCCACTGAAATAGTCGACTACGTCACGCCGATTGGCCCATCCCCAACTTTTGTGCGACTCTCCCTGTCGGACGGGTGAAACGAATCAACGCACATGGGTGACGGAACGATCGAGGTCGACCAAGGCGAGGACGCGCGCTGGCGCTGGGTCGCGCCCGCGCCGGGTGGCCTGCTCTCGTTCAAGACGCGCGAGGAAGCACTCGCCGACGCCGCGCTGCACGCCGCCGCGCCGCGCGACGCCACCGGCCGCCTCGTGATGGGCAAGGACTACCTGCGCCGCCTCGTCAGCGCGATCGCGCTGCCGTGCGAGGCCTGCGCGGACGTCTACTTCGGCGGCGTCTACTGGCACCGCCGCGGCCCCGACGGCGCGAACTGGGGCGTCGCGATCATGAACGGCGCGGGCGACCACGCCGGCTGCCTCGCTTGCGTGCACGACGCGCGCGAGGCGCTGCGCCGCCGCTATGCGATCGTCGACGAAGCCTGAGGCCCGCGCCTATTCGGCGACGACCGTGAAGAAGATCTGGCCGTCGTACTCGTCGTCCCAGTCGCCCGACCAGTCGCGCAGGCCATAGGTCACCTGCACCTGCACCTTCGAGCCGGCGATGCCGCCGCCCGGCACGCGCACCTGCACGTCCAGCAGGCCGAAGTTGTGGTCGTCGCCGTTCGAGAATTCCACGTTGAAGCCCGAGAGGAAGGCCGCGGCCTGGCTGACGTTGGCGCCCATGTCGACCTCCGTCGTGCCGAGCTGCGGGCCGGCGTTCGAGAAGCGGCCGAAGTTGAAAGAGCCGTTGACGATCTGCATGTTCATCTCCTTGAAGCGGTCACGGGGCGGACGCGCGGCCTTCGCGCGTCCGCGAGGTTGTCAGGCGCCGGGCTTGCGATCCGGCAGCGGCACGTCGATCGCGGACTGCACGCGGTGCCCGAGGTTGTTGCGCTCGATCACCCAGGACTTGCCGAGCGCCACGCCGTCCTCGGTGCGCATCGCGACGCGGATCACGTTGCGCCCGATCGGCAGCCGCCGCAGATCCAGCGCGGGCCCGACGGCGAGTTCGGCGCCCTGCTCGTCGTACCAGCGCACGCGCAGCGGCGCCACCGACTTGCCGAGCTCGTCGACCGCCGTCGCGCGCAACACGTGCGTGCCGACGGTCGCCGTGTGCGCCTTGCCGTCGTAGCCTTCGAGATGGATCGTCGGCGTGTCGCCGCGCGCGGGCTTCGTCGGCTTCGTCGGATCGACGCCGCAGTGGCCGCCGCCATTCCCGTTGCCGTTCCCGTTGCCATTCCCACTACCGCTCCCATCCGCGCCGCCGTTGCCCGGCCCGGTGCCGGTTCCGGTTCCATGGCCGTTCCCGTCGCCGCTCCCGCCCGGCTTGAGCGCGAGCTCGACGAAGCCGGTCGCGACGCCGCGCGTCGCGAGCACGCGCACGCGCGCACCGCCGCGCCGTGTGAGCCGCGCCGGAATCAGCGCCTCGGTGCGCTGCGTGCGCGGGACCACGCCGCGCCAGACGCCGTCCTCCTCGTCGAACCAGTGCACGACGTAGGTGAGGCCGCCGCAATCGTCGTCGCAGCAATCGAGCGCCGCGCGTTCCGCGTCGACCGCGACCGGCTCCCAGCACACCAGCGTGCCCGCCTCGGCCGGCTTCGTGCCGGTGATCTTCAGCCGCGGCGGCAGCGGGATGCATTCCTCGTGGATCTTGCGGTCGTCCTCGTACACGAGCAGCCAGCGCGCGCCCGGCGGGAACGGGATCGCGCCCTGCATCTTGCGCGGCCAGCAATGGCAGCCGGCGAGCTGGCAGCCGCAGTCGATCGTCGCGCAGACGAGCGTGCGGCGGCAGGCATCGAGCAGTTCCACGGTGAACTCGCTGCACGCCGCGGAGGTGCGTCGCGGCAGCGATTCGAAGTGGAACGACGGCAGGCGCTTCACGGCCCGGTCGCGCGAGACGACGAGCTTGAGCATCAGCGTCTCGACCGGCACGTTGCCGAGCGCGTGCGCGTGCGACAGGCCCGGCCCGCCGCCACCGCCCGTGGCGGGGAACGCGCCGGCGAGCCCCATGTACGTGTACGCGCTGACCCACTGCGGGCCCCAGTACGCCATGAAGTCGGCGGTCGACGCGGGGTCGAACACCGTGTTGCTCGCGGGATCGAAGCCGAACACGCCGATGCTGCCGGCGGGGAACGAGCCGTACTGCGGGTAGTGGTCGTCGACATTGGCCGGCGGCGGATTGCACACGCCCGGGCTGCACGGTGCGTGCTTGTGGCCCAGGGCGTGGCCGACCTCGTGCGGCACGTCCGCCGTCTGGTCGATGAAGATCACGCCGCGGCCCGGCGTGCCGCAGCCGCCGATGTTGCTGCCCGGCGTGCTGATCAGCGAGAGCTGGGGCAGGAAGCCGACGTAGGTGTCGCTCGAGCCGCCCTGCATGTCGTCGAGCTTGTCGAGCAGGTCGTCCATGCCGTCGCCGCAGCCGCCGCTGGAGGTGATCGTGAAGTTCACGTCCTCGCCGTAGTCGATCGCGGTGTAGCCGTTGATGCTGACGTCGCCCACCGGATAGGTGCTGCGCAGCCGGCCCATCGCGGAGACGATGTCGCCCAGCGACGGCGCGGCGAGGTCGAGCCCCTGCGCGGTGTAGTGCACGCCGACGACGAAGACGTCGAGCGCCGCGACGTCCGTGAAGGTCAGCGTGCGCGTGAACGGCGCGGACTTCGTCGCCGGCGCCGCCTGGTCCCACACCTGCACGGTCACCGTCACGGTGCCGACGCTCCACGAGCCGTCGAGCATGAAGTTGAGCGTCTGGTCGGCGACCGCCTGGTTGACCTGCGAGTCGGCGCGCGGCGCGATGGCGCCGCCTGCGTTGATCGGGTCGAGCGTGAAGCTGGTGCCGCCGGTGTTCACGGTCATCTGGCCGGTGAGGTGGCTCACCACCGGCAGGCCGGAGAACGCGTCGTAGTCGACGTAGACGCGCAGCCCCGTGGCCTTGTTGGCGACGAGGCGGATCGCGTTGTCCGGCAGCACCGAGGCGGCGTCGAGGAAGGCTGCCGCGCGGAAGAACTGCACGGCCTGGTTCGCCTCCATGTCCACGATGACCATGTCGTTGCGCGGCGGCGGCGCGGTGGCGGAGACGAGATCCGCGAGCACGGCGAAGTCCACCGAGCCGAGGTAGTCGTCGTCCCAGTCGCCCGAGAAGTCGCGCAGGCCCAGCGTGGACGTCACGGTCACCACGTTCGCGGTGATCGTGGCCTCGACGCGGATCTCGCAGCGGCCGAAGTTGTGGTCGTTGTTGTCGCCGAACTCGACCGAGTAGCCGAGCAGGCCGACCGCGGCCTTGTCGACGTTGCGCGGGAAGACGATGGCCTGCTGTGCGGTGCGCGGCCCGCTGCCGCGCAAGGAGCTGAAGTCGGCGCTGCCGGTGCGAATGTCCATGGGTGCCTCCAGGAATCGCCCTCATCGGCGAGGGCGTCGCAGTATTGGCGCGCGGCTCCGCGAGGGCCTATCCCCTAGCCGCCGCGCATCCCTAGTTGCTGGCCGCGCGATACCGCAGCCCCTATCGCGAAGCCGGCGTCGATAACGGCATATGCTCGACGACTTCGCCGCGCCCGCGCTCCCCGCCTTCCATGTCGACTCCCCTCATCCACCCCGACGGCCTGCCCGTGCCGCAACGCTACTGGGCGATGCTCGCGATCGCGGTGGGCATCACGATGGCCGTGCTCGACTCGTCCGTCGCCAACATCGCGCTGCCCGAGATCGCGCGCCGGCTGCATGTCGCGCCCGCGGAGTCGGTGTGGGTCATCAACGCCTACCAGCTCGCGATCGTCGCGCTGCTGCTGCCGATCGCCGCGCTCGGCGAGCGTATCGGCTACCGGCGCGTCTACATCGCGGGCGTCGCGGTGTTCACGGTCGGCTCGCTCGCATGCGCGCTGTCCGGCTCGCTCGCGACACTGGTCGCCGCGCGCGTCGTCCAGGGCGTCGGCGCGGCCGGCATCATGGGCGTGAACGGGGCGCTGGTGCGCTTCACCTATCCGAACAAGTCGCTCGGGCGCGGCGTCGGGCTCAACGCGCTGGTGGTGTCGATCTCGGCGGCGGTCGGGCCGACGGTCGCGTCCGCGATCCTCGCCATCGGGCCGTGGGAATGGCTGTTCGCGGTCAACGTGCCGATCGGCGTCTTCAACGTGCTGCTCGCGACGCGCGCGCTGCCGTGGTCCGACCTCTCGAGCCGCAAGCCCGACTGGCTCAGCGCCGTGCTGAACGCGCTGATGTTCGGGCTCGTGTTCATCGGCGTCGACACCTTCACCCACGGCAGCGGCCAGGGCGCGCTCGCCGGCGTGGAGCTCGCGGCGGGCGTGGTCGCGGGCGTGGTGCTGATACGCCGCGAGGCGGGCGAGGCGCGACCGCTGATCCCGATCGACCTGCTACGCATCCCGCTGTTCGCGTGGTCGACGGCCACCTCCATCTGCTCGTTCGCCGCCTACATGCTGGCCTTCCTCGCGCTGCCGTTCTGGTTCGAGTCGACGCTGCACCGCGACCAGGTGCAGACCGGCCTGCTGATGACGCCGTGGCCCGTCGGCGTGGGCCTCGTCGCGCCGATCGCGGGCCGGCTCGCGGACCGCGTGCCCGCCGCGATCCTCGGCAGCATCGGTCTCGCGGCGCTGGCCATCGGCCTCGCGCTGCTCGCCGCGTTGCCGGCCGACGCGGGCTCGCTCGCGATCGTCTGGCGCGTCGCGTTGTGCGGCCTGGGCTTCGGCTTCTTCCAGGCGCCGAACAACCGCACGATGCTCGCCACCGCGCCGCGCGATCGCGCGGGCGCGGCCGGCGGCATGCTGGCGACGGCGCGCCTGACCGGCATGACACTCGGCGCGACGATCGCCGCGCTGGTGTTCCGCATCGCGCCTCGCGACGCCGAGCGCGTGGCGCTGCTGATCGGCGTGGCGCTCGCGGTGGCCGGCGGCGTCGCGAGCCTCGTCCGGCTGGCGGCGGGCCGGCCGGCCGCCGCTGCACAGAAAGGTTAGCGCGCCGGGGCCGGGACGGACGGTCGCACCATCTTCGCCATCAGCTTGTCGAGCGCGACGGCGAGATCCGTGCAACGGCCCGAATGTACCGGCGAGGTCTGGATGCTGGCGCTGCGCGGCGCGACGAGCCAGTCGAAGCGCTGGCGCGAGCTGAGGTCGGCGAATGGACCGGCATCGGCGCCACCCGCGCAGATCGCGGGCAGCGCGGCGAGCGCGCGGCGGATCGAGGTCAGGTCGAGGCCCGGCGCGAGCGCGAGCACGCGCGCCTCGTCGAGCTCGATGCGCGCCTCGAGGAACTGGCGCGCCGTGCACGAGACGATGACGCCCACGTTGACGAACTCGCCCCGGTCGACGTGCGGTACGACCCGCACGACGGCGTAGTCATACGTGCAGGCTTCGGGCACGCTGCGCCTCCTCGAAGAACGCGCGCGGTGCCTGCAGCCGCCGCGCGAGATACGCCTCGTAGGCCGCGCGATGCGCCGCCTTGTCGGCGAACAGCGGGTCGGCCTCGAGCCAGTCGTCGGGGATCAGCGCGACGATCGCCGCGATGATCCCGGGTGTCAACGCCGCGCTCATCTGCGCGTCGGCCTGCGCCAGCTCGCTCGCGAACGGCAGCAGCACGTGATCCTTGATGAGCGCGAACGGGCTCGTCGCGCGCTCCATGAAGCCGTCCCAGTGGTGGTGGAAGTACAGCGCCGCGCCATGGTCGATCAGCCACAGCTTCTCGTGCCACACCATCAGGTTGCTGTTGCGCGCGGTGCGGTCGACGTTGCTGATGAAGCCGTCGAGCCACACGATGCGCGACGCGAGGCCGGCATCGGGCTTGAACGCGAGCGGGTCGAAGGTGACGGCGCTCGGCAGGTAGTCGAGCGCGAGATTGAGGCCCGCGCTCGCCTTGATGAGATCCTGGATCTCGGGGTCGGGCTCGGTGCGCGCGAGTTCGGGGTCGAGCTCGACGAACACGATCTCGGGCACCGGCAACCCGGCCGCGCGCGCGAGCTCGCCGGCGACGAGCTCCGCCACCAGCGCGCGCCGGCCCTGCCCCGCGCCGCGGAACTTGAGCACGTAGAGCCCGTCGTCGTCGGCCTCGACCACGGCAGGCAGCGACCCGCCTTCGCGCAGTGGCGTGACGTAGCGGGTGGCGGTGACGGTGCGGAGTGGCAAGCGGGGCTCGGCGATCGATGGAGACGGCATCCGCAGTTTAGTCGCGCAGTAACGCGCGCGCGCCGGCAGGGTCAGGCGGCGGCGCGCACCGCGACGCGGCCGTCGCCGAGCGCGACCTCGTCGCCCGCGCGCACCTTGCGCCCGCGCCGCACCTCGACCTCGCCGTTGACGCGCACCGCGCCTTGCTGGATCAGCGTCTTCGCCTCGCCGCCGCTGGCGGCCAGGCCGGAGGCCTTGAGCAACGCGTCGAGCGTGATGTGGTCGCCGCGCAGGTCGAAGGCAATGGAACTCATGGGTTTTCGCTGGAAGGTGGCCGGACGGGCGCCGAGTCGGCCGAGAATCGGAGGTCGCCATCTTAGTGCCCCGGCGTGCCGGGCCGCCCCCTGACACTCGCCTTCCCGCGCACAGGGACGGGCGCGGGCTGCGCCGAACAAGGCGTCAACAAACGAAACGGCCCGGACGAAGCCGGGCCGCGAAACGATCGAGGAGGCCGCCGGCGCCGCGCCCGTGAAGGCGCGTGCACCGGCGACGAAGCTCGATCAGGCGATCAGAAGCTGTAGCTGCCGCGCGCGTAGAACGTCCGCCCCGTCGGGTCGGTGTAGCGCGGGTCGTAGCCGCCCTGGAAGACGTCGGTCTGGTTCGAGTACGGCGGGTCGCGGTCGAACAGGTTCTTCACGCCGAGCGTCAGCGCGAAGCCCTTCTCCATCGCGTAGGTGCCGTGCAGGTCGAAGGTCGCGTAAGCCGAGACCTTCGTGTGCGTCACGTCGCCCGCGTCGTTGGTGTCGACGTACTCGTCGATGTAGCCGCTCTTGTAGTGCGCGGCCACGCCGACCGAGAACGGCGCGAGCGTCCAGTCGATGCCGAGGTTGTGCTGCCAGCGGAACACCGGGCCCGAGCCGGCGTAGGTGCCGACGTTCTTCGTCCACTCGCCGCCCGCGACCGACTGGTAGTTGTACTCGTGCACCCACGTGCTCGCGAGCGAGAAGTTCACGCGGCCGTACCTGCCGGCGTCCGCGCGGTAGCCGCCGACGAAGTCGATGCCGTTGGTGTGCACGCCGCCGAGGTTCTGGTCGAGTGCCGAGAGGTAGCCGCAGTCCGAGCCGGGGCACTGCGTCGAATCGGTCGACAGGTCGCCGTTCGCGTTGCGATGGATGTAGTTCGCGTAGAGCGACTCGTCGCTCAGGATCGTCGTGGCGGACAGCGTCGAGATCTCGTCCTTCAGCTGGATGTTCCAGAGATCGGCCTCCAGCGTCAGGTTGTTGATCGGCTCGAGCACGATGCCCAGCGTCGCGTTCTTCGCGCGCTCGGGCTTCAGGTCGGGGTTGCCGCCGGCGATCTCGCTGAACTGGCCCGAGCAGGCCGTCGGGTGGCCCGCGGCGGCGACGCCGTTCACGCACCACTCGGGATCGTTGGTGGAGCTCGTGATGCCCCAGGTCTGCGCGCCGTTGAGCTCGTAGAGCGACGGGGCGCGGAAGCCGGTGGAGAACGAGCCGCGCACGAGGAACTGCTTCGACGGCTGGAAGCGGAAGCTGGCCTTCGGGTTGAAGGTGCTGCCGAAGTCGCTGTACTTGTCGTAGCGGCCCGCGAGCGTGACGTCCAGGCTCTTGACGATCGGCACGTTCAGCTCGAAGAAGCCCGCGTACACGTTGCGGCTGCCCGCGTTGAAGGTGTTCGGGTCGATCCCCGAGCTGACCTCGACGACCGCCGCATAGCCCGGGTTCGCCTGCGACACGAAGGTCTCGTGGCGCGCCTCGACACCCACCGCCAGCGCGGCCGCGCGACCGGCCTTGAACCAGTCGCCGATCTCGCGGCTCGCGTGCGCGTCGGCCTGCTGCACCTGGCCGCTGGCGTACTGAACTACGCCATTCTGCTGCGCGGACTGCAGCAGCGCGAGGCCGGCCGCCGTCTGGTCGCCGAACGGGTTGATGATGCCGTCCTCGATGCCTTGCGTGATGATCGTGGAGTCGGCGTAGCCGTGCGCGAGGTACTCCTGGACATGGTTGTGGTTCAGCGAGACGGCGGCGTCGTAGTCCCACGCGCCGACCGTGCCTTCGAGGGTGCCGGTGACACGGTACTGGGTATTGGTGTTGACGTCTTCGCGGTAGCCGTTGACGAGGTCGCGGAAGCGCACCGTCACGCTGTCGCCGACGTCGGTCACGCCGTCGGGCAACGGCGTGATCCCGTTGCCCGGGAAGTACGGGCTCAGCGAGCCGTCGGCGAGGTATTTGGTCAGCGTGATGCCCGTGTACGGCACCGGCGCGATCTGGCTGGAGACCTTGTCGTGGCTCGCGAAGACCTCGAGCGACGCCTGGTGGTTCTCGTTGAGCTTGACGGTCGCCTTCGCGAGGCCGGAGATGCGCTCGGACTCCGGCGTGAGGTTGACGAAGTCGCCCGTGACCTCGCCGCACTGCGTGTCGGAGAAGCTGAACAGGTGCTGCGAGGCGGCGCACGTGGGCGCCGCGAACGGCGTCACGGCGTTGGCGCCGTTGTCGTAGAAATACGTGCCGGGGTACGTCGTCTGCGACGCGCCGGAGATCGTGCGGTGCGAGTACGGGCGCTGGTCGGCCTGGATCGCCGCGGTCTTGCTGAAGTCGACGAAGCCGAGGACGTTGATGCCCTGCTTGTCGAGGTCGCCGAGCCCGAGGCCCAGGTTGGCGGAGTGCGTGCCGCCACCGGCGTGCTGGGGCATGTCGACGCCGAGGGAGATCGTGCCGCCCTGGTAGTCCTTGCGCGTGATGAAGTTGATCACGCCGCCGATCGCGTCGGTGCCGTACAGCGAGGACGCGCCGTCGCGCAGCACCTCGACGCGCTCGATCGCCGCGAACGGGATCATGTTCAGGTCGGGCGCGGAGCTGTCGAACGCGTTGTTCGAGATGCGCCGGCCGTTGAGCAGCACCAGCGTCTTGTTGGCGCCGATGCCGCGCAGGTCGGCGAACGACGCGCCGCCGGTGCTCAGCCCGACGACCTGCGCGGTCGCCTGCTGCGTCTGCGCCGCCGTGACCTGGGCCAGGATCTGCTCGACGGAGGTCACGCCCTCCTTCTTCAGGTCTTCCATCTTCACGACGGTGACGGGCTCGGAGGTCTCGGCGTCGATCCGCTTGATCGACGAGCCGGTGATTTCCACGCGCTGGACCTTGCCGCTGTCGGCGTCCTGAGCGTGGGCGGCCGGCAGCGCGAGGATACTGCTCCCGAACGCGACGAGAAGACCGGTACAGATCTTCGTTCTTTTGAACATGTGAACCACTCCAACGAGTATTGAGAGAGATTCCAATATACCCAGCGACGCCGCGTAGATATATCTTGTCGTCGAGTCGATATATTCGTTCACGCGGCAGCGCGAACAGGTCAGCCGCGACAAGGCCGGCAATGGCGGCTTCACGGTGTAGCGTCGGCGTTGCTGCCGTGCTGCGGCACGGCTCGGGCGGTCGACGCCGAGTTTGTCTTCCGGCTGTCATGACTCGCTACGCGATCGCGATGTTTGTCGTCTCGGACAATATCTTTCGGGCGCGTCACGAATCATCCTTGAATCGACAATCCGTTCGCGCCCGGAAATCGGGCGACCTGCACCGCCTTATTCACCGCCGCGGTGCATCCGAATAACTCCAGGCGTGGAATCGGGGGTATTTCCGGAGAAACTCCGGGCGAGGATTGTTGTGCCGGCGCGTCAACGGCCGGCTTCGAAGTCGCGCCTGCTACAAACGGCGACGCACCGAGCCGGCCGGGCGCGACTTCATATTCGCTCCATCTTTGTTCCCGAACATGGAACGCCCGCTTCCGCCGCTTCCCGATGAAAACACTGCTCTGCCTCCTCGCCGCCACGGCCGCCCTGATGGCCTCACCCGCGCACGCCAACGAATCGAGCGGGTCGACCGCGCAGGTCGTCGGCGCCGCGCAGGCCTTCCTCGCCACGCTCAGCACCGACCAGCGCCGCCAGGTGACGTTCGCGTTCGACGACCCCGTGCAACGCGCCCGCTGGTCGAACTTCCCGACGGGCGTGGTGGCCCGCAGCGGCATCAGCTTCAGGCAGATGGACGCGCACCAGCGCGCGGCCGCGATGCGGCTGCTCGCCACCGTGCTCAGCCCGAGGGGGCTCGAGAAAGTCGAGGAGATCCGCGCGGCCGACGACGACTTCAAGGCGAACGGCTCGAAGCGCGGGCCGCGCGGCCACGGCGGGCCGCCGCCGGGCGCGTTGGGCCCTGGCCCGGGCGGGCCGGGCGGGTCGGGCCAGGGCCGTCCGATGTCGAGCGACGATCTCTTCGGCCGCGACCTGTACTACTTCTCGTTCCTCGGGCAACCGTCCGCTGACCATCCGTGGATGCTGCAGTTCGGCGGCCACCATCTCGCGCTGAACATCACCATCGCGGGCGACCAGGGTGTCCTCACGCCGACGCTCACGGGCGCGCAGCCGGCCGCGTTCACGCTGGACGGCCACACCGTCCGGCCGCTCGGCCGCGAGAGCGACAAGGCGCTCGCGCTGCTGCAGTCGCTGACCACGGACGAACGCCGCAAGGCGGTGCTCGGCTACGCCGTGGCCGACCTGGTGCTGGGCCCCGGCGAAGACGGCAAGACGATCGTGCCCGACGGACTCAAGGCGTCGGAGATGACGGCGCCGCAACGCGACGCGCTGCTGGACCTCGTCGCCGAATGGGCCGGCATCGTCAACGACCACGCCGCCGCCGCACGCATCGCGCAGCTTCGCGCCGACCTCGACGACACCTGGTTCGCCTGGAGCGGCCCGACCACGGGCCAGGCTGGCGACAACATCACCGCGTACTACCGCGTCCAGGGGCCGCACCTCGTCATCGAATACGCGCCGCAGAGCGACGAGCCCGGCAACCACGTCCACACGATCTATCGCGATCCGACGGACGACTACGGCCGCACTTCTGCCAAGCCATGAGGCGCGTCCTCGTCGCGGTGCTCGCCGCCCTGCTGCTGTCCATCGGCGCGACGGCGCACGCCCACCGCATCGACGAAACCCTGCAGGCGACGCTGCTCACGCTCGCGCCCGATCGCGTGGACGGCGCGATGCGGATCGTGCCCGGCGCGCTCGTGTCGTCGCGCGTGATCGCGGCCATCGACCGCGACGGCGACGGCGTGTTCTCGCCGCCGGAGCAGCAGGCCTACGCGCGGCAGGTGCTGCAGGACCTGTCGATCACGATCGACGGCGCGGCCGTGCGCCCGACGCTCGACTCGGCCACGTTCCCGTCGCCCGCGCAGATGCGCGCCGGCGTCGGCGAGATCCACGTCGACTTCACCGTCGCCCTGCCCGCCGCGCGCGGCGATCGACGGCTGGTCCTGGAGAACCGTCACCGCCGCGACGAGTCGGTGTACCTGGTGAACGTGCTCGTGCCGACGAGCGCACAGCTCGGCATCCTCTCGCAGCAGCGCAACCCGCAGCAGTCGGTCTACGAGCTGGACTTCCGGCAGACGGCCGTTCGCGGCGACACCGCGGCGCCGACCGACGGCATCCAGGCCGGGTGGCAAGGCCTGCAGCTGTCGAACCTGTTCCACCTCGGCATGCGCCACATCGCCGATGGCACGGATCACCTGCTGTTCCTGCTCGTGCTGCTGTTGCCCGCGCCGTTGACCGTTTCTCGCCGGCGATGGTCGGGCCCGGTCGCGCCGCGCGACGGGCTGGTGCGCGTGCTGGGCATCGTGACGGCCTTCACCGTCGGGCACTCGATCACGCTGGGCCTCGCGGCCGTCGGCGGCATCGCGGTGCCGGGGCGCGCGGTCGAGGTGCTGATCGCGCTGTCGATCCTGGTCTCGGCGGCGCACGCCTGGCGTCCGATCTTCCCGGGTCGCGAGGCCGCGATCGCCGGCGCGTTCGGGCTCGTCCACGGGCTGGCCTTCGCCGCGACGCTGGATCACCTCGGCGTCGGGCGCTGGGAGCGCCTGGCTGGCACGCTTGCCTTCAACGCCGGCATCGAGGCGATGCAGGTGCTGGTCGTCGCCGCGGTGCTGCCGTCGCTGCTGATGATCGGCCGCAGCGCCGCGTACGTCGTCGTGCGGATCGCCGGCGCCGCGTTCGCGGGCGCGGCGGCGCTCGGCTGGATCATCGGGCGGCTGTTCGACGCGCCGGTGCCCGTGGACACGGTGGTCGACGCGGTCGCCGCGCACGGCGTCGCGATCGCGCTTGCCCTGCTGGTGGCAGCGCTCGTGATCCCGTGCGGGCCGATCAGGGCAAGGTCTTCGATTGCACCAGGATCAGCGACGGCCCCGGGTAAGTGCCCGCCCCGGCCTTGAAGCGATTCCGGATCGACGCGAGCCCGCCTGGAAAGTAGACCGCCCCGCTGGACGCGTCGCCCGACAGGTTGAGGGCGCGCTCGCAGCCCAGCCCGTTGGCGCCGACAGGCGCGGCGAGCCAGGTCGCCAAGCCGTGGAGCGAGATGGGGGCGGCCGTCACGACGACGAGCAATTGCTGTCCCCGGAGGCAGACGGCCGTTCGCGCCGCGGCGTCCTTCTCCTCGTCGCAGACCCCGGCTTCGCCCGGCCTCTCCACGAGGATCGGCCCCGCCTGCACCGCCTGCCGGCACTGGGCCGGGTTCATCTTGTCCAGGGGGTCGATCGACACGGTGCCGGTCGGAGACACGCACAGCACGCCGGACAATTTCGGACGTTCCTCGCGTCGGAAGGCGCAGGCACTCGCCGGATCGGCGCGCCTGGTCGCGTAGCTCGCGAGGCTGACGACCGCCCCGTCGGAGACCAGCAATCCGACCGGGACGTCGGTATTGACGGCCGAGAAACCTCCGTTGAACAGCAGCGTGTGCTTCGTGATGACACTGCCCACGAGCGGCGCGTCCGCCGCCTCGCGCACCGAGACGCCGTGATGGTCCGACGGCCCTTCCTTCAGGTCCTGGGCCGTCAGCACCCGGATGCGCGCCTGCGACGGGTCCACCGTGAAGACCGTCGCCCCGACGTCCGGCAGGCCGGCCGACCGGATCGTCGCCTGCTCGCGGACGACGACGCCCGCCACGGCGCCCATCGCCGTCGCCGACAGCACGATGGCCGCCAGCAGCCGACGTGCAGGCGCGCAGGGGTGAGCGCGCGTCATGCCGGCACCCCGATGAGATCCTTGTAGACCTCGAACAGGATGCGCATCTGCACCTTGACCTTGCCACAGCGCAGCGCCGCGAGCGCGGTGACGGGTTGCAGCGTGACCATCAAGCGATCCGCCGCGCCGCCCTTGTCGGCGATCGCCTTCCATTGCGCCGGCGTGAGGCTGCGCGGGTCGAGCGGCCCGTTGCGAATGTCGGCCACGGGAACGTCCTCGACCAGCAGGGTGAACAGCTTGGCGTTCTGGCCTTGCAGCTCCGGCGGCACCTGGCACTTGATCTTGTCTTCGCTGAAGAGCGTCGCCTGATCGACCCGATAGACGACCTTCTGCCCCTGCGCGACGCTCAGGAGCGTCGTCTTGTCCAGCGAGGCGTCCGCTTCGTATTCGATCGCCTGGACGTAGTCGAGGCGCTTGTTGCTCTCGCGTGCGACGCCGTCGGCGAACTCCTTCGCGCCGAAGGCCTGCCGCACCGGCTCGATGTAGCTCGCTCGCGCGTCCTTCAGCACGCCCGCGTTGATCCACGCCGACGCCACCAGCGGCAGCACGAGCGGATAGACGAAGAACGCCCAGGCCGTCCACAGGAGCAGCAGCAGCGCGCCCCAGGCTCCGTCCGCGACCGCCTTCGCCAGGAGCGGCCCGATGAACGGAACCGGCTTGAGCGCCTCCCCGACGACGGCGCGCCACGATCTCGGATTCGCGGCGGCAGGCGCGGGAGGATCGCCCACGGCGATCGACGCAGCGTTTTCGGACATGGACGCCTCCTGGCAAGTGCATTTCGACACGCCAGGATGGCTCCCCCGCCCGAGGCCGTCATCATCAAGCCTGACGATGTGCCGGCGAGCGGGCCCGGTCGCCCGCGACCACGCCGGCCCGGCGCCCTCCGCCGTCGTCAGGCGGCGAGCCTGGGCTCGTCATCGGTGGGATGCGTCTTTGGTGCCGACTATCCGAATCGAACGGATGACCTCCCGCTTACAAGGCGGATGCTCTACCAGCTGAGCTAAGTCGGCAGCATGCGGGCGCCCGCGACGGGGCCCGGCGAACACTGTACTGGAAACGCGGGCCCGGCCGGGCCCGGCTTCACTTGATGCGCTTGAGCGCCGGACGCGGGCCGCTGGGCGGCGGGGTGGGGGCGTCGGGCGGGTCGGTGGGGTCGTCGGCGACTTCGGCGGCGGTGTCGTCGGGCGGGGTCGCGCTCGGCGAGGCGGGCGCGAGGCGCAGGCCGCGCGGGGCGCCGTCCGACGGCGCGGCGTGGACGGGCGACAGCGAGTGCGACACGGCGCCGCTGTCGGCAGGCTTCGCGGTGGCGTCGGTCTCGCCCGGCGTGGGCATCGGGAACGCCATGCCCTGGCCGTTCTCGCGGGCGTAGATCGCGACGACGTGGTCGACAGGCACCAGGATGTCGCGCGCCATGCCGCCGAAGCGGGCCCGGAACTCGATGAAGTCGTTGCCGAGCTTGAGGCCGCTGGTGGCCTCGAAGCCGACGTTGAGCACGATCTCGTTGTTCTTGACGTACTCCATCGGCACCTGCACCGTGCGGTCGACATGCACCGCGAGATAGGGCGTGAAGCCGTTGTCCGTGCACCAGTCGTGCAGCGCACGGATCAGGTAGGGCCGCGTGGAGCTGCCGGGAATCTCGGTGGTGCTGACCTGGGTCATGGACGGAGGCTGGAGTCTGTCGCTGGGCGAACGGGAACGGAAGACGGGCGGAAGGCGGCGCGAGCCGCCGTCGCGGCGCCGGCCCTGTCGTCACGACACGGCCGGCACGTCCGCATCACTTGCGCATGACCTTTTCCGAGGGCGTGAGCGCCTCGATGTAGGCCGGGCGCGAGAAGATGCGTTCCGCGTACTTGAGCAGCGGCGCGGCGTTCTTCGACAGCTCGATGCCGTAGTAGTCGATGCGCCACAGCAGCGGGGCGATCGCGACGTCCAGCATGGAGAAGTCGTCGCCCAGCATGTACTTGTTCTTCAGGAAGATCGGCGCGAGCTGGGTCAGGCGGTCGCGGATCTGCGCGCGGGCCTTCTCTAGCTGCTTGTCGTTCGCCTTGAGGCCGCCGCGGCCTTCCAGGATGTTGACGTTCGAGAACAGTTCCTTCTCGAAGTTGAACAGGAACAGGCGCACGCGGGCGCGCGCGACCGGGTCGCCCGGCACCAGCTGCGGGTGCGGGAAGCGCTCGTCGATGTACTCGTTGATGATGTGCGATTCGTCCAGGATGAGGTCGCGCTCGACGAGGATGGGCACCTCGTTGTACGGGTTCATCAGCGCGATGTCTTCGGGCTTGGCGAAGAGGTCGACGTCGCGGATCTCGAAGTCCATGCCCTTCTCGAACAGCACGAAGCGGCAGCGGTGCGAGTACGGGTCGGT
>JASLEM010000334.1 GCA_030151165.1 Burkholderiaceae bacterium
TCGGCGTGGTCTCGTGGATGACGCGGGCGTCGTCGAGCAGCACCGTCGTCCACGGCGCCGACATCGTGAAGCGCAGGCCGGCGGCGGCCTGGGCCTGGAAGACGCGCGTCTCGCCGCCCTTGATGCCGTGGCGGCCGACCAGCACGACGGCCACGAGGTCGACGCCGTCGCGGTGCGCGCCCTCGGGCGTCGGCCGGCCGATGCCGCCCGCGGTGTCGATGCGGAAGGTGTGCGCCTCGACGAACCACGGCCGCACGCCCTTCAGCGCGGACGCGCGCGCCGCCAGCGCGGCCAGCAGCCGGTGCCAGGCCGGGTCGTGCGCGAGCGCGGGCTCGAGCGGCTCGAAGTGGCGCTCGATGCCGCCGTGCAGCGCGTTGTAGTCGACCGGCTGCCAGTGCGGACGCGGCGGCGCGGCGGTGACGACGTCGCCGTCGACGACGAATGCACCATGCCGGCGCTGGCGATACTTGCCGCCATCGAGCAGGTAGGCATCGGGCGGCAGCCGGTCCCAGTACGGCCGCCACGCCTCGAGCGCGGCGAGCGGATGGCCGGCCAGGCCTTCGAGGCCGGACTCGCCCGCGGCGCCCAGCACGGCGAAGCCGGTGGCAGCGAGCGCGGCGTCGAGGTCGCGGGCGGCGGTCAGCGGCGGCGGGATCAGGGCGTTCGGGTCGGACATGGCGCGGTGGGCGGATCGGGGAACGGCGATGCGCCATTCTCGCGCCTCCCTTCGCGTCGCGCCCGCGCCCGCGCGGGGCCGGGTTGTCGCCCTCGCCGCCCGCAGCCCCCGGCGTTAGACTGGCCACCCCGTGGACTCGTCCTCCGCCCCGATCTTGTCCTCGTCGCCCGCGCCCATCTCCGCGTTGGATCCGAGCGCGGCTTCGCTGCCCGCGGTGCTCGCTTGGGCGCAGACGGCGCCGGTGGCGCTCGCGGCGATCGCGGACGACGGCGCCATCACCTGGGCCAATGCCGCCTTCGAGGCGTGGAGCGGCTGCGACGCGGCGCAGGTCGTCGGCCGGCCGCTCGAATCGCTGCTCGCGCCCACGCCCTGGCTTCCCGCGCCGGCCGCGACCGTGCGCCGCACGCTGCGCCGCCCCGGCGACGGCGCGCCGCTCGCCTGCGACGTCCGCATCGACCCGATCGGCCCGGCGCTGCGCCTGGCCACCTTCGTCGCCCGCGACGCCGACGTCGAACTCGCGGACGTCGCCGCCCGGCTCGACTTCGTGCAGTCGCGCGCCCGCATCGGCACCTGGGAGCGCGACGTGCGCACGCAGGCCGGCCGGTGGGACGCGCACATGTTCGCGTTCTTCGGCATCGACCCGGCCGGCGGCACGCCGTCGCTCGCGCAGATCACGCAGGCCAGCATGCCGCAGGACGGCCTGCTCGACGTGCTGCACGCCTCGATGCGCATCCCCGGCCGCTACAGCCATCGCTACCGCCTCGCGACGCTCGACGGCCACCTGCGGCGCGTGCGCACGCACTGGGACGTCCTCGCCGGCGCCGACGGCGAACCCGAGCGCGTCGTCGGCCTCGTGATGGACGACACCGAGACCCACGCGATCGCCGCGGCCACCGACACCGTCGCCGAGCAGATGCACCTGGCGATCGAGCTGGCGCAGGTCTCGATCTGGCGCCACGACCTCGCCAGCGACCGGCTCTTCCTCAACGAGCGCGCGTTCGCGATGCTGGGCCGTCCGCCGCGGCCCGAAGGCATGCGCGTCGACGAGATCCGCGCGTTCATCCACCCCGACGACCTGCCCGTGGTGCAGGAGACCTTCCTGCGCGTGCTCGCGAGCCACCGGCCCGAGGACATGCAGGTGCGCTACCGCCACGCCGACGGCCACTGGGTGCACGTGTTCACACGCCGCATCGCGCAGCGTGACGGCTTCGGCACGCCGATCGCGCTCACCGGCGTGGGGCTGGACGTCACCGCGCAGGTCGAGCGCACGCAGCGCTCGCAGGAGATCGCGCGCCACCTCGAGGAGGTGATGGCGACCTCGGGCATCGGTGTCTGGCGCATCCCGCGCGACGGCGGCACGGCCGAATGGAACACGCAGATGCGGGCGCTGTGCGGCATCGCGGCCGACGAGCCGCCACCGTCGTTCCGCGAATGGGTCGAGCGCTGCGTGCACCCCGACGACCGCGAGCGCGTGCGCGAACGCGGCCTGGACTGGCTGCGCAACGCGCGCTTCTCGGAGGAGCTCGCGCACCGCATCGTGCTGCCGGGCGGCGAGGTGCGCCACGTCGTCGCGCGCGGCCGCGTCGAGCCCGAGCCGAGCCCGTACCGCGTGACCGGCGTGACGATCGACGTCACGGAGCGCGAGCGCGCGCTGGCCGCCCTGCGCGCCGCCACCGAGCGCAGCGCGATGGCCACGCGCGCGGCCGGCATCGGCATCTGGGAGTGGGATTCGGACACCGGCGAGTCGCGCTGGGACGACGAGATGTTCGTGCTGCGCGGGCGCTTGCCGCGCGCGGACGGGCCCACGCTCGAGGAGATGTCGGAGTTCGTGCACGTCGACGACCGGCACTACGTCAACGACCAGATCCACTCCGCGCGCATCGAGGATCGGCCGGCGTACTACGAGTTCCGCGTGCTGTGGCCCGACGCCAGCGTGCACTGGATCGCCTCGCGCTCGCTGCCGGTGCGCGACGAGCGCGGCCGCACGGTGATGCGGCTCGGCGTGAACTGGGACGTCACCGAGGCGCGCGCCGCCGCGGCCGCGCGCCAGGAACGCGCGCTGGTGCTGCGCGAGAGCCAGGCCAAGTCCGAGCTGCTCGCGCGCATGAGCCACGAGCTGCGCACGCCGATGAACGCGGTGCTGGGCTTCACGCAGCTGCTGCTGACCGACGATGCCACCGCCGGCGACGGCCGGCGCACGGTCGAACGGCGCGTGGCCGGCCTCGAGCGCGACGCCACGCGACGCGAGCGCCTGCAGCACATCCGCTCGGCCGGCGAGCACCTGCTGACGCTGATCAACGACGTGCTCGAGCTCTCGCGCCTCGACGGCCCCGACGGCCCGCAGCGCGACGTCGTGCTGCAGCCGGTGCAGCTCGCGCCGGTGATCGCGCAGACGCTGCCGCTGGTCGAGCGGCTCGCGCAGCAGCACGGCGTCGGCGTCCAGGCGCCGCCCAGCCCGCTGTGGGTGCGCGCCGACGCCACGCGCCTGAAGCAGGTGCTCGTCAACCTGCTCACCAACGCGATCAAGTACAACCGCCCCGGCGGCACGGTGCGGCTCGACGTGGCGACCGACGCCGGCCGCGTGCTGCTGCGCGTCAGCGACGACGGCATCGGCATGACCTCGGCCCAGCAGCACCTCGCGTTCGAGCCGTTCAACCGCGCGGGCGCCGAGCGCGACGGCGTCGAGGGCACCGGCATCGGCCTGACGATCGTGAAGGCGCTCGTCGAGCGCATGGGCGGCCGCATCACCGTCACCAGCACGCCGGGCGTGGGCAGCGTGTTCGAGGTCTGCCTCGACGCCGCCGCCGACGCCGGCCCGCTCGCGCTGCCGACGCGGCGCCTGCTCTACGTCGAGGACAACGAGGTCAACGTGCTGATCGTCAGCGAGCTGGTGCGCCGCCGCGGCGACATCGAGTTCGTCAGCGTCCCCGACGGCGCCAGCGGCGTCGCGCGCGCCGCGCAGCTGCTGCCCGGCCTGGTGCTGGTCGACATGCAGCTGCCCGACATCGACGGCCTCGAGGTGCTCGCCCGCCTGCGCGCCGACCCGCAGACCGCCGGCCTGCGCGTGATCGCGCTGTCCGCCAACGCCATCCCCGCCGACATCCAGCGCGCGCTCGACGCCGGCTTCGACGACTACTGGACGAAGCCGCTCGACTTCGCCGTCTTCAACGCCGCGATCGACCGCGTGTTCGGGACGCCGGTGGCGCACCAGGTGCCGTCGGCCTGAGGCCACCGTTCCGCGCAATATGGGGAACTCGCCCGATGTCGCGGCGGGGCTCGTTTCCTAAGCTGGCGGCGCGGTTCGATGTCCGGCCGCGCAACGACTCAGGAGAACGCACATGCCCCGCTACATGGTCGAACGCACCTTCCCCTCCGGCCTGGCCGTGCCCGTCGACGCGGAGGGCGCGAACGCGTGCCTGCGCATCGTCGACACCAATGGCGGCCAGGGCGTGACCTGGATCCATTCGTACGTCAGCGCGGACAAGACGCGCACGTTCTGCATCTACGACGCGCCGACGCCGGAGGCGATCCGCCAGGTGGCGCGGCGCAACGAGCTGCCGGTGGGCGACATCACGGAAGTCTCGGTGCTGGATCCCTACTTCTATCACTGAGCCGCCGGCGGGCGCCCGGCGCCGCCACAATCGGAGCCGTTCCCACCCCGAGGAGCCGACCCGGTGGACCTGATCGAACGCGACGCCGCCCTCGCGCTGCTGCACGACGCCCTCGCCTCGGCGCGCGGCGGCGCGGGTCGCAGCGTGCTGGTCTGCGGCGAGGCGGGGATCGGCAAGACGACGCTCGTCACGCGCTTCGCCGAGCAGCCCGCCGGCGCGCGCGACGCCTGCCGCGTGCTGTGGGGCGGCTGCGAGGCGCTGTTCTCGCCGCGCCCGCTCGGGCCGCTGCACGACATGGCCGACGCGCTCGGCGCCGAGCTGCGCGCGGCGCTGGGCGTCGACGGCAACCGGCACGCGCTGTTCGCGGCGCTGCTGGCCGACCTGCAGCGCTCGGAGCGGCCGACGCTGCTCGTGTTCGAGGACTTGCACTGGGCCGACGCCGCGACGCTGGACCTGGTGAAGTTCCTCGCGCGGCGCATCGCGCGCGTGCCGGCGCTGCTCGTGCTGACCTGGCGAGACGACGAGATCGGCGAGCGCCATCCGCTGCGCCACGTGCTCGGCGACCTGCCCGGCGACGCGCTCGTGCGCGTGCCGCTGCTGCCGCTGTCGGAGCGCGGCGTGGAGACGCTGGCGCGGCGGCAGTCGCGCGACGCCGAGGGCGTGTTCGACGCGACCGGCGGCAACCCGTTCTTCGTCACCGAGACGCTGCGCGCCGGCGGCCTGCCCGCGACCGTGCGCGACGCCGTGCTCACGCGCGCGGCGCGCCAGCCGCCCGAGGTGCGCGCGCTGCTGGAGCTGGTGGCCGTGGCGCCGGGGCGCATCGAGACCGCGATCGTCGACGCCGTGCTCGCGCCGACGGCGGAGACGGTGTCGCAGGCGCTCGCGTCCGGCCTGCTCGGTGCCGACGGCCAGTCGTATGCGTTCCGCCACGAGCTGGCGCGGATCGCGGTGGAGCAGGCGATGCCGCGGCCACGCGCCGCCGCGCTGAACGCCCGCGTGCTCGCCTGCCTCGAGGCGCGCACCGTGGCCGACGCCGCGGCCGCGCGCCTCGTGCACCACGCCTCGGGCGCGGGCGACTCGGCCGCCGTGCTGCGCTACGCGCCCGACGCCGCCACCGAGGCCGCGTCGCACGGCGCGCACCTCGAGGCCGCCGCGCTGCTCGCGACCGCGCTCGCGCACGCGGGCGGCTGGCCGCCGCTCGACCGGGCGCGCCTGCTCGAACGCCGCGCGTACCACTGCCACCTGACCAACCAGAACGAGAGCGCGATCGAGGCGCGGCTGTCCGCGCTGGCGATCTGGCGCGCGCTCGGCGACGCGCAGCGCGAAGGCCACACGCTGCGCTGGCTGTCGCGGCTGAACTGGTACGTCGGACGCAACGCGACGGCGCAGTCGTATGCCGACAAGGCGGTCGACCTGCTGCAGCCGCTCGGCGCGACCCCGGCCCTGGCCTGGGCGCTGAGCAACCGCGCGCAGCTGCACATGCTCGCGGACGAGTCCGCCGAGGCCATCGCCTGGGGGCAGCGCGCCCTGGATCTCGCGACGGAACTCGGCGACGACGAGATCCGCTCGCACGCGCTGAACAATGTCGGCACCGTGCGCTACACGCTCGGCGACGCCGCGGGCCATGCGCTGATGACGCAGAGCCTGCGCCTCGCGCTCGATCGCGGCTTCGACGAGCATGCGGCCCGCGCCTACGCCAACCTCACGAGCGCGGCCGTGAAGATCCGCGACTACGCGCCCGCGCAGCGCACGATGGACGAGGCCGCCGCCTACTTCGCGATCCGCGACCTGGACTCGTGGTCGAACTACGTCGCGGCCTGGCAGGCGCGGCTGGACTTCGAGCAGGGACGCTGGGACGCGGCGGCGGAGACGAGCGGGAAGCTGGTGGCACGCATGTCCGAGGCGTCGATCGCCCGCATTCCCGCGCTCGTGGTGCTCGCCCGCACGCGCCTGCGCCGCGGCGATCCCGGCGCGGACGCGTTGCTCGAGGAAGCCGCGGCGCTCGCGCAGGAAACCGGCGAGGTGCAGCGCCTCGCGCCGGTGGCCGCCGCGATCGCCGAAGCGCAATGGCTCGCCAACGACGGCACGCCGCCGGACGCGCGCGTCGCGGCGGCGCTCGAGCTCGCCTTGCGGCGCCACGACCCGCGCTCGATCGGCGAGCTGGCCGACTGGTCGCGACGGCTGGCGGCGCCCCCGGGCGACGACTGGACGGCCGACGGCGCGCCGGACGACGACGCGCGCCGGCGCGCCGCCGCGGCCTTGTCGATCGACCCGCGCGCGGAGCGCGGCTACGCGCTGCAGTGGTCGGGCGACTGGCGCGCCGCCGCCGACGC
>JASLEM010000371.1 GCA_030151165.1 Burkholderiaceae bacterium
CTGGAACTCGCCGTAGAAGTCGCACTCGTTGCCGAGGCGGTACTTCAGCTCGCCGATGCCGTAGCACTGGCGCGACTTGCCGGACACGCTGGTGGCCGCCGGGCCGCCGCGCATGTAGCCGCTCCAGTCGACGGCGTGGGCGGCCGACGCGCCGAGCAGGCCGGCGAGGCAGGCGACGCTGGCGCGAGCGACGGCCGTGGTGCGAAGGGTCGATTTCATTGCGGGTCTCCTTTTTCGATATTGAGTGTGGGCGGGTATCGGGGGCGCGAGCCGGACAGCGCTCCGCCCGCGCGGGCTGCATGTCCCACGCATTCAGCGGTCAGGAAAAACGGATCGCGCCCTCTTTGCGCGCGACGCCGGTTGGCATTCGAGCGAACGCCGGAACGACAAGCCTTGTGGGCATCGTCGACAACGACACTACACCGATGCAGTGGCGTTGGGTGTTTTGACTTGTTGTTCTTGTTGCCTGCGGCCGACAGGCCGGCCGCTTTTTTCAGAAAGGGATTTACTTGTTCTTGTTGTAGACATCCACGCACACGGCGGCCAGCAGCACGATGCCCTTGATCACCTGCTGGTAGTCGATGCCGATGCCGATGATGGACATGCCGTTGTTCATCACGCCCATCACGAACGCGCCGATGACCGCGCCGAGCACCTTGCCGACGCCGCCCGAGGCCGAGGCGCCGCCGATGAAGCAGGCCGCGATCACGTCGAGCTCGAAGCCGAGGCCGGCCTTGGGCGTCGCGGTGTTCAGCCGCGCCGCGAAGACGAGGCCGGCGAGCGCCGCGAGCGCGCCCATGTTGACGAACGTGAGGAACGACAGCCGCTCCGTCTTGATGCCCGAGAGCCGCGCCGCCTTGGCGTTCCCGCCGAGCGCGTAGATGCGGCGGCCGATGGTCGTGCGGCGCGTGACGAAGTCGTAGACCAGCATCAGCGCGAACATCACGATCAGCACGTTGGGCAGGCCCTTGTACGACGCGAGCAGCCAGCAGAACGCGATGATCGCGGCCGCGAAGGCGATGTTCTTGGCGAGGAAGAACGCGGCCGGCTCCTCTTCCATGTCGTGGCGCACGTGCGCGGCGCGTTCGCGCAGCTTGGCGACGAACAGCGCGATGGCGACGACGCTGCCGATCACCAGCGAGCTGAGCCGCAGCGTCTCGCCGTTGAAGAAGTCGGGGATGAAGCCCGAGCTCAGCAGCTGGAACGCCTCGGGGAACGGGCCGACCGACTGGCCCTGCAGCAGCGCGAGCGCGAGCCCCTTGAACACCAGCATGCCCGCGAGCGTGACGATGAAGGACGGGATCTTCAGGTAGGCCACGAACCAGCCCTGCGCGCCGCCGATCAACGCGCCGACGGCCAGGCAGGCGATCGAGGCCGCCGCGAAGTTCCAGTTGTAGTTGACCATCAGCACCGCCGCGAGCGCGCCGATGAAGCCGGACACCGATCCCACCGACAGGTCGATGTGCCCCGCCACGATCACCAGCAGCATGCCCAGCGCCATGATGACGATGTAGCTGTTCTGCAGGACGAGGTTGGTGAGGTTCAGCGGCCGCAGCAGCGTGCCGTCGGTCATGTACTGGAAGAACGCCATGATCGCGACGAGCGACAGCAGCATGCCGTACTCGCGCACGTTGTTCTTCAGGAATCCGCCGTAGGAGCGGCGCTCCGCCTTGGCGACCGGGGTACCCATTTTTTCTTCCATGATGGTCATCGACCGTCTCTCAATCTTCGCATCGCGGCCGTCGTCGGCACAAGCCCGCGCATCACGCGAGGCCCTGCTTCACGATCGCCCGCATGATCTTTTCCTGCGACGCTTCCGCCGACGCGAACTCGCCGACGAAGCGGCCCTCGTTCATGACGTAGATGCGGTCGCACATGCCCAGCAGTTCCGGCATCTCCGACGAGATCATCAGGATGCACTTGCCCTCGTCCGCGAGCGCCGCCATGATCGAGTAGATCTCGAACTTGGCGCCGACGTCGATGCCGCGCGTCGGCTCGTCGAGGATCAGCAGCTCGGGCTTGGAGAACAGCCACTTGCCCAGCACCACCTTCTGCTGGTTGCCGCCCGACAGGTTCACCGTGCGCTGCATCACGTCCGGGCAGCGGATGTTGAGCTTGCGCTTGTAGCCGGCGGCGGCCGCGAACTCCGCGCCGCCGTCGATCACGCCGTTGCGCGACACCGCCTTCAGGTTGGCCAGGCTGATGTTGTGGCGGATGTCGTCCTCGAGCAGCAGCCCGAGGCTCTTGCGATCCTCGGTGACGTAGGCGATGCCGTGCGAGATCGCCTTGCCGATCGTCGAGACGTCGATCGCCTCGCCGTGCATGCGCACCTCGCCCGTGATGCCCTGGCCGTACGCGCGCCCGAACACGCTCATCGCGAGCTCGGTGCGGCCCGCGCCCATCAGGCCCGCGATGCCGACGATCTCGCCGCGCTTGACCTTCAGGTCGACGCCCTTGACGACCTCGCGCTCCTTGTGGATCGGATGCTGCACGTGCCAGTCGACGACCTCGAAGACCGTCTCGCCCGCGTCGGGCGCGAGACGCGCGCGCGGGGGGTAGCGGTCGGCGAGCTCGCGGCCGACCATCGCGCGGATGATCTGGTCCTCGCTCACGACGTCGGCGCGGCAGTCGAGCGACTGCACCGACGCGCCGTCGCGCAGCACCGTGATCGCGTCGGCGACGCGCG
>JASLEM010000379.1 GCA_030151165.1 Burkholderiaceae bacterium
CAAGTGGGAAGAGATCAAGCCGCAGGTCGACCACGTGATCTTCCCGAACGGCAAGCGCATCATCATGCTGGCCAAGGGCCGCCTCGTGAACCTGGGCTGCGGCACGGGCCATCCGAGCTACGTGATGTCGTCGTCGTTCGCGAACCAGACGATCGCGCAGGTCGAGCTGTTCACGCGCCCGGACGCTTACGAGGCCGGCAAGGTCTACGTGCTGCCCAAGCACCTCGACGAGAAGGTCGCGCGCCTGCAGCTGTCGAAGCTGAACGCGAAGCTGAGCGTGCTGAGCGACGAGCAGGCGGCGTACATCGGCGTGTCGAAGGACGGCCCGTACAAGCCTGATTCGTACAGGTATTGAGCCCCACGGTCGCTGGCGCTCCCTGCCCCCGAGGGGCGGCCGCGAACGGCCCGGCGGAGCCGGTTCCGTCGCTCCCCTGAACGTCGTTTGCGACGTTCGAGCGGCAGCGCCGGCTCCGGCCGGGCGTCAGCGTGTCCAACGGAAACCGCAACGAACTTCCTGAAGGTTTCGTGATGATCAAGATCCCTGTCAGCCTCGAGTTCTTCCCGCCGAAGACACCCGAAGGCGTGACCAAGCTGGCGGCCGCGCGGGCGCAGCTGTACGCGCTGGAGCCCGAGTTCTGCTCGGTCACCTTCGGCGCGGGCGGCACGATCCAGAACGGCACGCTGCAGACGGTGCAGGCGATCCTCGGCGAGGGCCGCACCGGCGTGCCGCACTTCACCTGCATCGGCGCGACGCGCGCGAGCGTGGGCGAGACGCTCGACGCGTTCAAGGCGGCCGGCGTGACGCGCATCGTCGCGCTGCGCGGCGACCTGCCGAGCGGCTCCGGCAGCTTCGGCGAGTTCCGTTTCGCGACCGAGCTGATCGAGCTGATCCGGCGGCACTCCGGCGACCACTTCCACGTCGAGGTCGCCGCCTATCCCGAGACGCATCCGCAGGCGCGCTCGCCGGAGGCCGACCTGAAGGCCTTCGCGGCCAAGGTCGCGGCCGGCGCCGACTCGGCGATCACGCAGATGTTCTTCAACGCCGACGCGTACTTCCGCTTCGTCGACGAGGTGCGCGCGATGGGCGTCGACGTGCCGATCGTGCCGGGCATCATGCCGATCACGAACGCCAGCGGCCTGATGCGCTTCGCCGACAACACCGGCTGCGAGATCCCGCGCTGGGTGCGCCTGCGCCTGCAGTCGTTCGGCGACGACGCGGCGTCCATCAAGTCCTTCGGCCGCGACGTGATGGCCGCGCTGTGCGACCGCCTCATCTCGCAAGGCGTGCCGGCGCTGCACTTCTACACGATGAACCAGGCCGGGCCGACGCTCGCGCTGGCGGAGGCGATCGGGCGGTAGCTCGCGTCGGCGAGCGTTTCCCCGGGGTCGCGTGTCACGGCACCGTCACACGCGGTTGACAAACTGTTGCAAGCCATGGGTATGGCCTCGTGCGCGACGCGTTCGCGCCCGGGGCCACACCCATTTTTCATGTCGACTCGCGTTGGGCGGGTCGGCGTCGCCGAGTGCTCGGCCCCTCTTGCCACAACGGATCGTCCCATGCCCGCCATCTCGTCGAAGACGCGCACCGCCACCTCGTTCGCGCTGCTGCCGCTGGTCGCGGCGCTCGCCGCCACGCTCGGCGCCGGCGCCGCTTCGGCCGCCAGCTTCAACATCACCAACGCGCAGACCGGCGCGCAGACGCTGGGCTCCGGCAGCGGCCAGACGGGCACCGTGAGCGCCGCCGGCTCGCTGACCGTCGGCGGCGGCACCGTCGCCGTGACGGTGACGGGCAACAACGCGACGCTGACCAACCTCGGCACGATCAGCCAGACCGGCAACGGCCGCGTGATCCGCGACAACACCGGCGTGAGCAACCTCGTCGTCACGAACGGCAGCCTCACCAATTCGACCGCGACCTTGATCGCCGCCGACGCCGACGTGATCCAGATGAACAAGTCGCCGGCGAGCGTCACGCTGAACAACTACGGCCAGATGATCTCGACGAACGCGTCGGCCGGCGGCTCGCAGGCGGTGGACTTCAACGCGATCCTGTCCGGCTCCAACGTCGTCAACAACTTCGCCGGCGGCCTGATGATGGCGACCGAGGCCGATGCGGTGCGCCCGGGCGTCAACGGCGTCGTCAACAACGCGGGCACGATCCGGTCGGTCACGACGACGGGCAGCAGCAGCGACGGCGTGGACGCGCAGAACAACTCGGGCTTCGTCGTCAACAACGCGGCGACCGGCAAGATCATCGGCGCCCGCCACGGCATCACGGGCGGCGCGGTCGACAAGACCGTCACGTTCGTCGGCACGGTCAGCAACGCGGCGGGTGGCGTGATCCAGGGCAACAACGGCTCGGGCATCAACATCGACGGCTTCAACAACAAGGAGCTCGTCACCGTCACCAACGGCGGCCTGATCGTCGGCAACGGCGTGACGGGCGACGGCGACGGCATCGACGTCGACGGCCTCGTCAGCGTGACCAACACCGGCACGATCCGCTCGGTCAACGCGTTCAGCCTGCCGGCGGACGGCATCGCGTTCAGCGAAGGCCTGAGCGTCGGCGGCGGCACCATCACGAACTCGGGCCTGATCGAAGGCCTGGTCTCGGCGGGCAATACGAATGCCAAGGGCATCGGCATCACGCTGACCGGCAACGACATCACGTCGGGCCCGAACATCGGCCTGCGCGAAGGCATCTACGGCAACGCGGTCGTCGACAACCTCGCCGGCGGCGTGATCCGCGGCCAGAACAGCTCGGCGATCGTCGCCAAGGGCCTGGCGAGCGGCTTCACCGTCACGATCAACAACGCGGCCGGCGGCACGATCCAGGGCGGCGGCACGATCGACCCGGCGATCCAGACCGGCCTCGACAACGACACCGTCACCAACCGCGGCCTGATCGACGGCTCGAGCAGCGGCAAGGCCATCGACCTGGGCGGCGGCGACAACACGCTGAACATCCTCGGCGGCGCGGCCGTCGTCAAGGGCGACATCAGCGGCGGCCTCGGCGGCCACAACGTGCTGACCATCGCGGCGGGCACGGGCGGCAGCTTCGTCTACGGCGGCAGCATCTCCAACTTCGCGAGCCTCGAAGTGCAGAGCGGCACCGTGACGCTGTCGGGCCAGAACACGTACACCGGCACGACGATCGTCAGCGGCGGCACGCTGGTGCTGGACGGCACGAACCGCCTCGCCGCCGCGAGCGCGCTGGACCTCAACGGCGGCGCGCTGCAGCTGCTGCACGCCGGCGGCGCCGACGGCCAGACCTTCGCGAGCCTGTCGGTCACCGGCGACTCGACGGTCGACCTCGGCGACTCGTCCATCACCTTCAACGGCCTGGGCGCGATCACGGCCGGCAAGACGCTGACCATCGAGGACTGGCTGGCCTCGGGCTCGCCCGACTACGCGTTCCGCGTGCTGGGCGACCAGACGCACAACGCCGCGTTCGGCGGGCTGCTGGCCGAGACGACGATCGACGGCGTGCGCGTCTACGAGCGCTTCGACGGCACGTGGACCGACGTCACCGCCGTGCCGGAGCCGACCAATGTCGCGCTGATGCTGGCCGGCCTGGGCCTTGTCGGCTTCGCCGCGCGCCGGCGCAAGCAGGGCTGAAGCGCACCGCTGCGCCGACTCGTCACAGGGGCCTTCGGGCCCCTTTTTTCGTTCGGCGACCGCTGTCGAGCGGCCGCGCGACGCGCTTGAAAACCCGGAATTCGGCCCGCAATTGCCCGACGCGCGACAATACGCGATTCCGCCGCCGGGCAGCCCGGCCGCGCGGACGCCGTCGCACCGGCCACTCCCTTCGACCCAGACATCAATCGGGCACCCCTGATGGACAAGCAAACTCTTTCGTTCCAGGCCGAGGTCAAGCAGATCCTGCACCTCGTCACGCACTCGCTGTACTCGAACAAGGAAATCTTCCTGCGCGAGCTCGTCTCCAACGCGTCCGACGCGTGCGACAAGCTGCGCTTCGAGGCCATCGACCACCCGCAGTTCCTCGAGGACGCGCCGAACCTCGACGTGCGCATCCTGTTCGACGCCGAGGCCAAGACGCTGACCATCCGCGACAACGGCATCGGCCTGTCGGCGGAAGAGGCCGTCGCGCACCTCGGCACCATCGCCAAGAGCGGCACGAAGGAATTCATGTCGAAGCTGGAAGGCGACCAGAAGAAGGACGCCAACCTGATCGGCCAGTTCGGCGTCGGCTTCTACTCGGGCTTCATCGTCGCCGACCGCATCACCGTCGAG
>JASLEM010000416.1 GCA_030151165.1 Burkholderiaceae bacterium
GCCAGCACCCGCAGCGGCCCGCCGGGCCGCGGCACGGTATCCGATCCGGGCCCTGCGCGCGCGACGGCGCGGGCCAGGCGAGCGCGCCCGACGCGAGCAGCGCAAAGGCCAGCCGGGCCGGGCCCGACGCGCGCGGGCGGCGCGGTTCAGCGCTGGCCGAATGCATCGCGCAGATCCTGTTCGACATCCCAGGCCTCGAGTTCGACACGGCGGTTCAGGTACATCGCGAACCCCGCCGCGACGTAGAACGGCTCGACGAACAGCACCGCCGCCGCATACGCGACGAAGCGCAGCGCGTTGGCCGTGGCGCTGTCGTCCGTGAACAGGAAGCTCAGCGCGTCGATGTTGCGCAGCCCCGGCGTGAACCAGGCGGACAGCGAGAGCAGCCCCAGCATCAGGAACAGCTCGGTGACCGCGAACGCCTCCTGCATCATGAACGCGGCGCCGCGGTGGCCGCGCGTGATCGCCTCGAGCCGGCGCCGGCGCGGCTTGCCGGTCTGGCCCTCGAGCTGCATCACGGGCATCGCGTAGGAGCGCATCGTCGACAAGCGGCCGATGGTGAGCGTCCAGGCGAGCTGCGCCCACGGCGCGCGGCCGCGCGCGGCCCAGGCGTCGTCGAAGCCGGTGGCCTCGCCGAAGGCCTGGCGGGCGTAGATGTCGAGCAACGTGCGGTCGAGCCAGGGCTTGAGCCACCACAGCAGCAGCGGCGGCACCCACCAACCGAGTTCGACGGTGCAGGCGCACGCGAGCACCAGCAGCAGGCCCAGCGGCAGGTAGGCGCGGCGCAGCGAGCGCGCGCCCTGCTGCGCCATGCGCACGCCCAGGTCGACCGCCTCGAACGGCGGCCGCGGGCGCAGCGCGAGCCGGAGCTGCTCGGCCTTCATCGCGCGGCGCCGCCTGGCGCGGCGGCGCGTTCGCGCCCGCGGCCCTGCAGCCCGAGGTAGGCCAGCACCAGCGTCCAGCAGCAGGCCGCGACGCCGTACTTGACGCCCGGCGCGATCCAGCCGGCCGACGACCAGAACGCCTCGATCGCGGCGGCGATCATCAGCATCGCGAACGCGCCCACCATCACCGGCGTCGATTCGCGCGCCGCCTTCAGCAGCGCCTGCGTGCGCGTCGACCGGCCCGGCGCGAGCATCGCGTGGCCCAGCTTCAGGCCGCAGGCGCCGGAAAGCACGATGGCCGTGAGCTCGAACGCCGCGTGCGTGCAGACGAACGAGAAGAAGCGCTCGGCGTCGCCGCGCGTGACAAGGAAGCCGGCGATCGCGCCCGGCAGCGCGCCGTTGTAGGCAAGCATGAACAGGCTGGCGAGGCCGAACGTGAGGCCGGTCGCGAAGCACTGGAACGCCAGGCCGATGTTGTTCAGGATGTAGAAGCCGAGCATCTGCCAGTCGTCGCCCGACGTGCGCCCGAGGTGCTCGCCGGCCTCGGGGCCGTACATGGCGTCGAACTGGCGCACCTGGGCAGCGCTGGCCATCGTCAGGATGAAGTGCGGCTGCAGCCAGGTCGCGATGCCGAGCGCGACGAGCGGCACCACGAAGACGAGCGTCGCGACCAGCAGGTGCCAGCGCAGCGCGCGCACGGCGGCGGGGATGTCGAGCAGCACGAGCTCGCGCAGCGCGCCGAGGCCGTAGTCGCTGCGCCGGTAGATGCGCTGGTGCGCGCGCGCGGTGAGCGTCTCCAGGCGCGCGACGAGGTGCACGGGGTAGGCGCGTTCCCGCGCGAGCGCGAGGTGCTCGCAGGACTGGCGATAGAGCTGCGCGATGCGCGCGCCGCCGGCGGTGCGCGTGGTCTCCGTCGGGAAGCCCTTTCTCACGCGCGCGGCCTGGCGGCGGCCCTGGTCGAGGCCGTCCAGGCCGGCCTCGAGCTCGGCCCACGAGGCCTCGTACTGCGCCTCGAACTGGCGCGGCGTCATCGACATGCCGGGCTCCCGTTCATCGCTGCCCCGCCAGCCATTGCGCGACGGCGAGCAGGCGCGGGCCCGGTCGGAGCGGCGGCGGCGCGACGCCGCCCGGCGCGTGGTCCGGCGGCGGCAGCACGGGCTCGGCCAGCGCGGCGAGTTCGTCCACGCGCTCGGGCGTGAGGCGCGCGGCGCGGCCCGCGAGGTGCAGGATCGCGACCTGCTGCGCGCGCTGCAGCGCCACGCGCGGGGCGATGGCGACGGCCTCGGGCAGCGCGCCGGCGAGGCGGACATGGTCGCAGTGCACGACCAGCGTGCCGGCGGCGATGTCGCCGATGCGCCTGAAGTCGCGCCGCAGCAGCATGGCCATGAGCCCGGCGGCGAAGAGCGCGGGCATGAAGTCGGCCGCGCGCAGCAGGTTGCGCACGACGGCCGCCGACGGCGTCACCGGCAGTCCGTTGTCCATGATCACCTGCAGCCCGAGCACGCGCTTGCCCGGCGTCGCGGCGCCCGGCAGCAGCTCGAACACGATCGGGTAGAACCACTCGAGCGCGAAGTACAGGATCAGCCCGAGGCCGGCGCCCAGGCCCCTGAACGCCTGCAGCACGCCGATGGCGATCAGGTAGAGCGTGCCGCGGATCGCGAAGTCGAGCGCGTACGCCAGCGCGCGCGGCGCGACGCCCGCCGGGCGCAGCAGCACGTCGATGCCTTCGGGCGTTTCCGCGAGCAGGGTGGTGTCGAGCTTGTTCACGTTCGGGCGCGGCGGCGCGGCGGCCGCGCGCACAGCGTCGGAGGCGGGCGCGTCGGCCGGATCAGAAGTTGGCGCTGCGCAGCGCCGGGCGCCTGGCCCCGGCCAGCGTGGCGCTCTCGGACGACTCGGCGGTCACGACGCGGGTGTCCGCGATCGTGTCGTGCAGGCACTGCCTCGACGCGCGGAAGATGAACAGGATGTCGACGAAGCCGACCAGGTACGACCAGAACGGATGGCCCGAGCGGCCGAGGATCGCGCCCAGCACGCCGCCGAGGATGGCCAGCGGCAGCCAGCGCAGGAAGATGAAGCGCGGGAAGCTCACGCGGCTGCCATCAGTGCGCACGACGCGGATCCCCATCATCCGTTTGCCGAAGATCTGGCCGTAGCGGTACACCAGCACGATGTTGTAGACGAGCCAGGCCAGCATGCCGGCGAAGAACAGCGCGCCGAAGACGCCGAACGCGACGGCGATCTGACCGAAATCCGCGCCGGGGTGGCTGCGGAAATAGGCGAAGGCGGTGATCGCGCCGGCGACGCCGATCACGAAGCCCGGCGTGCAGTCGATCAGGAATGCCAGGAAGCGCTGGCCGCGCGTGGCCTCGACCATCCCGGTGACGTGCGTGTCGACGTGGTCCACGACGTTCGCGATCGGCGGGGCGAACGGGTTCGCCATTCCGTTGTCTTGCATGGATTCCCTCTCCTGTTGAAGCCGTTGTCGGGCCGGCGTCGAAGTCGCGCCGGTGTTCCCGCAGCACATCCTAACGTGCCCGGGCCGTCTCCAGGATCGGGTCGGACGCGAGGTTGCCGCCTCACATGAACAAGTGCTCGCCCGCGTTCTCGCCGCCGAGGACGACGTAGTTCACGCGCCGGATGTCGCTCACGCGCTTGCCGCCCGCGTACGAGATCGAGCTCTGCAGGTCTTCCTGCATCTCGCGCAGCGTGTCGGCGAGCCGGCCCTTGATCGGCTCGAGGATGCGCTTGCCTTCGACGTGGCGGTACTCGCCCTTGTTGAAGTCGGAGGCGCTGCCGTAGTACTCCTTGTACAGCTTGCCGTCGACCTCCACCGTCTGCCCCGGGCTTTCCTCATGGCCGGCGAACAGCGAGCCGATCATCACCATCGTCGCGCCGAAGCGGATGCTCTTGGCGATGTCGCCGTTGTGGCGGATGCCGCCGTCCGCGATGATCGGCTTGGTGGCGACGCGCGCGCACCACTTGAGCGCCGACAGCTGCCAGCCGCCGGTGCCGAAGCCGGTCTTGAGCCGCGTGATGCAGACCTTGCCCGGGCCGACGCCGATCTTGGTCGCGTCCGCGCCCCAGCCCTCGAGGTCGATCACGGCCTCCGGCGTGCCGACGTTGCCCGCGATCACGAAGGCCTGCGGCAGCTTCTCCTTGATGTGCGCGATCATCTTGCGCACGCTCTCGGCGTGGCCGTGCGCGATGTCGATCGTCACGTAGTCGGCGCCGACGCCGGTCTCGGCGAGGCGGTCGATCACCGCGTAGTCGGCGGGCTTCACGCCGGCGCTGATCGAGACGACGAGGTTCTTCTCGCGCATCGTGGTGGCGAAGGCGACGGTGTCGAGGTCGAAGCGGTGCATCACGTAGAAGTAGCCGTTCGCGGCCAGCCACTGCGCGATCGGCTCGTCCAGCACCGTCTTCATGTTGGCCGGCACCACCGGCAGCTTGAAGCGGCGGCCGCCGAGGGCCATCGTCGTGTCGCATTCGCTGCGGCTCTCGACGCGGCACTTGCGCGGCAGCAGCAGGATGTTGTCGTAGTCGAAGATTTCCATGGCGGCGTTCCAGTGTCTCGAAAAGGTCCCGGTTACTTCGGGTCGGCGCAGCGGTCGGTCGTGATCTGCGTGATGCGGCCGGCGCCGTCCTCCACCCAGGCGGTGGCGACCAGCAGCTCCGGATGCGCGTTCATCGGCCAGCGCAGGCCCCACAGCGGCGCCTCGGCGCCCGCCGGGCCGGCGACATCGGGCAGCTTCACCGGGCCGACCAGCACGCGCACGAGGCGGCGCGGGATGACGGTGTCGCGCGTGCCGACGGGCAGCAGCTCCACCAGCCCGACCCACGCCGTGCTGCCCGCGGGCCACAAGCCCTGCGCGTGCAACTGGACGCCCAGGTAGCCGTTGTGCGGCAGGCTGGAGTGGACGTAGAACCGGCGCCCGTGCGGCGTGCCCGCGAGCTCGGTGGTCGCGTCGATCGCGGCCGGCGCGGTCTGCAGGCGCGCGGCGAGGTACGGGCCGACGCGCGCGAGCCGGTCGGCGGCCTCGGGCAGCGCGCCGGGCGCCATCGGGGCGTCGTCGGCGGCGGGGACGATCCAGTCGAGCGACCAGTCCTTCGGCCCTGCGGGCTCGGCGCCCGGCGTGCGCGCCTGGCCCGGGGCGGGCTCGACGGCCTTCCAGCAGTCGTAGCAGTCCGCGCCGATGAAGTGCTCGATGACCGCGCCCGCCGCGGCGGGGCAGTCGGCGGACAGGTCGTGCCTCGGAGGCTTCACCGCGGCGATGGCCGTCGCGGACGCCAGCGCGGTCACCCCCAGGACGGCCAGGGAAAGAAACCGGTGGCCGGCCGCGCGGAAACCTAGAATGGGTGGATGCATATCCAGCATTCTGACGCCGATCCGCAAGCCCCCACCGCCACCGGCCTGCTCGCCAACCTGAACGCCGAGCAGCTCGCCGCGGTGACGCTGCCCGCACGCCCCGCGCTGATCCTCGCGGGCGCGGGCTCGGGCAAGACGCGCGTGCTGACCACGCGCATCGCCTGGCTGCTGCAGACGGGGCAGGTGTCGCCCGGCGGGCTGATGGCCGTCACGTTCACGAACAAGGCGTCCAAGGAGATGCAGGCGCGGTTGTCGGCGATGCTGCCGGTCAACGTGCGCGGCATGTGGATCGGCACCTTCCACGGCCTGTGCAACCGCTTCCTGCGCGCGCACTGGAAGCTCGCCGGGCTGCCGCAGGGGTTCCAGATCCTCGACTCGTCCGACCAGCTGTCGGCCGTCAAGCGCATCGTCAAGGCGATGAACCTGGACGAGGAGCGTTTCGTGCCGAAGCAGGTCTCGTGGTTCATCGCGGGCGCGAAGGAGGACGGCATGCGCCCGAAGGACGTGCAGGTGCACGACGGACAGACGCAGAAGCTCGTCGAGATCTACCAGGCCTACGAGGACCAGTGCAACCGCGAGGGCGTGGTCGACTTCGCCGAGCTGCTGCTGCGCGCCTACGAGCTGATGCGCGACAACGAGGCCGTGCGCGAGCACTATCGCCACCGCTTCCAGCACATCCTCGTCGACGAGTTCCAGGACACCAACCGCCTGCAGTACGCGTGGCTGAAGATGTTCGCCGGGCCGCACGGCGCGGTGTTCGCGGTGGGCGACGACGACCAGAGCATCTACGGCTTCCGCGGCGCGCTGGTGGGCAACATGGCCGACTTCGAGCGCGAGTTCCGCGTCGACAAGGTCGTCAAGCTGGAGCAGAACTACCGCAGCTTCGGCAACATCCTCGACGCGGCCAACCACCTGATCGACCGCAACTCCAAGCGGCTGGGCAAGAACCTGCGCACCGACCAGGGCCCGGGCGAGCCGGTGCGCATCTTCGAGTCGACCAGCGATTTCGCCGAGGCGCAGTGGTTCCTCGACGAGGCGCAGC
Source organism: Burkholderiaceae bacterium (assembly GCA_030151165.1). The sequence continues at coordinate 6,293 of JASLEM010000416.1, forward strand.
AGCTGCATCGGGCGGGCACGGCGCGGTCCGAGATCGCGGTGCTCTATCGCAGCAACGCGCAGTCGCGCGTGATCGAGTCCGCGCTGTTCAACGCCGG
>JASLEM010000443.1 GCA_030151165.1 Burkholderiaceae bacterium
CCAACGTCGCCGTGCCGACCATCGCCGGCAACCTCGCGGTCAGCCCGAACATGGGCACGTGGGTGATCTCGTCGTACGGGCTCGCCGCGGCGATCGTGGTGCCGCTCACCGGCTGGATCGCGCGCCGCTTCGGCGAGGTGAAGACCTTCGTCGTGTCGGTGCTGCTGTTCACCATCGCGTCGGCACTGTGCGGGCTCGCGACGAGCCTGCCGATGCTGGTCGGCTTCCGCTTCCTGCAAGGGCTGGTGTCGGGGCCGATGGTGCCGCTGTCGCAGACGCTGCTGCTGCAGAACTACCCGCCCGCCAAGCGCGGGATGGCGATGGCCCTGTGGTCGATGACCGTCGTCGTCGCGCCCATCTTCGGGCCGCTGCTGGGCGGCTACATCACCGACAACGCGACGTGGCCGTGGATCTTCTACATCAACGCGCCGATCGGGATCTTCGCCGCCTTCACCGCGTGGACGCTGCTGCACAAGCGCGACACGCCGACCGCGCGCCAGCCGATCGACGTCGTCGGGCTCGTCGCGATGGTGATCGGCGTCGGCAGCCTGCAGCTGATGCTGGACAACGGCAACGACCTCGACTGGTTCAACTCGAACGTCATCGCCACGCTGGCGGTCGTCGCGATCGTCGGCATCACGTTCCTGGTCATCTGGGAGCTGACGGACGACCACCCGATCGTCGACCTCTCGCTCTTCAAGACGACCAACTTCCGCTACGGCACGATCGCGATGGCGCTCGGCTACATGGCGTTCTTCGCGATGACGGTGCTGCTGCCGCTGTGGCTGCAGACGGTGATGGGCTACACGCCGACCTGGGCCGGCATCGCGACCGCGCCGGTGGGCATCCTGGCACTGATCGTGTCGCCGATCGTGGGCAGGAACATCCAGCGCTTCGACCTGCGTGCCGGCGCGAGCCTCGCGTTCATCATCTTCGGCGCGACGGCGTACTGGTTCTCGACCTTCAACCTCGACACCTCGATCGGCCACATCTTCGTGCCGCGCCTGGTGCAGGGCGTCGCGGTCGCGTTCTTCTTCATCCCGATCAACCAGATCCTGCTGTCGGGCGTCACGCCGCAGCGCATGGCGGCGGCGTCAGGGCTGTCGAACTTCTTCCGCACGCTCTCGGGGAGCATGGGCACGGCGATCGTCACGACGCTGTGGGATCACCGCACGCAGATCCACGACGTGCGGCTGGCGGAGAACCTCACGCAGAACGGGGTCGCGTCGCAGGCCTACCTCGACGGGCTGGCACAGGCCGGCGTGCCGGGCAACGCCGGCTACGCGCAGTTGCAGAACGTGATCCAGGCACAGGGCGCGATGATCGCCACCAACGAGGTGTTCTGGGGCATCGCCGTGCTGTTCGCGCTGCTGATCGGCTTCGTATGGCTCACCAAGCCGCCGTTCGGCGTGGCCGGCGGCGCGGCCGGCGGGCACTGATACGGTCTGCCGTATCGCGAGCGGCCCTCGTGCTCGCGGGAGCCGAACGTCCTGTCGCGCCAGCGGCTCGCCACGATTCGCGAGTCCTGCGCGCGAACGCGATCGCGGGCCCGATGGGCTTATCGGGCGCGGATCGCCGGTGCGCATGCGCACGCCCCCCAACTCGAAGGGCGCGGGCTGCTCGACCGCGCGGTGCGACCCGCGCCGCGCGCGGCTCAGGGCGCCAGCGTGACGTCCCCGAAATACGCGAGCGCGTGGCCGTGCGTGTTGTCCGCGTCGGCCGCGACGGCCACGCCGGTGATCGCGGGCACCTTCCCTTCGGACTCGTCGCCGAACAGGCGCTGGTAGTCGACGACGATGTCTCGCTTCTCGCTGATCCACTGGCCGAGCTTCGCCGTGCCGCTCTGCAGCACGATCACGCGGATGCGCTTCGTGAACGCGTTCGGCAGGCCGGTGTCGATGGGCAGCTTGTTGTCCCAGACGTAGCACAGCGTCTCGGTCGGCACGTCCTGGCCGGTCGTCGAGTGCGCGAGCGACAGCTTGGTGCGCTCGCCGAGCCCGAGCTTCGCGGCGTCGAACGCGAAGAACACGCAGATCTTCGCGGGGGAGTCGTCGCCGGCGTGGGTCTTCAGGTCGGCGGTGTCGAGCAGCTTGTCGACGCGCCACCGCCACGCGAGCGAGGCCTGCGGGCCGGGCGTGGCCTGCACCGCGTGCACGAGGTTGCCGTACGAGTCGTCGGCCTCGACCTTCAGCACCTTCGCGCCGTCGAGCTCGACCACCGTGAACTTCGTGGGCGTCTTGTGCGGCAGCGAGACGAACTTCCAGGCCGCCGGCGCGTCGCCGGGCGCGGCCGACGAGAACGGCGTGACGGCCGCGTCGTCGGCCGCCGCCGACGTGCACGCCACGGCGATCGCGGCGGCGGCTAACCAGCGGATCGAGGGGCGCCCGAAGATCGGCAGCGGCGGGGTCGGCAGGAGCGGCGAGAGCGGCGAGCGAGGCATGGCGGTTCCCTTTCGTCGGGCGATTGTGCATCCATCGCCGTCGTCGCCCTCGTCGCGCTAGCCGGCGACCCTGTTGCGCGGCCGCGCCCGTGGGCACAATGACACCCACCCCAACGACCTGACCGACGCCATGCACGCCCTCGCCAAGGCCTTGCTCGTTCTCGCCACGCTCGCCTGCTCCGCGTGCAGCCGCGCCGAGCCGGTCGAGGCGCGCCGCGACCACATCCTCGCCGCCGACCATGGCTGGGTCGACGTCACGCTGCACGCGGCGCCGGCCGCGGCCGCGAGCGCCGCCGCGGCGGGCACCGCCTGCGCCGTCGCGGTCTCGATCAACGGCGAAGCGTTCGTCCGCGACTCGATCGACCTCGCCGCCGCGGACGCCGCCCGGTCGCCGATCGGCTACCGTTTCGCGGTGCCCGCGGGCCGGCTGGACGCGGCGCTGCACGTGACGTGCGGCCAGGCGGACGTCGCCGCCGACCTGCCGCTGGATGTCGTGAAGAACCAGGTGTCGACGCTCGAGTTCGACGGCGCGAAGCTCGCGCTCGTGCGCTCGGCCTTCCTCGATCCGGCGTCGATGGACAGCCTGCGCGGCGACCTGCTGAAGATGCAGGACGCGTCGAACAGCTCGTACGCGGTGATGGCGCGCATGACGCAGCTGCTCGTCGCGAGCATCGTGCTCAACGTGCTGGTGATCGTCGTCGTGTTCGCGACGCGCTGGCGGCGTCGGCGCGGCGCGGCCGGCTGAGATCAGGCGACGACGGCGTCCCAGTTCAGCCCGTTCTTGGCGAGGTACTTGCGCAGGCGGTCGGCGTCGTTGACGACGCTGCGCTGCAGCCGCGACTTGTCGAACAGCACGCGCCCGGCTTCCGACAGCGTGCGCGCCGCGCGGCACGCGCGCACCACGGCCTCGAGCTGCAGGCGGTCGAACTGGTCCATCGCATCGAGCGCCTCCTCGCCCAGCAGCGCGGCGAGGTCGACGGCCTCGCCCGCGGATGCGGACGTGCGCGCGGGGCCGCGATCCCACAGCCATTCGAGGCGCTGGATCTCGGCGTCGACCAGCGCGCTCGAGATGCGCCCGCCGTCGGCCAGCGTCGCGAGCCGCGTGATGCTGGCCGACAGGTCGCGGAAGTTGCCGCGCCACTGCGCGCCGGAGGACTGCGCGAAACGCAGGTAGTGCGCCCGCGCCTCGGCGTTGAAGCGCACGGCGCGGCCCGTCTCGGCGGCGGCGCGCAAGAGCAGGTGCTCGATGTTGGGCTCGAAGTCCTCGGGGCGTTGCGCGAGGCCGGGCAGCGTGTACGACCAGAGGTTGATGCGCGCGTAGAGGTCGTCGCGGAAGCGGCCGGCCGCGACGTCGCTGCGCAGGTCGCGGTTCGTGCCGGCGATCAGCTGGAAGTCGCTCGCGGCCTCGCGGTCGCTGCCCATCGGGAAGAAGCGCCGGTCCTCGATCGCCTTCAGCAGCATCGCCTGCTCGTCGAGCCCGAGCTCGCCGATCTCGTCGAGAAACAGCACGCCTTCGTGCGCGGTGCGCAGCAGCCCCGCGCGATCGGTGACGGCGCCGGTGAACGCGCCTTTGCGATGGCCGAACAGCGTCGACGCCGCGCCGTCGCCGTGCAGCGTCGCGCAGTTGACCTCGACGAACTCGCCGCTGACCTGGTGGCGCGACTTCTTCAGCTCGAACATGCGCCGCGCGAGGTGCGACTTGCCGGCACCGGTCGGCCCCGTCAGCAGGATCGGCGCCTTCGAGCGCAGCGCGACGCGTTCGATCTCCTCGATCAGCGCGTTGAAGCGCTTGTTGCGCGTCGCGATGCCGCTCTTGAGGAATTGCAGCGCGTCGCTCTGCTCGGCGTCGAAGCGGCGCGCGAGCACGTCGTAGCGCGAAAGGTCGAGATCGATCAGCGCGAAACTGCCCGGGTTGCCGCGCGCCTGCTTCTTCGGCGGCGAGGTCTGCAGCAGCACGCCGGGCACCTGGCGCGACTCGACCAGCAGGAACATGCAGATCTGCGCGACGTGGGTGCCCGTCGTGATGTGCGCCCAGTACTGTTCGCGCGCCGGGTCGAAGCGGTAGTCGCGCATCCAGTCGTACAGCGTGCCGTAGACCTCGCCGAAGTCCCACGGATCGTCGATCGCCATCTCGACGAGGTTCACCTCGGTCTCGGGCGACACCGTGGCGATGTCGCGCTTCAGCTGCTCGGCGAGCGCGAGATGGCGCGGCGTGTAGAGCAGCTCGAGCCGATCCACCACCGCGTCCTCGTGCTGCGCCAGCGACACCGTCGGCCGCCACTTCTCCCACCGCCCGGCACCGTTGCCGGAGTCGAGCTGGGTGCCGAGGAAGCCGATGACGACGGTTTTCTTGTGCATGATGACTGGCTAGATTGCTAGCCAATATTCTAGATCCGCAGCCATCTCGTCGAGGCAGCCGCGCCATCGCCCGATCGGAGATCTCCGATGTTTCCGTTCTGGATCAACGACTTGCCGGAGAAGTCACCACCCGGCGGCGTCGTTGGCACGGCCGTTGCAAGCGGCAAGGACATCGAAACAACCGCGACCACGAGGCAGGCCGTGAAATCCGATCGCATCAAGCGCCAGATGGCCGCGAATGCCGCGACGATCAACAGCCTGCGTGCACGCATCGACGAGACCTGCCGATCGCGCAACGCGAGTGTGGAGCATCACGCGCGCTGGCTGGCGGCCGCCGCCGACTTCCATCGGCGGTATGACGAACTGTCGTTTCCCGGTGGAGGCGAGAACCTGGCCGAACGGATCGCCGAAGGCGAGCGCGAGACCGTGGAAAACGTGCTGTGCTTTCTCGAATGCCGGCCGTATTTCTTTCGCTCGGGATACATGTACCAATGGTTCGTCCGCAAGATCAGGCGCGCGCCGCTCGAGGCCGCGGAACGCCGACGCCTCGAGGCGGTGCTCGAACGCCTCACGGCGTGGCGGGCCATCCGGGCCGGGCGTCGATGAACGCAAGGCAAGAGAACAACAGGACAGGGAAGAAGACATCATGGAACACGATCAGCACTACCACCACGAGGACATCCCCGGCGGCGTGCCACTGAAGATGTGGACGCGCGGCGTGCCCGTCGAGGACGAGGCGCGCCAGCAACTGACGAACGCGGCGCGGCTGCCGATCGTCTTCCGGCACATCGCGGCGATGCCCGACGTGCACCTGGGCATCGGCGCGACCGTCGGCTCCGTCATCCCGACGCTCAGGGCGATCATCCCGGCCGCCGTGGGCGTGGACATCGGCTGCGGCATGATGGCCGCGAAGACCACGCTGCGCGCCGAAGACCTGCCCGACAACCTCGGCCCGCTGCGCTCGGCCATCGAGAAGGCCGTGCCGCACGGCTCGGCGCCCAAGCACCGCGGCCGTGACCCCGGCAGCTGGGAGAACCCGCCCGAGACGGTGGACCAGGTCTGGGCGACGCTGGTGGACGAGTTCGAGGCGCTGTGCGAGCTGCACCCGCGCCTGAAGAACACGAACAACCGCAAACACTTGGGAACGCTGGGCACCGGCAACCACTTCATCGAGGTCTGCCTCGACGAGATGGGCTTCGTCTGGTTCATGCTGCACTCGGGCTCGCGCGGCGTGGGTAACGCCATCGGCACGCACTTCATCGAACTGGCCAAGAAGGACGCGGAACGCAATATGCGCAACCTGCCGGACAGGGACCTGGCCTACTTCGAGGAGGGTGCCCAGTACTTCGGCGACTATGTGCGCGGCGTGTCCTGGGCCCAGAAGTTCGCGATGAAGAACCGCGAGGTGATGATGGCCAATCTGATCGCCACGGTGCGCTCAGTCATCACCAAGCCCTTCGAGGCCCATGTCGAGGCGGTGAACTGCCACCACAACTATGTGCAGCAGGAGCGCCACTTCGGCCAGGACGTGTTCGTCACCCGCAAGGGCGCC
>JASLEM010000456.1 GCA_030151165.1 Burkholderiaceae bacterium
GGGCAGGGCCAGGGTTTGAAAGTCCATAGTAGGCTCGTTGGCTCGATTGGAGATAATCGGTCGATGTTATTCGATTCGACCGTCCGCAAGGAGTTGGCGCGCAGCTTCGGCGCGACGCTGATGGTGCTGCTCACCATCTTCATGACGAACATGGTGATCCGCACGCTGGGCCTCGCCGCCAACGGCGCGGTGGCGGCGCAGGACGTGTTCTTCGTCTTCACGCTGCTCGCGCTGCAGTCGCTGCCCACCATCCTCGCGCTGTCGCTGTTCGTCGGCGTGATCATCACGCTCGGGCGCATGTACCGCGAGAGCGAGATGGCGATCTGGTTCTCGAGCGGGATCGGCCTCGCGCGCTTCATCCGCCCTGTGCTTGTGACGAGCTGGCCCGTGATCGTGCTGATCGCCGGCCTCATGCTGTTCGTCTGGCCGTGGAGCTACGGCCAGTACAACGACCTGCGCCAGCGCTTCGAGCAGCGCGCCGACGTGCTGCGCGCCTCGCCCGGCCAGTTCCAGACCTCGGCCGACGGCCACCGCGTGTTCTTCGTCGAGAAGGCCGCCAGTGCCGCGGTGGGCGGCGGGCGCAACGTGTTCATCATGAACGACCTCGGCACCAAGGAGTCGGTGGCGGTGTCGCAGTCGGGCAAGCTGCAGAACGTCGGCAACGACCGCTTCCTGGTGCTGGACTCGGGCCACATGCAGCAGACCGACAAGACCACCGGCGAACACACGCACGTCGAGTTCGAGCACTACAGCGTGCACGCCGGCGAGAGCAGCGGCGGGCCGTCGGGCGCGCCGTCGCCGCGCGCGGTCGACACCGCCGACCTGCTGATCGGCGGCGGCCCGGCCTACATGGGCGAGCTCACGTGGCGCCTCGGCCTGATCCTGGGCGCGACCAACCTGCTGTTCATGGCGATCAGCCTGTCGGCCACCAACCCGCGCCGCGCGAGCAACTGGAGCCTGGTGTTCGCGCTGCTCGCGTTCGTCATCTACTACAACCTGCTGAACCTCTCGCAGGCCTGGGTCGGCAACGGGCGGGTCAACATCGTCGTCGCGCTGGTGGGGCTGCACGGCATCGCCTTCGTCGTCGGCATCGGGCTGATCTGGTGGCGCGAGCACGCGACGGTGATCCATCCGCTGAAGCTGCTGCTGGGCCGGGGCAACCGATGAAGACCGTCCGCAACCTCCTCTACCGCGACGTCTTCTGGTCGGTGTTCTTCGTCACCGTCGCGTTCATCGCCCTCTTCTTCTTCATCGACTTCGTCGACGAGATGAGCCGCGTCGGCCGCAACGCCTACACGCTCAAGGCGGCCGCGCTCGCGACGCTGCTGGAGCAGCCGGGCCACGTCTACGAGCTGTTCCCGATCGCGGTGCTGATCGGCACGATCTACTCGATGGCGCGGCTCGCGCAGTCGTCCGAGTTCACGATCCTGCGCACGGCGGGCCTCGGCCCCGGCCGCGCGCTGGGCCTGCTCGGCGTGATCGGCCTGCTGTTCGCGGCGCTGACCTTCGGGCTCGGCGAGTACGTCACCCCGCACAGCGAGCAGGCCGCGGCCTTCCTCAAGGCGCGCTTCGGCATGGGGCTGGCGATCGGGCGCACCGGCGCGTGGCTCAAGGAGCACCGCACCGACGCCGACGGCGACCGCAGCATCACGGTCAACGTGCGCGGCGTCGGCAAGGACGGCGAGCTGACCGGCGTGCGCATCTTCGAGATGGACAGCAACGGCCGCGAGGTGCGCAGCCTCTACGCGGAGCACGCCGTCGTGCCGCGCACCAAGACCATCCACGAGTGGACGCTGCAGCAGGTCACCGAGACGACGTGGTTCCCGCGCACGCCCACGAGCGAGCCGCACGTCGAGCAGAAGGAAGTGCCGCAGATGACCTGGGCGACGACGCTCAACGCCTCCGTCGCGGCGGCCGCGGTGCTGCCGGTGCAGAGCATGGGCGCCGTCGACCTGTGGCGCTATAGCACCCACCTGGCAGAGCAGGAGCAGGCGTCGCAGACCTACCGAATCCAGTTCTGGAAGCGCGTGCTGTACCCGTTCGCCTGCCTCGTGATGGTCGCGCTCGCGCTGCCGTTCGCCTACCTGCATGCGCGCGCCGGCGGGGTGAGCGTCAAGGTGTTCGGCGGCATCATGCTGGGCATCAGCTTCGTGCTGCTGAACAACGTCGTCGGCCACCTCGGGCTGCTGCACGACTGGACGCCGTGGGTCGCCGCGTCGGTGCCGAGCGTCGTCTACCTGCTGCTCTCGATGTCGGCGTTCGCATGGCTGGTGAGGTATCGATGAACCCGTTGGACGGAGGACCCGCATGACGATCCGCGGCCTGGTGCTGCTCGCGCACGGCGCGCGCGACCCCTCGTGGGCCGCGCCTTTCGAGGCCGCGGCGCGGCGCGCGCACATGAAGTCGCCCGAGACGCTCGTGCGCCTCGCGTTCCTCGAGCTGATGTCGCCCGACCTCGCCACCGTCGGCTACGAGCTGGCCGGCCTCGGCTGCACGCGCGTCGACATCGTGCCGCTGTTCCTCGGCGCGGGCGGCCACGTGCGGCGCGACGTGCCGGCGCAGGTCGAGGCGCTGCGCGCCGCGCACAACGGCATCGCGTGGACGCTGCACGACGCCGTCGGCGAGACCGCGCGCGTGATCGCGGCGCTCGCTGACGCTGCGCTCGACCTCGCGGGCCTCGGCCGGCACTTCGACCCCGATCCCCACGACTTCACCGGCACATGAACCTGCACCAGTTCCGATTCGTGCAGGAGGCGGTGCGCCGCAACCTCAACCTGACCGAGACCGCGAAGGCCCTCTTCACGTCGCAACCCGGCATCTCGAAGGCCATCCTCGAGCTCGAGGAAGAGCTCGGCGTCGATCTCTTCGTGCGCCACGGCAAGCGCCTGCGCCGCGTCACCGAGCCGGGCCAGGAAGTGCTCAAGGCGATCGACGTGATCCTGCGCGAGGTCGCGAACATGAAGCGCATCGGCGAGGAGTATTCCAAGCAGGACGCCGGCACGCTCTCGATCGCCGCCACCCACACGCAGGCGCGCTACGTCCTGCCCGAGCCGGTCGCGCAACTGCGCCGGCGCTTCCCGAAGGTGCAGGTGAGCCTGCACCAGGGCTCGCCGGCGCAGGTCGTGCAGATGCTGCTCGACGGCACCGCCGACATCGGCCTCGCGACGGAGTCGCTCTCCGAGCCCGAGGATCTCGTCTCCCTGCCCTGCTACGAGTGGGAGCACGTGATCGTGATGCGCGCCGACCACCCGCTGGCCGAGATCGAGAAGATCACGCTCGAGCAGCTCGCCGGCGAGACGCTGATCTCGTACCACCCGTCGTTCACCGGCCGCAAGCGCATCGACGCCGCGTTCGCGCAGCGCCGCCTCAAGCCGAACATCGCGCTCGAGGCGATCGATTCCGACGTCATCAAGACCTACGTGAAGTCGGGGCTCGGCATCGGCATCGTCGCCGAGATGGCGGTGCGCGACGATCCGCCCGGCGGCGAGCTCGTGAGCCGGCCCGCCGGCTATCTGTTCGGCCGCAACACCACGCGCGTCGCGTTCCGCCGCGGCGCCTACCTGCGCGGCTACGTGCTGACCTTCGCCGAGCTGCTGTCCGACCGCCTGACCCGCCCGCTGCTGCTGCGCGCGCTCGGTGGCGAGTCCGAAGGAGAGAACTATGAACTCTGAAACGCCCCCGTTCGCCGCTGCCGCGACGCTGCTGGGCGGCCGCAGCCGCCTGCCCGCCGTCGGGACGACGATCTTCACCGTGATGTCCGCGCTCGCGGTGAAGACCGGCGCGATCAACCTCGGCCAGGGCTTCCCGGATTTCGACTGCGACCCGACGCTCGTCGGCGCCGTCGCCGCGGCCATGCGCGCCGGCCACAACCAGTACCCGCCGATGACCGGCGTGCCGGCGCTGCGCCAGGCCGTCGCCGACAAGATCGCGCTGACGACCGGCCACCGCTACGACGCCGACCACGAGATCACGATCACCGCCGGCGCGACGCAAGGCATCCTCTCGACGATCCTCGCGCTGGTGCATCCCGGCGACGAGGTCGTCGTGCTCGAGCCCTGCTACGACAGCTACGGGCCGTCCATCACGCTCGCCGGCGCGACGACCGTGCGCGTGCCGCTGACCCCGGGCACGTGGCGCCCCGACTTCGACGCCCTCGCCCGCGCGCTGACGCCGCGCACGCGCATGGTCATCGTCAACACGCCGCACAACCCGAGCGGCACGGTGTGGACGAGCGAGGAGCGCGCGCGCTTCGCCGAACTGCTGCGGCCGACCCAGGCGCTGGTGCTGTCCGACGAGGTCTACGAGCACATGGTGTTCGACGGCGTGGCGCACGCGAGCGTCTCCGGCCTGCCCGAGCTCGCCGAGCGCAGCATCGTCGTGTCGAGCTTCGGCAAGACCTTCCACGTCACCGGCTGGAAGGTCGGCTACGTGGCCGCGCCCGCGGCGCTGATGCGCGAGTTCCGCAAGGTGCACCAGTTCAACGTGTTCACGGTCAACACGCCGATGCAGCACGGGCTGGCCGCGTTCCTGGCCGACCCGTCGCACTGGCAGTCGCTCGCGCCGTTCTACGAGGCCAAGCGCGACCGCTTCCGCGACGGCCTCGCGCCGACGCGCCTGCGCCTGCTCCCGTGCGAGGGCAGCTACTTCCAGTGCGTCGACTATTCGGCGATCTCCGACCAGCCCGACCTCGCGTTCTGCGAGTGGCTCGCGACCGAGGTCGGCGTCGCCGCGATCCCGATGTCGGCCTTCTACGAGACCGCGCCGGACATGCGCGTGATCCGCTTCTGCTTCGCGAAGAAGGAGGCGACGCTCGCCGCCGCCCTGGAGCGCCTGAAGTCGCTCTGAGCCCGCGCGCGCGCCAAAAACCAACGGGGCGCGAGGCCCCGTTCTTCGTTCGACGCGCCGTCCGCGACGGATCAGCGCTTGGTCGGGATGTCGTCCGGCGACGGCTTGGTCGTGTCCCAGTCGAGCGGCGACGGCGGCGGCTTCGTCGCCTCGATCGGTGCGAGGCTCAGCGCGTCGAGCGTGGCATGGACGCCGTCCCCGAAACCGCTGCGGGTCGCGTGATCCTCGACCTCCAGGTCGGGCAGGTTCGGGATCTCGAGGTCGAGGCCCCCGGCCATGCGCGTGGGCGCGAAGTCGTCCGGCGTCCCGTGCGCGTCGGGCAGCGCAGCGACTTCCAGCGGCAGGTCGAGCTCGTTGATCTCGGTGGCCGACGGATACGGCGTGTGCGACGTGCCGTACGGGTCGTCCAGCGGCAGCAGCACGTCGACCGGCGTGCCGGCGGCGCCGCCGCCCTGCTGCCACAGGTCGCGCGCCAGCGAGTACAGCACCAGGACGTCGCGGTAGGCCGGCAGGTCGAACAGCTCGCTCGTGTCGTCGCGCTTGAACAGCAGGCCCTCGAGCACCGCCATCGCGTCGATCGGCGACGGCCACGCGGCCTGCACCAGCGCGATGGTCTCGGGATAGTCCTCCAGCGTGCGGCCGGCGGACGGGCCGGTGTCCCAGTCGGGCGCGTAGGCGTTGAAGCGACGGTTGAAGCGGGCGCGCGTGCGCTCGTAGGCGGCGCGGTCGCCCTGGCGGCGATAGATCTCGAGCAGCTTGGTGTACGGCAGCGGGCTCTGGCCGCCGGCGCTGCGCAGGTGCGACATCAGCAGGTCGACGGCCGCATCCTCCTGGCCCAGCGCGATGAAGAAATCGGCCTGCTGCTCCAGGTCGAGCAGCTCCTCGACCGACAGCTCGCGCGGCGCGGCCTCGGACGCCATCATCGCGGCCATCGCCTGGCGGTCGAGCGGACGCGTGGCGGTCTGGTCGACGTAGGCGGTGGCGCCACGGGCGTCGGTGTCGTCCTCGTCGTTGAGCGTGAGGTCGGGATACGCCGGCTCGCTGGGCGCCGCGGCGGCCGCGCGTTCGCGCAGGTCGACGGCGGGTGCAGCCACGGGCGCTTCCACCGGCGGGGCCGGCGCGGGTTCGGGCGCGGCGGGCGGCAACGTGCCCAACTGGGATTGGTTGAACCAGTCGCTGTGCGCGATGCGGTTCTGCTGGCGCAGCTTCCACAGCAGCGCCGCGATGCCGGCCACGGCGACGGCCAGCAGGCCGAGCAGCCACGGCATCCAGTCGC
>JASLEM010000499.1 GCA_030151165.1 Burkholderiaceae bacterium
CGCTCCGGCCGTCGTCGCGCCCGCGGCGCCGCCGGCACCGGCCGTCGTGGCCCCGGCCGCACCCGCGGTGCCGGACGCCGAGCAGCGCCTGTCGACGCTCAAGCGCCTCTACGACAAGGGCCTGATCACCAAGTCCGAGTACGAGGCGAAGCGCGCCGAGATCCTGAAGAGCCTCTGATCGACGGCGACGTCGGCGCGCGATCGGCCACGATCACGCCCCGCCGTCGCGCAACGCCTTCAGCTCGAGGGCGTTGACGATCGCCGCGCCCGCCGCGGTGTTGTCGAAGATGCACCAGGCGTCTGGGGCGCCGGCAGCCCGCACGATCTCCTGTTCGCGTTGCCGCAGCCAGTCGAGCGCGTAGCGCGACCAATAGACACGCGGCGAACCGTGCCAGCGGTAGTAGCGCACCGCGCCGCGATGGTCATGGCCGTCGCCTTGCCACCCACCCGGCTGCGACGCCGGCTCGAACGGCGGCGGGTCGACCGCCGCGCGCGAGATGCGCCCGTCGACAAGCGATCGCTCCGCCTCTGCCGTGAACCAGCTCGCGTGCCGCGGCTCGCACACCACGCCGCCCGCGTACGACGCGCGCACCGCGCGGAAGAACTCGCCGGCCACGCGCGCATCGAACGCGAGCGACGGCGGCAATTGCACCAGCACGACGGCCAGCTTGTCGCCGAGCGCGCCCGCCTCGTCGAGGAAGCGCTGCAGCGGTTCGCGCGCGTCACGCAGGCGCGCGTCGTGCGTGATCGCGCGCGGCACCTTGGCCGAGAAGCGGAAATGCGCCGGCGTCGTCGCGGCCCAGCGCGCCCATGTCTGCGGCCGGTGGCTGCGGTAGAAGGACGAGTTGATCTCCACGCCGTCGAGCACGCCGGCATAGCGCGCCAGTTGCGGGCCGTCGCCGGGAAACGACTCGGCGACCTCGCGCGGAAGGCTCCAGCCGGCCGTGCCGATGCGCAGGCGGTGGCGGGGCGGAGCGTCGAGAGGCGGCGAGGCGGGCATCGCCCGGAGCGGCAAGCCCTGCGCCCGCGCGCGGTCATCGCGGATCGGGCGCGCCGAACCCCGATCAATCCGCCTCCTGCGCCGATTGCTCGATTTCCGGGCCTTTCTGCCGGCTGAGTTGGCCGACACCGGGCGCAACATCGATGCGTTCGCGCACCGGGGCTGGCCCGGCGCGCGCCGGCCAGCATCGGCCGCCACCGGATCCTCTTCGTCCATGTCCGACCTTCGCCGCAGCGTCCGCCCCTCCCCGAACCGATTTCCCGACCCGCCCCGCGCGTGGCGAGCCGCGCACGGCGACTGGCTGCCGACGGTGTGCGACGACGAACCCGACGACGGCGACGATGTCTCCCCGGTCGATCGGAGCGACGGGCCCGCGCGGCGCGACGCGTGGCTCGAGCCCGATGGCCACTCCGAGCGCAGTCGACGTCGCGATCCTGCGGCGCTCCGCGGCCGAGGCGCGAAAAGCACGTCCCTCGTCGGCTTCGGGCCCGGATTCGGATTCGGCCCGGCGTTCGACCGCTGCGCGCTCGCCATGCCCACGATGACGGGCTCGTCCGAGGCGGCGGTCGGGGATGCAACTGCCAGTCCCGCGACGTCAGGGTCGCGCCATGCGCCGGGGCGTGTGTTGATTCAGGCGTTCACCGCTGCGCGGTCGTGGCGCGTGCTGATCATGGGCCTGCTCGGTGGCCTTGTTGGCCTGGCCGTGGGCGCATCCGTATATCAATTCGGGCCGACGGTCGGCGTGGCGACGGACGTCCCGCTGGCGTTGCGCGCCCCGAGTGGCGACGGCGCCGCACGCGCGTCGGGGCGCGAGACTTGGCCTCCCACGGCGGTCGAGACGACGAGCATGTCCGCGCCCCCCTCGACCCTCGTGGCAGCTGTCGCCCCGGTCATCGTTCCGGCACCGCGTGTCGCGCGCAGCCCGTCATCGATGACGCGAGCCGGGGCTGCCTCCGCCTACGCGTCCGCGTCCGCACGGGCATCCGCGTGCCTCGACCGCGGCTGCGCCGGTTCCACACCGTCCGCCAACGCGGCAGCCTGCAGCGGGAGCGTTCCGTGAGCGACCTGGATCTCGACCTGACCCCCGACCTTCCCATCTCCACGGCGAGCATCGCCGACGCCCGCGAACGACGAGCGCTGGTGGCACGGATCGCGGGGGATCGCAGCGGACGCTACGCGCGCTCGGGAAAAGGCGCCGGCGGCGCGAACGGCACGCCTTTGCAGTCGCTGGCCCGTAGCGCCTCGCGCGTTCCGCCTGCCGCATCGACATCCACATCGACATCGACATCGACATCGACATCATCCAGCGAAGCGCCCATCGCTTCGCGATCGCTGTCCGACGCCTTTGATTCCTTCGACTCCGTGACGGCTTTCGAGGCTGAGCCGCGCACGTCGGTGCCGCAGGCGAACGCAGCGCGGCCACCGAACGCGCCGACCGACCGGTCACGTGTCGACGCCGGGCTCGTGAGCGCAGCGTTCTCGATCGGCCCCGCATTGACGACATTCGACCGTTCGGCTGAATCGTCGACCCCCCACCGCGCGAGATCGCCGGCCCCGTCGGGAGCCAACAATCCGCCGACCGCGTCGGCGATCTCGTCGGCCAGGACGTCGCCGCCGCTGCCGTCGGCGCGTTCGATGGCATCGCCGTCACCGCTGCTGTTGTCCGACGCCCTCGTCGTACCGGCAGGCGCCGTGGTGCGCGGATATCTCCGGTGCCGCGCCTTGCTCCTGGCGGGCGACATCGTCGGCAACGTGCACTGCACCGCAGGGCCGGTCGTGATCCGCGCCGGCGCCAGCCTCGCAGGCCGGCTGGTCGCGTCGGGCGACGTCTACGTCTGCGGGGCTGTCGCCGACAGCGGCGGCGGTGCCGTCATCTCGACCCGCGGCAAGCTGACGCTCGCAGCGGGCGCCCGCGTCGAAGGCGACGTGCGAAGCGGCCGCCTCGATCTCCACGACGGCGCGATGCTGGCCGGCGTCGCGAGGGCTTGCGAGGACTGACGACGGCGGCCGCGCGTTGCCGGTTTCCGCGCTGCGCGTGGAGCGCCGGCGCCAGACGGTTTGTGATACCGAACACGCGACGCGCGACACGCCACGTTCCACACGCGCAACGCGCAACACGCAACATCGCACATCGCACATCGCACATCGCACATCGCACATCGCACATCGCACACGATGCGTGACAAGTGTTGAGTGCAGCGACTCCACGAGGCATCCGCGCTCGGCATCTCGACGAAATCGCGGCGCGGCGTCATTGCCGCCGCAGCCGCGATCATGTTGTTCGTCACGGCCTGGATGAGTCGAGCACTCGGTCGCGATCAGCGCACGCATGCAGGCGCACGCCGACCGCGCATCGCGATTCGTGCTTGCCGGCCCCCGATGCGGCGCTTCACGGCACGCCGCTGTCGTCCAGTGGCTCGCCCGCCACCGCGTGCACCTCTTTCGCCGGGCGATAGGCGTCGGCCAGCCCCGGGCGTTCCGGGCGTTCCGGGCGTGAAGGCGCATCGCCGTCGCCGATGGCGTCCGCCATCGTCCGGCGCATCCCGGTCGCACGCGACGTGTCGAGAGGATCCGCGCCTTCGTCGCGTTTCAGTCGCCGCGCCGCGTTCACCTCGCGCACCTGCTCGCCGACGACATGGCGTTGCTGTCGCACGACCTCCTTGAACCCCTGGAGTGCCTTGCGGCAGTCGGCCGCGCGATGGGCCTTGGTGGCGGGATCGAGCAGGCCGAGCAGCCACGCGCGATCGAGTTGCGTCAGGGCGTCGTCGGCCAGGCGCAGCAGATCGATGTAGGCGCGCGCGTAGGGGCTGATGATCGTCGCCTGCAGGCGCGCCGGCGGCGTGAACTCGACCTGGGCATCGGCGTAGCCGTGGAGCGCGATCAATGTCGTCGCCTCGGCGGTCGTCTGCTTCAACAGGGTCTTCACGAATTCGCCATGGCGCTCCACGGCGATCAGCGCGTCGTTCAGGACCTTGCGATCGAGCCCCTGCACGCGGCGACTCGCTTCGAGCGCGTGGAGCTGCTGCGAGACGTAGACGAAGTCGCGTCGGAAGAGCTGGCGCGTGATGGTCGCGCTCAGCTCGAAGTCGAGCTTGAGCGTGGCGCCGCGGAAGCGCCGCCCGAGGCCGGCGAGCAGCTCGTCGTGAGCCGCACGCGCGGTGGCCGGCGACGTGGCGGGGTGCGTCACGCCTTTCAGCATGGAGCGGGGATCCGCTTCGTGCAGGGATTCGTGCGATCGCTCCGGTGCTAGAGCCGCTTCGTGCGCAGGCGTGGGCTCGACGTTCGAGAGGGGCGCTGCGGCAGGGGACGGCAGGTCGGCGGCGCCGGGGTCGGCGATGACTGGGGTTGGTGCGGCGGGAATCGGGGGCGCGGTGGAGGCGGGCGAGTGCGCCTGTCGGCCTTCCAGCATGGCCCGGGCGAGGGCGGTGGCGAGCGCGCCGGCCATGGCGGACGGCGCGTCGGGCGTGGCGAATGCGGCCGGCGCAGTGCGCGCGGGCGGGGCGGCGGACACCGCGCCACGATCGGCGGCGGTGCCCGACGGCGGGTTCGACGAACCGGACACCGTCCGGTCGACGGGTTCGGCGGATTCGTTGGCGTTCACGACGGTCTCCCTTTTCAGGCCTCCACGTTACGCTCAGTGCGGCGGAACTCCCGGTGGCAAACAGGCCGATAAACGGGCAATCGGCGCGGGTGGACCGTCGGGGTCGCCCCGTATCATCCAGAACGATTCGTGGGTCGACCCGAGCCGGGTCCGAGACCGCGCCACCGCCGTGGGTCGGCCGCGAATCCTGGAGTGTTCAGTTGCAGACCGAGCCCGTCACCGTCGAAACGCCCCCCGGCATCGAGCGCCGGGCGCGCCCGCGTTCGGGCGCGGGCTCGGGCTCGGGCTCGGGCTCGGGTGCGCGGATCGCGGCCTGGTGGAGGGTGGCGACCCCCTGGTTCATGGCCTTCGTCGTGGCGCTGGCGCTGTACCTGGCGTACTTCGCCTATGACCTGCTGCAGAACCGGCTCCATCGGTCCAGCGTCGAGTTCGACACCACCGTGCACCGCTTCGAGCGCTACTGGTCACTGCACGGCGCCGCGGTTGAGGCCGCGCTGGCGCTGAAGTGGGATCTGTCGTCCGCGTCCGCGCTGGCGGCCGCCTCGGCGTCGGCGTCGGGGCCGCCGGGCGCGAACGAGTTCGATGTCGACGTGCGGCGCTTCGGGTTGCGCTCCGATGCCTTGCGACGCGAGATCACGCTGTCGGACGTACTGCCGGCGGAGCAGGCGGCCGCGTACGGCGACGCGGCGGTCCGTCTCGGCGCGACGCTGGGCGCCGTGAAGCCCGGCACGGTCGATCCGCCGCGCGCGGTCGCCCAGGCGCGCGCGCAGACGCAGCAGGTGATCGACGCGCTGGCGCAGCAGGGGCAGCAGGCGCGCGAGCGGCAGTCGATGTCCGCGGTGTTCCTCGACGAGGTGGAGGACGTGCGGCGCCAGGTGCTGATGGCGTTCGCGATCATCGTGGTCCTGCTGGTGCTCGTGATGGCGTTCGCCCTGCAGTGGGTGCTGGTCGCGCGGCGCGAGCGCGCGATCCGCGGGCGTGCCGAGCACCTCGCCGAAGTGGCGGAGGCCGAGCGCGGACGGGCGGAGAACGTCGCGCGCGACAAGGCGCGCTTCCTCGGCATGCTGAGCCACGAGTTGCTGACGCCGCTGCAATCGATCTGGAGCACGATGGACGTCATCGAGTCGCGCGGCCGCGTCGATGCGCGTGACCCGGCGTTCACGCGGCTGAAGGAGAGCACGCGCTCGCTACGCGGGCGCATCAGCGACCTGGTCGACTTCGCGAAGATGTCCTCCGGCCGGCTCGAGACCCGCGTGCGCGGCTTCCAGTTCGACAAGCTCGTCGATACCGCGCTGCGCGACGTCGAGGAGGCGCTGGCCTCGAAGAACCTCGACGTCCACTGGGATCCCGACCCCGACCTGAGCCGACGCATCTACTCCGACCCGGCGCGGCTGCGCCAGATCATCGACAACCTGCTCACCAACGCGGTCAAGTACACCGAGCGCGGCGGCATCTCGATCCACGCCCAGCTGCTGGAGGACACGAGCCTGTTGCGGCTGGAGATCGCCGACACCGGCGTCGGCATCCAGCCCGCCGCGCTCGAGCGCCTGTTCGAGCCGTTCTACCGGTCGCCGGCGACCGCGGCGATGGCCGAGGGCAGCGGGCTCGGGCTGGCGGTGGTGCGCAGCCTCGTCGACCTGATGGGTGGCGAGATCCGTGTCAGCTCGCAGCTCGGTCAGGGCACGTCCATCGTCGTCGAGGTGCCGATCGCCGACGGCATCGAGGGCTTGGTCGACGCGCCGCGGCACATCGAGGCGCGCCTGCCCGTGCTGGTGGTCGACGATTCGAACGACGCACGGCGCGCGATCGCGGACGTCATCCGTGCTCTGGGCATCGACGTCTACGAGGCCGACAGCGGCAGCGCCGGCCTCGCCGAGGCGCAGGCGCGCGACTACCACGCCATCCTGCTCGACATGCAGATGCCGGACCTGACCGGCTACGAGGTCGCCTTGCGCCTGCGCGAGCCGGGCGGTCGCCACGAGAAGACGTGCCTGATCCTCGTGTCGGCGTTCAGCGACCTCGACGACACGGCCATGGCCGGCGTGTTCGACGCACGGATCGACAAGCCGGCGAGCCGCCGCGACCTGATGACGGCGCTGGCCCGCGTTCCGCCGACACCGGCGACGGACGCGTCGGCACCGTCGATGCCGGGGATGCCGGAAATGCCGGGGATGTCTGGGATGTCTGGGATGTCTGGGATGTCTGGGATGTCTGGGATGTCGGCGACACCCGACGAACCGTCCGCCGCGCCGTCCACTGCGGCCACGCCAGCCGTGCCGACGATGCCAACCGCGCCGATGGCATCGAGCGCATCGATCGCATCGATCTCATCGAGCACGCCGAGCCTGACGGTTCACCCTGCCGCGGTCGAGCCGCACCCGCCTCCGCCTTCCGGCTGAGGGGCGTCAATCCGGCGTCGCGTTGCGCCAGACCTTGGCCAGGCTCAGCTGCAGCACGCGCGCATCGCTGCTCGCGCGGTGGCGTCGCAGTTGCAGGTTGCGGGCGACGATCTCGCGGGTGTCGTCGAAGAGTTCGGCCGCGTTCTCGCTCATCAGCTCTCGCAGGTGGCGCAGTTGGAAGGTCGGCCTGACGGCCGCGGAGTCGAACAGGCGGGCGAGCCAGGCGTAGTCATGGGCCCAGTTGTCGCAATAGACGGCGCGGCCGGCCAAGCGCTGGTTGAGCTCGGCGGCGACCTCGGCGGCGCTGCGGCCGTGGCGCTGCAGCAGCGAGCGCGAGATGCCGTGGATGCGTTCGGCGTCGCCGTCCCAGTGCGTCCAGCTCGCGTCGGGCTGCACCAGCGTGCAATAGGCGCTGCCGTCGGGCAGCACGAAACCGATCTCGATCGGGTAGCTGCCGCGGCCGAAACCGGAGGCCTCGATGTCCAGCACGCAGGGCAGGGCGGCGGACGGTGTGTCGCTCGAGGCTCCTGGGTCGCGGGTCAGCGTGGTGGACATGGGTGCGCGGGCGCGGAGGCGGTGGGGCTCCACAAGCAATTTTCGGACGATGCAGGCTGTGCAGGCGCTGTCCCGCCTGTGACAACCCTGCTCGGGGCTCGCACTATGGTCTTGGGGCGGCGACGGAAGTAGGCTGGCAATCAAGTGCATGTATACCGCCGACATGCGTGCAAAAGGATCCGTAATGGCCATTAGTCCAGTCACTCCCGTCACTCCAGTCGTTCCCGCCACGTCCGCCATGTCCGCCGCTCCGATCACGCCCGCCGGCGCCTCGGCCCACCTCGCCCACGACGCGGCCCTGTCGCACATCGATCCCGCCGTCATCGACACCAACGC
The DNA here is from genome assembly GCA_030151165.1 of Burkholderiaceae bacterium. The sequence continues at coordinate 7,892 of JASLEM010000499.1, forward strand.
CGGCGAGGTCCCGCCCGATCGTCCGCATTTCAAGTTCTGGCCGAAGCGGCTGCCGCGCACCTTGACGGTGCCTGAAACCTCGCTGTGGACGAACCTCGCGTTCTCGGCCGCGCGCTATCCCGCGAAGGCGGCGACGCTGTACTTCGGCCGCGGGAAGTCCTACGCCACGTTGCTGGCCGAGGCCGAGGCGCTCGCCGGCTGGCTGCAGGCGCAGGGCGTGCGGCGCGGCGACCGCGTGGCGCTGTTCATGCAGAACTGCCCGCAGTTCGTCGTCGCGTACCACGCGATCCTGCGGGCCGACGCCGTGGTCGTGCCGGTCAACGCGATGAACAAGGCCGAGGAGTTCGGCCACTACATCGTCGATCCGGGCACGCGGGTCGTGATCTGCGGCGCCGAGCTCGCCGGCATCGTCGCGAGCGCCAACTCAGCCCTGCCGCCGTCGCAGCGCGTCTCGCGCGTGCTCGCCACGCGCTACGCCGACGAGCTGCCCGACGCCTTCGCCGACGGCCTCGAGCCGCCGCCCGCGATGCGCGACTGGCTGCTCGCCGACCCGCCGCTGCCCGCCGGCACCGTGCGCTGGAAGGACGCGCTCGCCGAGGGCCACGTCCCTGCGCCGAGCGTCAACGGCCCCGACGACCTCGCCCTGCTGCCCTACACGTCGGGCACCACCGGCCTGCCCAAAGGCTGCATGCACACGCACCGCACGCTGATGCACAACGTGATCGGCGGCAACGAGTGGGGCTCGAGCAGCGCCGAGAGCGTGGTGCTGGGCGTCGTGCCGATGTTCCACATCACCGGCATGCTCTACGGCGTGATCACGCCGATGTACAACGGCGCGACGGTCGTCGTGATGCCGCGCTGGGATCGCGAGCTGGCCGGGCGGCTCATCTCGGCGCATCGCGTGTCGCACTGGACGTGCATCCCGACGATGATCATCGACCTCTTCGCGAGCCCGAACTACCGCACCTTCGACCTGTCCAGCCTGCGCTATCTCTCGGGCGGCGGCGCGGCGATGCCGCAGGCCGTCGCGCAGCGCCTGATCGACGAGTTCGGCCTGCACTTCTGCGAAGGCTACGGCCTCACCGAGACCGCCGCACCCAGCCACGCCAACCCGCCCGAGCGGCCGAAGCTGCAGTGCCTGGGCATGCCGTTCTTCGGCGTCGACTGCCGCGTCGTCGACCCGGTGACGCTGAAGGAGCTCGCGCCGGGCGAGATCGGCGAGATCGTCACGCGCGGGCCGATGGTGTTCCGCGGCTACTGGAAGAACCCGGAGGCTACCGCGGCGGCGTTCGTCGAGATCGGCGGACGGCGTTATTTCCGCACCGGCGACCTCGGGCACATGGACGCCGACGGCTACTTCTTCATCACCGACCGCCTGAAGCGCATGATCAACGCGAGCGGCTTCAAGGTCTGGCCGTCGGAGGTCGAGCTGCTGCTGTACAGGCACCCGGCCGTGCAGGAGGCCTGCATCATCTCGGCGCAGGACGCCTACCGCGGCGAGACGGTCAAGGCGATCGTCGTGCTGCGCGCCGACGCCCGCGGCCGGACGAGCGATCGCGACATCATCGGCTGGGCGCACGAGAACATGGCCGCCTACAAGGCGCCGCGCCTCGTGGAGTTCGTCGAGGCGCTGCCGAAGTCGGGCGCGGGCAAGGTGATGTGGCGGCTGCTGCAGGACAAGGAGAACGCGTCGAAGTAGCCGCCTCGCCGCGCGGGCCCGTTCGCGTCGAGCCGGGCCACACGGCGGTCGTAGACTCCCGATCCACGCCAACGCCAACGTCAAAGCACAGGAACCTCCAATGAGCAACACCTTCGTCTGGGTCGACATCCCCGTGCGCGACCTCGATCGCGCGATCGCCTTCTACACCGCGGTCGTCGGCAGGCCGGTCGACAAGGTCGGCGGCCCGGGCTTCACGTTCGGCCTGTTCAAGCACGAAGGCAACGAGGTCGGCGGCTGCCTGTTCACGCCCGAGGGCGACACGACGCCGTCGATGCACGGCCCGCTCGTCTACATCGGCGCCGAGGGGCGGCTCGACGCGGCGATCGCGGAGGTCGAGAAGCACGGCGGCCGGATCGTCCAGGCCCGGCATTCGATCGCGCCGAACGGCTTCCGCGCGGTGATCGCGGACAGCGAAGGCAATCGCGTCGCGTTGCATTCGATGACGGCCTGAGCGCGTCGGCGCCGCGCCGGTGCCGCATCCTGGCCGGCGCTAAGGCAAGGTCGCCGGCGACGAGAACGGCTGGTCGGCGTCGACCACGAACATCACCAGCGCGTGCAGGTCGCTCGTGCCGCTGCTCGAGACCTGCATCGCCATGCCGGCGCCATGCCCCGGCTCGGCGCCGCCGGCCTTCACGCGCAAGGTGCCGTCCATGCCGCGCACGCTCTGCTCGCCGGCGAGCACGTAGAACGCCTCGGAGCCCGGATGGCGGTGCACGGGCGTCACGCTGCCCGGCGGGCCGCTGGCGTCGTTGATGCGCAGCAGGATGTGCGCGGCGGCGATGCGCGGGATCGGGCCGACCTCGGCCACGGCGCTGGCCCCGGGCGTCGCGCCGCCGGCCGGCCCCAGCGTGAACAGCCAGGCCTTGCCGTCCGCTTCGACGGCGAGCGATGTCGGCCCGGCGGCCGCCCGCGCCACGGCGATCGTGGGCAGGGTCTCGATGCGCCAGACCAGCGTGCCGGCCGGCAGCGTGTCGACGATCTTCTCGGCCAGCGGCCTGATCGTCAGCGCGGCTGGCGTGGCTTGCGTGGTTGGCGTGGTTGGCGTGGTTTGTGCGGCGGCAAGGGCGGGCAGCAGCACCGCCAGCGCCAGGCCGGCGACGATCGAACGACAGCGTCCCATGGCGATCTCCGGATCCTCGACGAGGCCAGTCGCATGGTGGGAACGGCGCGGCGTCGCGTCAACCCGATTCGTGGGATCGGGCCTCGGCGCATCCCCAACCTGGATGTTGACCGGGCTCGCGCGGGCGCGGCATCGTGGCGGCATCCCATCCGCCGCGAGGTTCCCATGCCGTCGACCACCCTGGACAGCCGCCTGAAGGCCAGCTTCGAGCACGACGTCGCGCAGCGCGAGGAGGTGCGCGACCTCGACATCCACATCTCGCGTCTCACCGGCCTGGCGCCGAGCGATGTCGACGTGCTGTGCGACTTCACGCGCGAGGAGGGCCTGCTGCTGGTCATTCGCTGCCCGAAGCGGCCCGCGCGCTACTTCCACGGCAAGTTTCCCGCGAAGCCGCTGGAGGTCAAGAAGAAGTCCGATCCGTCGACCGGCCTCGTGCACACGGACGACGGCAAGGTCTACGTGTCCGACTACGACCTGATGAGCGTCTGGCGCTTCCTCGGCGCCGGAGACTACGAGAAGATCTTCTTCTCCGGACTCGACCAGAGCCAGCCGAAGATCCTGCCGCCCGAAGCGCAGGGACTTCTCGACAAGGTGGCCGAGCCGCGCCTGAAGTCGTCGTTCCAGCATGGCGCGCAGGACGACTACCACTCCCGCGAGAACCCCAACATCCAGATGTCGACGGTCGGCCATCACCTGGTCGACCGCTTCCTCGTCTTCAACCTCGGCGAGCCGAGCTATGTCTGCGACGGCGCGGCGCTGAAGCGCGTGTACGACAAGCTGCTCGGGCCCGACGCGTGGAAGTACGACGCGCAAGGCCGGCACGAGGCGGCGCGCGGCTGAACCCGCGCCGCGCTCAGGCGCGCGGCTCGAGCAGCTTCAACGTCTCCGGGTGCCGCCGCATGTACACCTCGACATAGCTGCACGACGGCTCGACGCGGTAGCCCTGCGCGTCGGCCCACGCGAGCGCGACGCGCACCAGCTCGGCGGCGATGCCGCGCCCGCCGACGGCCGAGGGCACGCCGGTGTGCGTCATCCACAGCACGTCGCCGCGCAGCTGGTAATCGGCCGTGCAGAGATGCCCGTCGACGGTCGTCTCGAAGCGGTTGCGGGCGGGGGCGTGTCGGACTTCCGGGGTCATTCGTTCACTCCAGTCGCGGCCCGGCGGTCGGGCTCTCGCGATGTCGGGGCAAGGCGCGCGCCGGCGCCCCGCGGTCGCATCGATCAGCGTGCCAGCTGCTTCCAGAGAAAGGCGAACTCCAGCGCTTGAAGATCGGCGCGCTGCGCATTGTCGGCCGCGCCGCCGTGGCCGCCCTCGATGTTCTCGTAGTAGAGGACGTCGTGCCCCTGCTCGATCATGCGCGCGGCCATCTTGCGCGCGTGGCCGGGGTGGACGCGGTCGTCGCGGGTCGAGGTCGTGAAGAGCACCGTCGGGTAGTGGCGGTCGACGCGCACGTTCTGGTACGGGCTGTACCGCGAGATCCAGGCCCATTCCTCGGCGACGTCGGGGTTGCCGTACTCGGCCATCCACGACGCGCCGGCGAGCAGCTTGTTGAAGCGGCGCATGTCGAGCAGCGGCACCTTGCAGCAGACCGCGCCGAACAGGTCGGGGCGCTGCACGGTGACCGCGCCGACCAGCAGCCCGCCGTTGCTGCCGCCCTCGATGCCGAGGTGCTTCGGGCTCGTGATGCCGCTCGCGACCAGGTCTTCGGCGACGGCGATGAAGTCGTCGTAGCTGTGCTGCTTGTGTTCCTTGACGGCCGCCTGGTGCCAGCCCGGCCCGTACTCGCCGCCGCCGCGGATGTTGGCGACGACCAGCACGCCGCCCTGCGCGTACCACGCGTTGCCGAACGCGCCCGAGTACCACGGCGTCAGCGAGATCTCGAAGCCGCCGTAGCCGTACAGCAGCGTCGGGTTGGCGCCGTCGGGCTTCGCGTCCTTCGGCCAGACGACGAAGTAGGGCACGCGCGTGCCGTCCTTCGAGGTCGCGAACTTCTGCTCGACGCGCATGCCCGTCGCGTCGAAGTACGCGGGCCGCGCCTTCAGCAGCTCGCGCTCGTCGGTGCCGGCGTGGCCGAGGTACAGCGAGTCGGGCGTGAGGAAGTCGGTGTAGCTGAGGAGATAGGCCTCGCCGAGCGCGTCGTCGGCGAGCAGCGGGTCGTGCAGCTCGGAGGTCGACAGCGCGCCAGGGAAGGGCGCGTCGACCTCGCGTTGCGACCAGCCGGTGGCCGTCGGAGTGATCTCGACGATGCGGCCGGCGACGTCCTCCAGCACGTTCAGCACGACGCGCGTCTTCGTGACGCCGAGGCCGGCGAGCGATCGCGTGGGCGTCGGCGTGAACAGCGCCTCGAAACGGCGTACCCCGGCCAGGTATTCGCCCGCGTCGGCGACGAGCAGCGCGCCGCGCGGCCAGGTCGTGTCGCCGACGAGCCAGTCGGAGCGCAGCTCGAGCAGCACGCGCTCGTTCCAGAAGTGCAGGCTGGCGTCGTCGGGCTTGTCGATGGGCGTGAGCTTCGGCACGTCGTCGTCGCGGGTCGCCGGGTCGAGCAGGAACAGGCGCGAGGTGTAGAAGTCGAGCGAGCGGCTGAAGATCGTGCGCTCGAAGCCGGGCGTGCGGTCGACCGACACGCCGGCCGCGACGTCCGCGGCCTCGCCCTCGAACATCGTCGTCGCGCTCTCGAGCGGCGTGCCGCGGCGCCAGCGCTTGATGACGCGCGGGTAGCCGGAGTCGGTGAGGCTGCCGGGCCCGACGTCGGTGGCGACGTAGAGCGTGTCCGCGTCGGCCCACGAGACGTCGGACTTGGCCTCGGGCAGCACGAAGCCGCCGTCGACGAATGTGCGCGTCTCGAGGTCGAACTCGCGCACGACGTGGGCGTCCGAGCCGCCGCGCGAGAGCGTGACCAGGCCATGCCGGTACGCGGGCGCGAGCACGTTGGCGCCGGCCCAGACCCAGTTCTCGCCTTCGGCGGCGGCGAGCGCGTCGAGGTCGATGACGACGTCCCAGGCCGGCTCGGGCTTGCGGTATTCGGCGAGCGTCGCGCGGCGCCACAGGCCGCGCGGGTTGCGGTCGTCGCGCCAGAAGTTGTAGAACCAGTCGCCGCGGCGCGCGACGGCGGGGATCTGGTCCTCCGAGTCGAGCAGCGCGCGCATCATGTCGCGGGTCTCGACGAACCGCGGCCATGCCTCGAGCGCGGCACGCGACTGCGCGTTGCGCTCGCGCACCCACGCGAGGGCCTCGTCGCCGAGGACGTCCTCGAGCCAGAGGTAGGGGTCGGCGGATTCGGGTGCGGAGGCGGCGTCTTGCGTCATGGCGTGCGGCGATCTGTGGGGGAAGCGATCATCGCAGAGCCGTGCGCGCCCCTCGGGCGGTGGTGTTTCAGCGGTGTTCCGCGATCGCCTTCAGGTTCGCGAGCCCGGCCTCGAAGTCGGGCCCGACCATGCGGTCCATCGCCGCGGCCATGTAGTGCATCAGCGGGTTCCAGCCGACGCTGCCGACGTTGTTCCAGCTCACCTTCGTCGTGCCGTCGGCTTGCGCGTCGAGGCGCAGGGCGCCGGTCGACGTCATGTCGTAGTCGGGGAAGAACAGCTCGTAGGTCATGCCGTGCGCCGGGTCGGCGGTCAGCAGCGTCATGCGGCCCTGGCCTTCGCTCTTGCTGTCCCACGACCAGCCGGCGCCCGCGCCTTCCTCCGGGCCGAAGAAGGTCATCGCCATCGCCGGGTCGCGGCGGTTCCACATCGACCATTCCTTCCAGCGCTTCGGCGTGGCGATCAGCGGGTAGATGTGGTCGACCGGCGCGGCGATCACGATGCTGCGCTGCACCTTGTAGCCGGCGGGCACGAGGAAGCCGGCCAGCACGAGGGCGATCACGAGCAGCACGAGGCCGCTGGCGATCCGGATGAACCAACGCATGGCCGAAATCTCCTCTAGGTGAGCGGGGGGTTCGGGCCGCCCCGTATCCTTCCCGATGTCGACGGTGCCGACCCCTGGCATCATCGCCGGCTTCGCGCCTGCGCGACAGCAAGCAAAACCCGGGATTCGTTTCTGAAACGCACACGCTCACCGCCAAAGCATCCGCCATGACCGCCACCAATCCCCTGCTCGCCGACTGGACCACGCCGTTCTCGCTGCCCCCGTTCGACCGGATCCAGCCGACCGACTTCGCGCCCGCGTTCGAGGCCGCGATGAAGGCGCAGCGCGCGGAGGTGGAGGCGATCGCCGCGCAGGCCGAGGCGCCGACCTTCGACAACACGGTCGCCGCGTTCGACCGCAGCGGCCGGCTCCTCTCGCGCATCGAGGCCGCGTTCCACGCGCTCGCCGCGTCGCACACGTCGCCCGAGATCCAGGCCGTGCAGCGCGAGCTCGCGGGCCCGCTGGCTGCGCACGACAGCGCCGTCTCGATGCATGCCGGCCTGTTCGCGCGGCTCGACGCGGTGCATGCGGCGCGGCACGAGCTCGGGCTCGATGCCGAGTCGCTGCGGCTCGTCGAGCGCGTGCACCTGGACTTCGTCCGCGCCGGCGCGCAGCTCGGCGCCGACAAGCAGCCGCGCTACGCGCAGATCATGGAGCGCCTCGCGCAATCGACGACGCGCTTCGCGCAGAACGTGCTGGCCGACGAGGCCGGCTTCCAGCTGGAGCTCGACGCCGCCGCCGGCGACCTCGACGGCCTGCCGCCGTTCGTGCGCGCCGCCGCGGCGCAGGCCGCGATCGATCGCGGACTGCCGGCGGGGACGCACGTGGTGACGCTGTCGCGCTCGCTGATCGTGCCCTTCCTCACGTTCTCGACGCGCCGCGACCTGCGCGAGCGCGCGTGGAAGGCCTGGGTCGGCCGCGGCGAGAACGAGGGCGAGACCGACAACCGCGAGGTCGCGCGCGACATCCTGCGGCTGCGCCAGGAACAGGCGTGGATGCACGGCTGCGCGAGCTACGCCGACTACGCGCTCGCCAACACGATGGCCGGCAACGTGGCCTCGGTCAACACGTTGCTGGACGACGTCTACGCCCGCGCGCTCGACGCGCTGCAGGGCGAGCGCGAGGCCGTGCACGCGGCGCTGCGCGACGCCGGCGTGGCCGGCCCGATGATGGCGTGGGACTGGCGCTTCGGCTCGGAGCGCGTGCGCCAGGCGCGCTACGCGTTCGACGACGCCGAGGTCAAGCCGTACTTCTCGCTCGATCGCATGGTGCAGGCGGCGTTCGACTGCGCGCACCGGCTGTTCGGCATCCGCATGATCCGCAACGACACGATCCCGGTCTACCACCCGGACGTCGTCGCCTATGAAGTGCACGATGTCGGCGTGCCGGTCGGTGACGACGAAGGCCCTGCGACGGGCCGCCTCATCGGCATCTTCCTGCACGACAACTTCGCGCGCCAGACCAAGCGCTCGGGCGCGTGGATGAGCGCGCTGCGCTGGCAGGGCCGCAACGGCGGCGTCGACCTGCCGGTCATCATGAACAACAACAACTTCGCGAAGGGCGCGCCGGGCGAGCCGACG
>JASLEM010000563.1 GCA_030151165.1 Burkholderiaceae bacterium
TTCGGCTTCACCGGCGTCTACCGGCCGTTCTCGCGCGACGTCGGCCTGATCTCGAGCGACGACCTGCCCGGGTCGAGTGCGCCGCAACTGCTGGCCGCCTGGGAGGCGGATCATGCGCTGCGGGGATATGTCGACGGCATCGCCGGCACCACGGGCGGCCGGCTGCGCAAGGAGATCGAGGACACCTGCCGACGTACGCTCGACAAGGGCGAGTGCGCGGCGCCGCTCTCGGGGATTCTCATGGTGCGCCTGGCGGATTGTCTAGCGCCCCGAGAAGCGGGTGACGGCGAGCGCAGCGTCCTGCGCCGGCTCGTCAGCGGCGGCATCCACGAGATTCGCAACGAGCTCGCCGCCCGCCTGATCGACGATCCGCCTGCGCACGACATCTCGCAGCACGCGCTGGCGTCGCGCCTGCTGCCGCACAGCAGCGCGCCGACCCGCCGGACGCTGCAGGCCGCGATCGACTACGAGACGGCGACGACCGCCATCGACAACGCGTTCCGGCGCTTCCTCGTTCACGTCGTGCGACAACACGGCGCCGTCATCGGCCGCGCCGAGTCCGCGCGCACGCCCGGCCTCGCCGATCTCGCGCCTCGCATCGGCGACATGGCCCGGCGGGCGATCGAAGCCGTGGCGGCGCTGGACGACAACGCCCTGACCAACGACGCCATGCAGGTGCTGCAGTCATTCACCCGGCATTTCCAGCCGGCGGAACTTCTGGATGCACTCGTCGAGCGGCATGAACAGGTCCAGGCCGCCAGGCGCAAGCTGTCCTGGCTCGACCGGATCGGCGACAAGTGGACCGTTCGGACCCCCTACCGCAATCAGAACGAGGAACTCGATGACCGTGTCTGGACGCACCCGATGCGCATGACGACGCTGGCGCGCTTCCTGGCGTGGACCGCATGAAGCCGTCGCCCTTGCTCGATTTCTGGCAAAAGCCCGAGAACGCCGGGGAACCGGTCGCGGTCCTGGCGACGACGTTCGCGCTGGACCCGGACTTCTTCGAGCGCAACTGCCTCGCCCGCTTTCTCGAGGTCTCCAGCGTGGACGAGGAATCGGGATCCATCGAGGACATCGTCTCAGCCGTCGAACTCCACGAACTGCTGCAGAAGACCTCTGTCACGGTGCTCGCCGATCGCAGCGCGCCCGCGCAGCGCACGTCGCTGCTGTGGGATCTGCTGGGTTGCCGCGTGGACGGCGGGTTGCTGCACGCGAAGGTGGCCTTGCTGCTGTGGGACAACGCCACGCGGGTGATCCTCGGTTCCGCCAACCTCACGGCCGCGGGCTATCGCCGCCAGATCGAGCTGGGCCTCGCGGCCGACCTCGGGGCGGGCTGCCTGTTTCCGGCCGACGTGCTGTCCGCGCTCGCCGACGAGCTCGCGTCGTACCTGGCGCTGGTGCCCGGCCACGACGCCGCGGCGCCGGTTTTCCAGCGCGCGACCGCCACCTTGGACATGTTCAGGCTGCGGATCGCGCAACAGCCGCAGGAACGAACGGCGCTTCGCGTGTCCTTCGCCCCGACGAACGCGCAGGCGACGCCGCTCGACGCGCTCAAGGCCGCATGGAGCGGCGCACGACCGCTTGTCGCCACCCACCTGTCGCCCTTCTGGGACGCCGCTGACGAGACGGCGCTGGCCGCCACGCGCAAGCTGCTGGCGGGACGTCCCGCCAGCCAGCGCAGGCAACGCGTCGCGGTGGTGCCGGATCCGCGCGGAGGCGCCGCGTTTCCGGCCGCCCTCGCCGGGAAGGTCGATGCGATCCGGCGCCTGGTGCCTCTCGACGACGAGATCCGCACGCTTCACGCCAAGTGCCTGCTGCTCGAGAGCGACGACTGGGTGGCCGCGCTGGTCGGCAGCTCGAACCACACGAAAGCCGGATTGGGACTGTCGAAGCGCCGTCATCGCGAGGCGAACGTGTGGCTGGGCGCCGCCAAGGGCAGCCGGGAAGGCAAGGCGCTGCTCAAGCTGATTCAGCTCGGCGACGCCGTCGCCGTCGACACATTGGGCATCGAATCTGCGGACGAAGACGAAGTCGAACTGCCGCCCCTGCCCGAGTGCTTCGGGCTCTGTCGCGTCGTGCGCGACGCGGCTGCCGATGCCTGGCGCCTGAACCTGGGCATCTCGGCGTCGTCCGACATGCCGTCGGGCTGGGCCATCCGCCTCGCCGCGGAGGCTCCGGCGTTGCTCACGCGCTCGCAGTGGGAACCCCATCGCTCGCCGGAGACCACCCTGACGCTGGGGCAGCAGTCGCTGCCGATGGTGGTGCTGGTCGAGTGGGACGGCCATCGCGTGCCCTGGGCCGTGATCGCCGACGAACGCCAGGCCTTGCCGCCCCTGCCCGCGATGGCCAGGCTCGACGCCCGCCAGCTGCTGGAGGCGCTCGCGAACGGGCGGTCGATCGCCCAGGCTGTGCGCGAGGCCCTGGAACAGGAAAGCGCGAAGGCCGCCAAGGCGAAGGCCGGGATCGACCTCGACCCGCTGAAGCGGCTGGAGGTGCGCGGATCGCTGCTGCGCAAGGGACGGGCGCTGGCCGCCTCGCTGCAAGCCATGCAGCGACGCCTCGAGCGCCCTGCCTCCACCATCGAGGCCTTGCATTCCCGGCTCTCGAGCCCGTTGGGGCCGGACTTCGTCGCGACCAAGGTGGTGGAAGCCTTCGAGGCGGGGCGACAGTCGCGCGCCGAGGCCGTGTTCACGATCGCCGAAATCGCGTTGACGGTGGGCCGCGTCGACTGGGCCGCAGTCCTGGCGCAGGTCGATCGCGGGATCGGGCTTCGCGCCGTCGAGGACGCGCTCGCCCGACTCGACGCGCTGCGGCAACGGGTCGGGCAGGCGCCGGCCGAACTCATGTCCTACGCCCGACGTGCCATCCTGGAATCCCGCGAATGCCTGACCGACTGAGCGACCGACTGCGGGTCGAGACCGATCCGCGCTTCCAGGCCGACTGGCAACGCCAGCGCCGCACGGCGGCCGACATCCTGGAGCGGCTGCAGACGCAGGAGGGCGTCATCCTGGCGGACCAGGTGGGCATGGGCAAGACCTATGTGGCGCTGGCCGTCGCGGTGAGCCAGATCCTGAGCACGTCGCCCAGGGGCCAGGTCGTGATCTTCGTTCCCGCCGCGGTGGCCGACAAATGGGTGCGCGAGTGGCGGAAGTTCTCGGAGTCGCTGCTCGCGCCGGACTCGAGCATCCGTTGCGTCGACAAGCCGATCCGCAGCGCGGAAGACTTCCTCAAGGCGCTCGACGACTCGCCTCGGCAGCGCCGGCATGTCGTCGTCGTGACCCATACGGCGCTCACCGCATCGCTGAAGGACAGCTTCGTGCAGCTCGCCTTGCTGTACTACGCGACCCGCAGGATCCATGGCGGCGGCGAGCTGAGGCAACGCATCGCGAAGTGGTCGACGGGCAGGAGCGGCCTGATTCCCAATGTCGACTTCACGCGGGAGCGGGTCTCCGCGCTGCTCGAAGCGGCGCCGTCCACCTGGCGCGAAGCCTGGCGTCGGCTGACCGGCAAGGAACTGCCCGACGATCCCGTGCCGAAGGCGCTGGACGCCGCCGCCGACAGGCTCTCGCTGGCGGACCTGCGGGCTGCCGTCGAGGCGTTGCCGATCAATTCGTCCGGATCGATCGGCGCCCGCCTCGCCGAGGCGCGCGAGGCGCTGGCGTGGGCAACGCAATCCACGTGGAAGTGGCTGCTGTCCTCGATCGACCTGGACCTGCCGCTGCTGATCGTCGACGAGGCGCACCGCCTCAAGAATCCCTCGACGCGCATCAGCGGACTGTTCGCCCAGCGGGCCGGCGACAGCACCAAGGGCGCCCTGGACGGAATCTTCCGGCGGATGCTCTTCTTGACCGCGACGCCGTTCGAACTCGGGCATTCCGAGCTGATCGAGGTGCTGCGCCGGATGGATGCCGTGCGAGCGCTGCGGCCGCGGCCCGCGACGAGCCTGGCCGACCGCCTGGAGACCTTGAAGTCCGTGCTGACGACCGCCCAGGCGACCGCGCTCACGTTCGACGCGTCGTGGGGCCGGCTGTCGCCCGATGATCTGCGGGCATTCGACGCATGGTCACCCGGCCTGGCCGCGCCGGTGGAACTCGGCGCGGCGGCGCGCGAAGCCTGGGAGCAGGCACGCCTGGCCTGCCGCGCGCGCAGGCAGATGCATGCGGCGCTGAAGCCCTGGGTGATCCGCCACGAGCGGGTGCATCGACGGACCTACCATCCCGGCGCCGCGATCGTCTCCGCAGGGGCGAGCGGCGGCCTGGACATCCTCGACGACGCGGCCTTGCCGTTCCTGCTCGCGGCACGCGCGCAGTCCATCGCGGTCGACGCTACGCGCGGCCGGCCGCTGTTCGCCTACGGGATCGCTTCCTCCTTCGAAGCGTTCACGAGACTGGGCTCGGGCCAGGCGGACGACGGGATGGACAGCGACATCGCGCAAGAGGATCGCGGCGACAGCGCCGCGCCGGCCGACGTCCACTGCCCGGGGCCGGACGCAGTGGGCTGGTACCGCGACGAGATCGCTCGCGCCTTGAAGGACAGCGCCGTCCGCGACAGGCATCCCAAGGTCCAGGCGACAGTCGACAAGGCGCTGCAGTTGTGGTGCGCCGGTGAAAAGTGCCTGGTGTTCTGCTGGTTCATCAAGACGGGCGAGGCGGTCTCGAATGCGCTGGCCAAGCGGGTGGAAACGCTGATCGAGGAGCGGGCTTCTGCCGCGCTGCGCACGACGACGGGCGCCGCCACCTGGGCGGAGCTCGACCGGATCTGCGACCGCCTCTTTCGGCGGGACTCGGCCTCGCACGAACGCCTGCGGCAACGCCTCGCGCAGGCGCTCGCCGCATCCGCGGGCGACTTCGACGATGTCGTCGAGCTGGTCGTGGAGACCGCGCTCGGGCATCTGCGCGTGCCCGGATCGGGCTACCTCGTGCGTTTCACGCGGCTGGGAATGGACATGGACGACGACACTGTCTGGTCCGGCATCACCGGCGACAACCCGGCTGGCGTGAACCTGCTTCGCCGCTGGCGCCTGTTCGCCGAGCGGCTCGCCGACGCGCGCCGGCAGATCGCGGCCGTCGATCCGGAACAGTGGCACGACAGCGAGTTCGCGCGAGTCCATCTCGCCTTGCTCGGCGCGGCCGCCGAAGGCGACCAGGGGGCGGGCCGTGCCGGCAATCGGGCCCCCGTGCGGCGCGCGCATGGCGGGACGGACCGCCAGTTGAGGGAACGGCTGATCGCGCTGTTCAACACCCCGCTCGCCCCGGACATCCTCGTGGCCAGTTCCGTCATGGGCGAAGGCATCGACCTGCACCAGGAGTGCCGGTTCGTGATCCATCATGACCTGGACTGGAACCCGAGCGTCCTCGAGCAGCGCACAGGCCGACTGGATCGCATCGGCGCGCTGGCCGAGCGCGAGGGACGCGACATCGAGGTCTACGAGCCCTACCTGGCCGGCACTCACGACGAAAAGATGTTCCGCGTCGTCAAGGATCGGGCGCAGTGGTTCGACATCGTCATGGGACGCGCCACCAGCGCGGACGAAAGCGGCACCGATGCCGAGGAGACCCGGGTTCCGTTGCACCACAGGATTCTTGCGGAGCTCGCCCTGGACCTGCGCAGCCCGGAAGACGTGGCAGGCGGCTAGCACGCCGCCGACGCCAGGCGACACGAGATGTCGCACGACCCCGGAAGATCTCGCTAGCTCGCTGCCTTGTTCCGTCACGCCGTCCCGGCGTCGCGACAGCGGCATTCGCGATACGCCGATCCCATGCCCGACATCCCCACGACCCTCCCAGCGAGCGCTGACCGGAAGCAGGCGCTCTCGCCCATGCCGCACCGGGAGCGGACGATCGCCGCCGCGTTCACGAGCGCAGAGGCGTTGCGCTTCGCCCTGCGGGATCGCTGTCGAAGCGCCTTCCTGCCCATCTTCCCGCATGAACCCGCCGCCTCGCCGCGACGGGAGCCCGACGCCGATGGGACGCTGAACGACGAAGCATTGATCCGCATCGCCCATGGCGTCCTGGTCGTACGAGGCGCGTCGGCAAGCGCGCCGACGGCCGCGACGCCGGAGATGCCGGCCCCGCAGCGTGAGATCGAGCTCGGCTTCGACAAGGCCCTACCGGGCGAGGAGACGACGTGATCGATTGCCTGAGCCGCGAGATCCATGCGCGGGCGACGCCGCTCGGCGCGGGCGAGGTGGACTGGATGCTTCTGGAGACGACGTTCTGGTCCCGGCAACCGGAAGAAGAACGCTTCTACCGCTCGACCCTGATCGTTTCTGGCGTCGCCAGTTCGCCCGTCGGCGCATGCCTGGTTCCGCTCGCCGACGAGTGGCGGGGAGTGACCTGCCGCTACGGCCGCTCGAAGCCGGATCCTGACGAGGGATGGCTCGCGACGACGGGGGCGCATGACGGGGCGATCGAATTCGGCGTCGTCTACGCCGAGCCTTCCGATGCCTTTCCGGCCGAGGCGCTCGACCGGCTGATGGCACGCATGAAGGCCGACGGCGTCCGGCATGTCGTGCTGGTCTGTGCCGACCTCTCGCTTCGGCAGGCGCTGCGCAATGCAGACTCCTTCATCGTCGGCAGCGCGGAGACCGACATGGCGACTGCCGGCGTCGTCGCCGACATCCTGCACAACCTCGTCCAGGCGCCCGCCACGCTCAACTGCTTCGACTTCGAGGATCTGTCCCCTCCCATCGGCTCGGCGGACCGCCCCGCGATCGTCGCCGAAGCCCTGCACAAGTGGAACAGCGGCGAGATCGACTTCGTCGGACCAGAAGATGAAGCCGCCTTCGACAGCGCCCGTTTCGTGGCCTTGCTGCCAACCCTGGGCCGAACACAGATCCGGCAACTCCTGGGGCTGCTCGAGATTGTCAGAACGCGCCTGGAAGCCCGCGAGGTCGAGGTGAGCTATGCCGCACCCCGCTACGGCTTTCACGCCACATGGAATTCGGCCCGGGTCATTCCGGTTCGGTTCCTGTGCATGTGAGCCAGCGCGGCCGAGCGCGTGGTCGAGGCCGATGCCGGATGGCGTGCAGCCTCCAAGAATTCCGCTGGGCGCCAACGCGCCGGCATGGACGGCCTCAGGAACGACTTCGGCTGATGCTGCAGAGCGACCGGCCCGCGTGAACGCGGCTCGGGGCTCGCCTTGCTCGTCATGAGCAACTGCAAGCAGACCAGCGGGTTGGCCCACCGCAGTCGATCAGCTTCACCGGCCGCCCCGCCCCGCGCCGGGCCGCGCCCACCCGCGCGCCCGCGCCGGTTGACCGGCTTGATGTCGGCGTCGTCAGCCAAGTTGAGCCTCCGCGAGCGACGCGCCATGATCGTATCGATCGCGCGTCCTCAGCTTTCCGGCGCGACACAGCCGATGCACCTGCTTCATGGTTTGCTCGTTGACCCGTTGGTCGTCGTCACCACGTTTTCCCACGCTGTCGTCACATAGACCCACCGTTTTCGGCGCGACCATTGGTCGCCGCTATCGACGCAGTGGCGATCCCTCTTGCCGACGCAAGTTGCCAGGACTGATCCCCATCAATCGAACGAACACTCGCGTGAGATGGCTCTGGTCGGCGAAGCCGCAGATCATCGCGATTTCAGCGATCTCGACAGCGCTGTCAATCAACATCGAACGAGCCTTGTCGATCCTGTAGCGCTGCCTCCATTGATGCGGCGTCAGTCCCGTGCTGGCCTTGAAGGCCGTGCTGAAGTATCCGCGGGACAAGCCGCAGACCCGCGCGACATCCGCCAACGATGTCTCGTCGGCGCAATGCGCCGCCATGAAGTCCTTGGCCCGCTCCAGCACCTTGGACGGCATCCCGCCGGAAAGGCCCATGTCACGCTGGCCAAAGCCGCCATAGGCGTTCGCAAGATGAGCACACATCGCCAGGCAGAGATGGTCGACGAACAACGAGTTGACGGTGGACGGGTAAGCAAAGGCCGATGCCAGGGAAGTCGCGAGCCCTTTGACGACCGGGTCGACGACACCCGCGTCGCACGACAAATGCGCGATGCGTTGCCCCCCGGCATCCTCGGAGAAATCGTTCAGCGCCGATCTCGGAATGTAGAACCCCAGCGATTCGTGCGGGCAGGCGATCTTCGCGCTGTACTCGTCCTGCAAATTCACGATGCGCATCGAGTGCGGCGCATAGCCCATCTTCAAAACGGGCCGCCCCCGGCTCCACAACTCGTGGTATTCCACGGGCGACTGGTACACCGCGACGACGAATGAATCCTCGGGCGGAACCTGCGCCGTCATCCCGATCCTGTCGACGCCGATGGCGAGCCGGCTGACGGTCATCTGGGCGCTTCTCAAGGAACTCGTGGACATCGCCGGCACATCGCGCAGACCGATGCTGCAGGGAACCGGGTTGGCAGGGGAACGCGGGCAGCCCGCGTCGATCGATGTCTCTGCGCTCAACAGGATGTCCTCGGCAAGATCGGCATGGCGCAACGGTCGTATGGCAGTGCGATTTCGGCGCACTGTACAACGTGGCGAGCCGGAACGACCGCTGTCGAAGGTCCCGGGCTTACCCGGTGAACCTGAAGTTCCTTCAATGCGATGAAGAAACGTCCAAGACCGGCCGGTGCACGCCGTCGAATCATGGTTGGTTCGCTTGCAAGGAAGGCCGGCCGATCGACTTCGCCGCCGCCTCCTGCGGGCGCCGACGCGGTCGTTGGGTCCGAAGGGCATCGCCCTTGCACGCGGGCCACGCAGCCACGTCGTCAGGAGCGCAGGATGCGCCAGCTCACGGGTTGGCGCGCACGCGTCCGCATGTGAGGGCCGCACCACCCCCGCGACCGCACGGCGGCTACACCAACCACATGGAAAGCAAAGATGAAACTCAAGTCGAAGACGGCGTCGCGCGGACAGTCCCTCTCCCTCGGCCGCTCGATGGCGTTCGCCATCGCGGCGACGATCGGCGGCAGCTCGTTCGCCGCCGCATCGGGCCCGCAGCAAACGACCGAGGCGAAGGATCTCGGCAGCGTGAACCCGTCGTCCCGGATTTCCGCGACGGTCTGGCTCAGGAGCGCCGCCGACAAAGCGCTGGCCGATGCGATCGATGCGCTCAATGATCCGTCCTCGAACAAGTATCACGACTGGATGTCGGACGCCGAACTCGCGCGCTACGGCGCGACCGCGCAGGACACCGCCACGGTCGCGGCCTCGTTGAAGGCGATGGGCCTGAGCGTCGACCGGGTGTCGGACGACGGCCGGTCGATCAGGGTCTCGGGCAGCGCGCGCGCCGTGCAAGGCGCGTTCGGCACCGCGCTGCACGCCTGGCAGAAAGGCGGCCGGATCTTCACGAAGGCGGCGTCGACGCCGTCCTACCAGGGCGCGCATCCCGAACTGATCGGCGCGGTCGCCGGGCTGTCGGGCGAAGGGATCCGACCGTTCGTGTCGCGCCAGGTGGATCTCGCGACAGGGCGGCCTGTCGCGCCGTTCGTGCCTCAGGCTGGCACGGATCCGCTGGCCGGCTTCACGTCGAACTGCTTCGGCGCCACGCAGACGGAGTCGTCCAGCGGCTATGCGGGGACGATCAATGGCGTCGCCACGTTCACGAAATCGAAGTTCACCGGTCCGACCTACATGCCGGCGGGCCTGGATCCGACACCGCGGACTTGCGGCTTGACGGCGCGCGAGGTGCGCTCGCATTACGGGCTCGACGAGGCGCACGCGCTCGGGTGGACAGGTCAAGGCGAGACGATCGTCATCGTCGACGCCTACGGCTCGCCGACCGCGTTGTCCGACCTGAATGCGTTCTCGTCCGTGATGGGCCTGCCGGCGATGAACGGCAAGACATTCCGCGTCGTGACGTCCGATGGCGCGCCCGATGGTGTCGATGCGGACTGGGCCCTCGAGACGACGCTCGACATCGAATGGGCGCACGCGATCGCACCGGACGCGAAGATCGTGCTCGTCGTCGCGCCGTCGGCCGACAACGCCGAACTGGCCTATGCCGTTCGCTATGCCGCGGACCAGCGATTCGGCAACGTGATCTCCGCGAGCTGGGGCTTGCCCGAAGCGGAAGCGGACATCGGCACCGCACGCATGTTCAACGAGGCGATCCAGCACGCGGCGGCGCGCGGCATCGCCTTCAACGTCGCCTCGGGCGACAGCGGCGACAACGGCGTCGGCACGCCGCTGGGGGCGCCGAACATTCCGTCCGATTCGCCGTACGCGACGGCCGTCGGCGGAACGAGCATCGGCATCCCGAGCGACAACGGCGCCGTCGAAACCGGATGGGGACTCGCCGTCACCTCGCTCGGGGCGACCTACCAGCCCTACAGCGTGCCCGACGCGCGCGGCACCCTGCAAGGCAGCGGCGGCGGCGAGAGCGTGTTCTTCGCGAAGCCCAGGTTCGAACGGTCGCTGCACGGCGCCGGACGACAGGTCCCCGACGTCGCCGCCCTCGCCGACCCGCAGACCGGCGCTATCGCCGTCTTCACCGAACCGGCCTCGGGCACGACGGAGCTGTTGACCGTCGGTGGCACCAGCCTGGCGACGCCGATCTTCTCGGCGATCTGGGCGTTGGCCGACCAGGCCGCCGGCGAGTCGCTCGGGCAGGCTGCCCCTCTGATCGCCAAGCTGCCGCCGTACGCGCTTCGGGACATCCTGCCCATCCAGGGCGGCGCCAAGCGGACGACCTCGGGGTCGATCGACTACCGCAACGTGCTGACGACCTACACCGCGGCGCAGTTGCTCGGCATCGATCAGACGCAGCCGAAGGGATTCACCAGCACGCTGTTCCTCTCGACCGCCCAGGAACGGCCGACCTGGTACGTCCTCGGGTTCGGGATCGACACCTCGCTCCAGGTGGCCGAAGGCTGGGACAACGTGACCGGCTACGGCGTTCCGAGCGGCTTGACGTTCATCGACAGCCTCAGGCAGTTCGCGCGCCGTCGTTGACGTGGAGACGGCTTGCGAAGAACTTGCTTCGCAAGTCGGTCCTCACTCAACGTGCATGAATGGCGAACGCGGCGCAGCGAGGTCGATCGTCGGCCACGCTGCGCTCGCGCGCGAATCTGCGTGCAATGCGAGTGCGCTCACTGCGCTCAGATCTCTTCGTCTTTCGGCCCCTCGGATCGGAGTATCCGGTTGCCGAGCGCGACTCCCCGATCGCACATCGCGATGCCCAGCCGCATCTGCTGATCGTTCCAGCGTGCCAGTGCGACGTCGATATCCGCGATGGAATGCAACGCTCGCGCCAGTTCGACCGCGTCGTTCGCTGCCTTTGCCGCGCCGCCCGCGACATGCGGTCGCGCGATGAATGCGGCGTCGCCCAACATCACCACGCGGGCGTTGGCCATGCGGGGCACGCGAAGATCGAGGATGGCCTGTGCGAAAGGCTCCTCCGTACGTTCGACGAGATCATCGAGCGAAGCTGCCAACTGTCGTCTCGCGTTCTTCCGGAGTTCGTCCGCGACCTCGCTCCGCAGTTTGCCAGGCGGGATCGAGAAGGAACGACGTCGTCCGTCCTTGTCTGTCATCGCCGCCGCAAAGGGAGCGCCGCGCTCCAGGCGGCGATGCCACACCCAGTTCCAGCGCCGCCGCGCCGGCGCCGTGCTGTCGTCTTCGCCGGGAACCAGGTAGGTGAGGAACTGGAACCCCGGGCCGTCCTGGAAAGCGAATGCCCCGGCAAGGCGCTCGATGCTTCGCTCGGACGCCGCAAGTTCCGGCAGCAACCCGCGCCATGCGACGTAGCCCGCGTAGACCGGGCAGACATCGGGGAATTCCAGGCGACGCACCGTCGACATCGGACCGTCGGCGCCGACCAGCAGATCACCGATCTCGACGCGTCCGCTGGCGAAGCGCGCCATCACGCTTCCTGGCGACCGCTCGATGCTGGTCAAGGTCTCGCCACGCTGCACGACGTCCTGCGGCAAGGCGCGCGCGAGGAGGCCGTGCAGACGGCTCCAGGAGGTCTGCGTCTGGGGCATCGACAGGCGCTGGCGTACGTTGTCTGCACGATCGATGAACACGCGGTCGTCCGAGCGGACGCCCAGGGCGCTGTCGTACGACATCCCGGCAAAACGAAAGGCGGCGAGGACGTCGGGTTGAAGAACGATCCCGCCGCCTCGGCTATCCAACGTGGCGGGAGAACGTTCGAAGACGCTGACGCGCCAACCGATCGATCGCAAGGCCGTCGCCGTGAACAGGCCCGCCAGCGAACCGCCGACCACAATCGCTCGTCGTGCAGAGACGCTCACGCCTGCCCCTCGGCTGACACTCGTTCCTCACGGTAGACGGCGAACCCTCGATGCCTGGCGATGCCTGCCTCGTCGAGCGAGATCCGAAGCGTCGGCAGAGTGGAAGTCGTCGATGTACGCATGCCCGATGATCGCCGTCAGCGAGCGCTTGCGCCACCGCACCATGGCCAGTGGCCAAACGGCCGGAAGACAGATCAAGGCACGTGTCCGCTCACGCTGAAGGTGTACCCGGGCTACCCGCACGGGATGTGCGCGACCAGCGCCGACGTGATCAACCCGGATCTGCTGGCGTTCTTCAAGTCCTGACCCGGCGAGGGGCTCGGCCCCTTGTGCACCTCGACGAGGGCCGGACCGCGGTGGCGATCCGGCCCTCGCGCCATTTGAATATCCAGGCATCCTCTGCAGGCTGATGCGGCCGATCCACGTCGTTGCGGATCGATCACCAACCGCAGGCGATCCGGCGATCACTGCGCGCGGCCTCGAGCACCCAGTCCGGATGCCGGGACAGCACCATGCAAGGGCGACGCTGCCCCAGCCAGCCGTTCGGCTCCACGAACCACGACGCCAGCGCGTTGCCTTCGCGCACCGACTGCAACTCGGCGATCGCCTGTCTCACAGGCTCGGACACGCGCAGTGGGTCAGTCCCGAACTGGAACCGCGGCGCGAAGAGGCGGGAGCGGCAGTCGAAGGACAGGATGTGACGATCGACGAGCTGTCGCGCCACGAAAGATACCGGCTGATCCATCAACAGGCGTGCGATCAGCACCAGGTCTTCGACGCACGTCACGCCGCCGAATCTGGCGTAGTCCGCCAGCAATGCGTCGTCACGAGGGTCAACCATCGCCACGATCAGCGCACCTGAAGCGTCGTCAGCAGCCAACGCGTCAAGCGACCCCAACGTGTCGTCGGAACGAGCCTGGGCAACGAAGAAGGACGGCGACGGCGCGAGGCTGCAGGGGAACGCAGCCCTCGGGCAGAGATGCGGCTGTTGAACATCGATGGCTCCTCGGGAATGCGGTGCCAGTATCGAAGTCGATCCGCCACGCGTCATCGCCCTCTTGGCAGCTTCGTGGGCGACAGTGCGGCCGAGTCGC
>JASLEM010000011.1 GCA_030151165.1 Burkholderiaceae bacterium
TACCCGATCGCCCTCGAAGGCGCGCTGAAGCTCAAGGAGATCAGCTACATCCACGCCGAGGCCTACCCCGCCGGCGAACTCAAGCACGGCCCGCTCGCGCTCGTCACCAGCGCGATGCCCGTCGTCACCGTCGCCCCGAACGACCTGCTGCTCGAGAAGCTCAAGAGCAACATGCAGGAAGTCCGCGCCCGCGGCGGCGAACTCTTCGTCTTCGCCGACGCCGACTCCCGCATCGAGAGCGACACCGGCCTGCACGTCATCCGCATGCCCGAACACTACGGCCTGCTCTCGCCGATCCTGCACGTGGTGACGCTGCAGCTGCTGGCGTATCACACGGCGTGCGCACGCGGGACGGATGTGGACAAGCCGCGGAATTTGGCGAAGAGTGTGACGGTGGAGTGAGGGGGCGCGGGCGCGAGCTGATTCCTGACAATAAGGTCCGTCACGTCGTCATAAATGCCGTTTTTGCCGGCGATCTGAAAATCGCCACGACCAAGACGACCAAAACTGTGGGACATGCAATCAGCGCCCAACGTCTCCCAACTCCAAGTGCTAGCCATCGAATAGATTTGCGACTGCTCACGCCTTTTTTTTTGGCCGTCGAGCCCACTACAAGTGAGCGAAAGCCGCATGAAATCGCCTAGATCCGATCCCGTCTTCCATTATCGAGCCGCAGCTCTTGGGCTGATGCTAGGTTTGCTGACTGGCCTGATTTTCCGCCGCTTCACCTCTAGCGACGAGGTGGTCGCGTACGGCACTATTTCATTTAATTTTTTGTTGATGGCGAGCATTCCAGTCGCCACGAGATTCCTTAGCCCAGACAATCCGAGCAAGGGACACGAGCGTGTTGTCCGTGTCGTGCTCAAGTCAGCGACATTCACAGCGAGCCACGCCGTAGCTTTTTGCACAGTTCGCTTATTTTGCGAAGCAATCAATTTCAAGTAAGCGAGATTGGATGCCGTCATCTTCTGTCCCGCAGTCGCTTTGGGCGAAGACGTTTCAAGCGCTCCAGCTGCAGTGAATTGCAGTCGATCATCGCTATTGCACGCGCTGACTGGTGACGTCAATCCACTGATTTCATTGAGAATGCAACCGCTCGTATGAGCGGGACACGTGCGGCAGCACGACGCCCACGCGCCCCACTCGTACCCGGCCTCGACGACCGCTGAAAACAGAAGCAACCCGCACGATCTCTGATCGAAGCGGTTGTTCCGGAACTGCTCGATGAAGTTGCCACCCAGGTAGAGTCAGGCTTCGCGGCAGCGCGGTCGACACAGTCCGCCGCGACCTGCCGTCGGCTCATGGAGATGCATCAATGGACAAACTGGAGGCAATGGCGATGCTGGTTTCCTCCGTGGAGGAAGGAAGCCTGTCGGCCGCCGCGAGGAAACTGCGAATGCCGGTGGCCACGCTCACGCGTCATGTCAACGACCTGGAAGCGACAGTCGGCACGAAGCTGCTCGTTCGAACGACCCGCAAGCTGCTGCTGACGGATGCGGGAGTCGACTACGCCGCCGCCGCGCGGCGCATCCTGGAACAGGTCGAAGAGCAGGAACGCCGTGCCGCGGGCGAGTTCACGAATCCGCGCGGCGAGCTGGTCGTGACGACGCCGGTGCAGGTCGCGCGCCTGAGGGTGCTGCCGGTCATCAACCAGTTCCTCACGCAGTTTCCCGAGATCCGGATCCAGCTCCTGCAGTCCGATCGCAACATCGACCTCGTCGACTCTCACGCGGACGTCGCCATCCGGATCGGCCGACTGGGCGACAGCAGCCTGGTGGCGACGCGGGTCGGCATGCTGCGAGTCGTGTTGGTGGCCAGCCCGCAGCTCCTGAAGAAGCACGGCATGCCGCGCAGCCCCGAGGATCTTCACGCCTACCCGCGCGTCGTCTTCAACAGCCCGTTGCTGTCGCCGTGGCGCTTCCGCCAGCCGGACGCGAGCGGGATCCACACGGTCTCGGAGACGCCGCGACTGCTGGTGTCGTCGCCGGACGCAGCCGCGGATGCGGCCATCGACGGCGTGGGCGCGACGCTGCTGCTCGAGCACGACGTGGCGGAGGCGGTGCGCGCCAGGAAGCTCCGCTTCATCTTGCAGGAATTCGAGGTCGACCCGATCCCGGTGCATCTGGTGCATCTGTCCCGCGACATGATGCCGGTCAAGCTGCGCCGGTTCATCGACTTCGCCGCGCCGAAACTTCGCGAGACGCTCGCGGGCTTCGGGCGCCGCCCGGCGCGTTGACGAGAGATGCCCGCCGCTCTCGATCGATCTCGAGGCGGCGGGCGAAGGCGGCTCGAACGCCGTCGGGGCGTCTACGTCTTCAGGAGCTCCGACGCCTTGGCGACGCCCGCCTGGGCGCAGACCTCGTCCTTGTCGCCGCCGGGCGAGCCGCCCACGCCGAGTCCGGCGATGGTCTCGTCGCCAATCTTGAAAGCCACCGCGCCGGGCAGTGCCGTCACGTTAGGCGTGCTGGCCAGCGACTGGGCGACGAGCGGCGGGTATTTCGCCAGGACGGCGATGAACCCGCTGGTCGCGTCGAAGTGGAAGATCGGCCCCATGGTCACGACCGTGTAGGCCTTGCGGAAGCTGCTGTCCTTGGTGTGGATCACCGCGTGGTCGCCGCGCAGGACGACTTGCGGCGTCCCCGCGACGTCGACGACCGTGGCGGTCACGTCGTAACCGTTGGCCTTGCAGGTGTCCACCGCCGTCTGGGCGGCGACGATCGCGATGTTCAGGGGAAGCGTCCGGCCACTGATCGACACCTGGGCCTGAGCCGGCGCCTGGGAGACCAGGGCGATGGAGGTCGCCAGGATGGCGAACGGAGAAATGCGCATTTCAGTGTTCCTGTGAAGTCTTCGGAAAGGGGGTCGGGCCGTCGGCGATCGCGCGTCGCGCACCCTGTCGCCGCGACCCGGCCGCGGCGGTTCAGGCCAGGTGCCTGGCGAAGAACGTGAACGTGCGGTCCCAGGCCCGCTGGGCCCACACCGGGTCGTAGTGCGTCTCTGCGATCCTCCCGTCGCCCTCCGCCTGCTCGTTGCCGAACGCGTGGTGCGCGAGGTAGTGGTGGAAGTCGTGCTTCACGCCGGCTTCCTTCAGCTTGGCCGTCAAGCCTTCGATCTGCGCCGGCGGGAAGAACTGGTCCTGGTCGGCCCAGTGGCCCTGCAGCGGGATCCTGATCTTCGTGGCGTCCACATATTCCAGCGGCGGGCAGCCGTACCAGGTGACGGCGGCGTCGAGCTCGGGCACGTTGGCCGCGGCCAGCAGCGCCAGCGCGCCGCCCATGCAGAAGCCGACGCAGCCGACCCGGGCCGTGCGCGTCTTCAGGAACTGCGCCGCGCCGCGCACGTCCTGCGTGGCGGCGTCGCCGAAGTCCAGCCCCGTCATCAGGTGGTGTGCCTCTTCCTTCTCGACCGTGCTCTTGCCGCGGTACAGGTCGGGCACCAGCGCGAGGAAGCCGGCGTGCGCAAGGCGGTCGGCCACGCCACGGATCTGGTCGTTCAGGCCCCACCATTCCTGGATCACCACCACGGCGGGCGCGCCATGCGGCTGCGCCGGCCCCGCGAGATAGCCCTGCAGCGATTGGCCATCAGGGCGTTTGAATTGGATCGTCGTTCCCATCGGATTCTCTCGTTCGTTCGTTTGAGTGGGCCTTGCCGGGCCGAAGCCCGGCGACGGTCGCGTCTTCCAGCGTTTCTGCGAGGCGGTCAGAACTGGGTCAGGCCGCCGTCGACGACGAGTTCGGTGCCGGTGGTGTACGACGAGTCGTCGCTGGCGAGGAACAGCGCGCTCTTCGCGAGCTCCAACGCCTCGCCGAAGCGCTTCAGGCCGACCTTCTGCGTGATGCTGGCGGCGACCTCCGACAGCACGTTGTCGGGCAGGCCGATCTTGCTGTAGAAGGGGGTCGCGATCGCGCCCGGGCTGATCGCGTTCACGCGGATGCCGCGCGGCGCCAGTTCCGCGCCGAGCGTGCGCACGAGTGAACGCGCGGCCGCCTTGGTCGCCGCCAGGATCGACAGACCCGGATAGCCGATCGTGTTGAGGAACGACGTCGTCACGATGATGCTGCCGCCCTTGGTCATGACCGGCGCCGCTTTCTGGATCGTGAAGAACGTGCCGGTGAAGTTGAGGGCGAGGTTGTCGGCGACATACGCCTCGGTCGCCGCCTCCAGCGGTGCCACCGTCGTGGCGCCGGCGTTGACGAACAGGACGTCGATGCGACCGAACCTGGCGCGCGTTTCCTCGACGGCGCGCTCGATGTCGGCCACCTTGCGGATGTCCGCACGGACCAGCAGCGCGTCGCCGCCGAGTTCCTTGCCGGCCGCTGCCAGGCGCTCGGCGTTCGAGCCGACCAGCACCAGCTGGGCGCCCTCGGCCTGGAACAGCTTCGCGGTTTCCAGGCCGATGCCCGACGTGCCGCCCGTGACGAATGCAACCTTGTTCTTGAGCTTCATTTCAGATACCTCTCTATGGTGAAGTGGAGTGACGAAAGAGACGCCAACTGCGATATGCGTCACCGACCTTCCCAACCTGCCGACCCGTTCGGACACGTCGTGCCGGTCAATCGCTTCGCATGGGATGGAATCATCCGGCTAACCATAAAAAAGAAAAATGAGTCGAATTCAAGAAACATCTGCTCGATAAATGGCTAGATACGAAGGGAGATGCGGCCTTGCGTCAGCCGAACTTCACCAGATCCTTGAAGATCAACGCCCCCCAGTGGTTCCCCCGCGCCTGCACGAGCCGCCCGCCCTCCGACAGCCCGCCGAGCTGCACCGGCGCGAAGCCGAGCTGCTCCGCGAGCGCGCCGATCTCCGACGCGGCAGCGTCATCGTCGCTCGCGAGGAACACGGCGCGCCGCCCGCCGTTGACGGCCGGGTCCTGCGCGAGCGTGGCGGCGACCAGGTGGTTGAAGCCCTTGACGAGCCGCGCGCCGGCGAACGCTCGCGCGATGAACGCGGACGACGGCTGTCCGCCCAGTTGCTCGGGCGGCACGCCGTAGGCATTGGTCACGTCGACGAGGGTCTTGCCCACCCAGCTCGGGAGCGCCTTCGCGACGTCCGGGTGCTGCTCGAAGCGGACGGCCAGGAAGACGACGTCCGCCTCGACCGCCTCGGCCAGCGTGCGTGGCAGGACGGTGGGGCCGATCGCGGCCGCCGCGGCGGCGAAGCGCTTGGGGTCGCGCGTGGTCGCGACAGCGACGTCGAGGCCCTTGCGCGCGAAGGCGCGCGCGAGGGCCTGGCCGATCGCGCCGAAGCCGATGATGGCGTGCTTCATGGAATCTCCTTTCGGTTGGACGCGCCCGGCCGGCTGCGCATGTCGATCGGCGCCGACGGCCGGGCGCCGGACATCAGAGTTGCGCCAGGCCGCCGTCGACGGCCAGCTCGCTGGCGGTCATGAAGCTGCTGTCGGACGACGCGAGGAACGCGGCGGCCGCGCCGAGTTCCGACGGATCGGCCATCCGCTGCAGCGGCGTCATCGCTGCGTAGGCCTTCTGGCCTTCCTCGCCGAGCGCTTCCTTCGCGAGCTCGGTCGCCGTCGCGCCGGGCGACAGCACGTTGACGCGGATGCCCGTGCCCTTCAGGTCTTCCGCCCAGCTGCGCGCGAGGTTGCGCACGGCCGCCTTGCTCGCGCTGTAGGCGCTCATGCCGCCGGCGCCCGTGGTGCCGGCGCTCGAGCCGGTGAGGATGATCGAGCCGCCCTGGCCCATCAGCGGCAACGCCTTCTGCACGGTGAAGATCGTTCCCTTCACGTTGGTGTCGAAGGTATCGTCGACGTGCTCGCCGGTGATCTTGCCGAGCGGAAGAAAGCTGCCCGCGCCCGCGTTGGCGAAGACGATGTCCAGCGTTCCGCGCTCGGCCTTCACCGCCGCGTAGAGACGATCGAGATCGGCTTCGTCCGACACCGAGCCCTTGATGGCGCGGGCGTTGGGCCCGAGATAGGTCAGCGCGGCGTCGAGCGCCTGCTGCCGGCGGCCGAAGATGAAGACGACGGCGCCTTCCTCGATGAAACGCTTGGCCGCAGCGCGGCCGATGCCGGTGGCGCCGCCGGTGATCACGGCGGTCTTTCCAGTCAGTCGGGTCATGTCATGGATCCTTGGTTGGGGTTGCAGGAAAGCGGGGGGCTGCTTGCCTGCAAACGACTATGGAGTTCCAATAACCCGTGAACAAGAATGCACTTTTTGGTAAGTACCAGAAATGACGTCGACGCCTCCTGAAGTCTGCGACACGGGCTGCGGGCTCAACGCCACGCTCCGCGTCATCTCGGGCAAGTGGAAGCCGTTGATCGTGTTCTTCCTGCGCGACGGCTCGAAGCGCTACGGCGAGCTCAAGCGCCTGATCCAGGCCGTCAGCGACAAGGTGCTGATCCAGCAGCTGAAGGATCTCGAGGCCGATCGCGTGCTGACGCGCCACGACTACGGGGAAGTCCCGCCGCGCGTGGACTACGCGCTGACGCCGCTCGGCCGCAGCCTCGCGGAAGCGATCATCCCGCTGTGCACCTGGGGCACGGAGAACGCGGCCGAAATGGCCCGCATCTTCGCCCAGCGCGATGCCGTGACCTAGCCGCGGACGGACACGCCGTCGGCGTCGACCAGCGCGACAGCAGCCGTTGAGGCCCGCGCCCGCGGACCGGGCTCACCGCGAGGGCTTGGCGGGCTTGGCCCTCGTCGACGTCTTGACCGCCTTGCCGGCGACCGGCCTGGCGCCGTCGCCGTTCGCCGCCGGCGGCAGGATCGCGCTCGTGATGATGCGGGCGAGATGTTCCGCGCGCGGCGCGAACGAAGGCAGGTCGACGAGCCAGCCCAGCGCGGCCATGAGGCCGAACAGGTCGTCGCCGGTCATGTCGGCGAGCGCCGCGCCTTCGGCCTGGGCACGGCCCAGCAGTCGCGCGCTCGCCGAGTGAACCGCCGCGCAGGAAGCGTACAGCGCGGACTCCGGGTGGGTGTGGGCCGCCGCCATCATGGCGACGGCGTCCTTGTGGCCCTGGGCGAACGCCACCCACTCCCGAAACCACGACGCCAGCGCTTCGCCCGGCGCGGCCGACGACTCCAGCTCGGCGGCCCGCTGCGTCAGCGCGTCCAGGCTCGTGCGCAGCAGCGCCTCGAACAAGGCCTCGCGCGTGGGGAAGTGGCGCAGCAGCGTCGCCGACCCGACGTCCGCGCGGCGGGCGATGTCCCGCATCGACGCGTCGGCGCCCTGCTCGGCGACGACGTCGCGCGCGACGGCCAGGAGATGGTCGTAATTTTTTTTCGCGTCGGCTCGCATGGGGGCGCCTTGACAAGTGAATCAGTGATCCACATAATTGGATCACTGATTCGTTTGTTGTCGTTCAATATCTGGATCGGTGATCCGAATGATACCGCGGCTTTCCTCCGGGATCCCCGCCGCGGCGCGACGCAACAGAAAGACGACCATGAGCACCATCAGCATCATCGGAACCGGCGGCATGGCCGCCGCGCTCGGCGGGCTGGCCACCCGGGCCGGACACCTCGTCGAGGTGACGAGCCGCGACGCCTCGAAAGCGCGGGCGCTGGCCGAGCGCCTCGGTGCCGGTGCCACCACCGCCGCGTTCGGCGCCGTTCCGGCCGGCGACATCGTCATCCTCGCCGTGCCCTACGCGGCGGTCCTCGACGTCGTGAAGCGCTACGGCCAGGCGCTCGCCGGCCAGGTCCTCGTCGACATCACCAACCCCATCGGCCCGGACCTCCGGCACTTCGTGACGCCTGCGGACAGCGACGGCGCACAGCAGATCCGCCACGCCGCGCCCGCCGATGCGGTGATCGTCAAGGCGTTCAACACCCAGTTCTCGCACGTGCTGGCCGCGGGCGCGGTCGACGGCCGTCCGCTCGACGTGTTCCTCGCCGCGGACGACGCCGCCGCGAAGGCCCGCGTCTCGGCGTTCGTCCAGAGCCTCGAGCTGCGCGCGATGGACGTCGGCCCGCTGTCCATGGCGCGGACGCTCGAGCACTTCGCGCTGCTGTCGCTGGGCCTCGTCGCGCACGCCTTCCAGCACACCCGGTTCTCGCTCGGCGTCCGCCTTCCCGGCTGATCCCGCCCCCTCGCACCCCGACGCGCAACCGCAGCACGCATCGCGTCACGCACCAGGAGCATC
The DNA here is from genome assembly GCA_030151165.1 of Burkholderiaceae bacterium. Next base: position 8,105 of record JASLEM010000011.1, read on the forward strand.
GCAATGAAAGTTCTCGTCACCGGTGGCACGGGCCACATCGGCTCGTACATCATCCCCGACCTCGTCGCCGCCGGACACGAGGTCACCGGCCTGGCCCGGTCGGACAAGGCCGCCGCGGCGGTCACCGCGCTCGGCGCCCGGGTGCACCGCGGCGACATCGCCGACCTCGACCAGCTGAAGGAGGCCGCCACGGCATCCGACGGCGTCATCCACGTCGCGCACCGGCAGGACCTGCTGCCCTCGGGCGGCATCGACGCCGTCGCGGCCGCCGAACTCCAGGTCATGCAGGCCTACGGCGACGCCCTCGCGGGCACGGGCAAGCCGCTGGTCGTGTCGGGCAGCCTCGGCTCGCCCGGCTGGGAAGGGCTGGGCCGGCCCGCCAGCGAGGACGATCCGGCGCTGCCCGCCGGCGACGCGCACCGGGGCACCCTGCGCGTCCGCAATGCCGTGGAGCGCGCCGTCATCGGCCTGGCCGAGCGCGGCGTGCGATCGTCGATCGTGCGCATCCCGCCCATCGCGCACAGCACCACCGATGCCGCCTTCCTGCCGCTGCTGATCGGGCTCGCGAAGGAGAAGGGCGCGATCGGCTACCCCGGGGACGGCGAGAACGTCTGGCCGGCCGTGCACGCGCGCGACCTGGCCACCCTCTTCCGCCTCGCGCTGGAGAAAGGGCCGGCCGGCCGCAACTGGCACGGGGTCGAGGGCGGCGGCCTGCGCTTTCGCGAGATCGCGCAGGCGATCGGCAAGCGCCTGGGCGTGCCCGCCGTGAGCATCCCGAAGGACGTGCTGATGCTGCCGGGGTACTTCGGTTTCCTCGCCAACCTGGTCACGCTGCACCTGCCGGCATCCAACGACATCACGCGCCGCGACCTCGGCTGGGAACCGAGGCAGGCCGACCTGTTGGCCGACCTCGACAACGGCCACTACTTCCCGGCGCGCTGAATCGCGCCGACCCCAACCCACGAGGAAACATCATGAACACCCTCAGCATCATCGGCACGGGCGGCATGGCCGCCGCGATCGGCGGCCGCGCCGCCCAGGCCGGACTCGTCGTCGAAGTGATCAGCCGCGACGCCGCCAAGGCGCGCGCGTTGGCCGACCGGCTCGGCGCCGGCGCGACCATCGGGACCTACGGCGCCGCGCCCACGGGCGACATCGTCGTCCTCGCCGTGCCGTACGGACACGCGGCGGCGGTGGTCGGCGAGTTCGGGGACGCGCTGGCCGGCAAGGTGATCGTCGACATCACCAACCCGGTCTCGCCCGACCTCGCGGGGCTGGTCACGCCGCACGGCAGCTCCGGCTCGCAGGAGATCGCCCGGCATGCGCCCGCCGGCGCGACGGTCGTCAAGGCGTTCAACACCCTCTTCGGCCACGTCCTCGCGACCGGCGCGCCGCTCGATGCCTTCATCGCGGCCGACGACGCGACGGCCAAGGCGCGGGTCTCGGCCTTCCTCGAGCGCCTCGGCCTGCGCCCGCTCGACGTCGGCGGCCTGCACATGGCGCAGACGCTCGAGGCGCTCGGCCTGATGATGATCGGCCTCGCGAGGAACGGCGTCGGCCACTGGAACTTCGCCCTGGACGTCGAGGCACGCTAGACGACGCTCGTGCTCGAGCCGGCCCGGATGTCGACGCCGAACCCCTCGGTTGCGAAGCCCGGGCAAGTTTGTTAGCATTTCATCATGCAACGGAAAAGCCTCGTCGGCATGAACTGCTCCATCGCGCGCTCGCTCGAGGAAGTGGGCGAGTGGTGGTCGTTGCTCATCGTGCGGGAATGCACGCAAGGCATGGCGCGCTTCGATGAGATCCAGCGGGAGCTGGGCATCGCGCGCAACATCCTCACGGTGCGGCTCGCCCGCCTCACCGAGCTCGGCATCCTCGAGCGCTTCCCGTCGCCCGACCGCGCGAACACGGACGCGTATCGCCTCACGAAGAAGGGCGAGGACCTGTACCCGGTCATCGTCGCGCTGATGCAGTGGGGCGACCGCTGGCTCTCGCCCAAGGGCAAGCCGCCGACGGCGCTGGTCGAGGATGCGACCGGCCAGCCGATCGAGCAGCTTACCGTCCGCTCGAAGGGCGGCAAGCCGCTGAGCTTCCACGATGTCCGGTTCGCGCCCGGCCCCGGGGCGACGTCCACGACGCACGCCGTGATCGAGGGCCGCAACACCCGGGTGCTGGGCCAGGGCTGATCGAAGGCCCCGGGCGACGTCGACGACGCCCGCTCGTCGCGTGCTCCCCGCGGCGGATCGCGACGCTGCTGCGTTCGCCCTCCTTTCTCTTCGACGGATCGTTGCGCGATCCCGTCTCCGCCTTGCCCCTGCGCCGCCTCCTGCGATGTCCGCGACGCCGGATACCCCTTCGGTTCGCCTCGACTTTTCAGTTGCGTCATGCAACTAGTTGCCATATAGTTTCTTCATGCAACGCAATCGACGTTGCCGTTGCCAAAGAGGAAACCACCATGGATCGACGCCTCCTAGTTCTTGCGATGGGCATGTTCGCCCTCGGCACAGACAGCTACATCGTCGCGGGCGTGCTGCCGCAGATGGCCAGGGCCTTCGACGTCGGCGTCGGCGCCGCGGGGCAGCTCACGACGGTCTACGCGGTCACCTTCGCGCTGCTCGCGCCGACGATCGCCGCCGTCGCGGCCGGCGTCCCCCGCAAGCTGATGATGCTGTCGGGGCTCGCGGTCTTCGTGCTGGCCAACCTGGGCACGGCGCTCGCGCCGACGTTCGCCATCGCGCTGCTGTCGCGCGCCGTGGCGGGCCTGGGCGCCGCGATGTTCTCGCCGACGGCCACGGGCTCGGCGGCGTCGATCGTCGCGCCCGAGCGCCGCGGCCATGCCTTGTCGATCGTGATCGCGGGGATGTCCGCGGCGACGGCGCTGGGGTCGCCGGCGGGCGCCGTCATCGGCGGGCTCGGGGACTGGCGATGGACGATGGTGTTCGTCGCGGCCCTGGCGGTGATCGCGTTCGTCGGCGTGTGGACGCTGCTGTCCGACATCCCCCTGCCGCCGAAGACGTCGCTGCCCAAGCGCCTCGCGCCGCTCGCCGACACGCGCGTCGGTCTGACGCTGTCGACCTGGCTCTTCGCGACCGTGGGCGCCTTCGCCGCGTACACCTATTTCGCCGTCGTGTTCGATCGCGCGATCGGCGGCAACTCGCTCGTGCTGGGCTTGCTGCTGGTGCTGTGGGGCGTGGCCGGCACGTCGGCGAACCTGCTTGCGGGCCGGCTGCTGAACACGCTGGGGGCGCGCAAGATCATGATCCTCGGCCTGCTCGTGCTCATGGTCGACTTCGCGCTCATGCCGTGGTCGAGCGCGCACCTGTGGTCGGCCGTGCCCGCGATGTTCGTGTGGGGCGCGTGCGCCTGGGGCATGCTCGTGCCGCAGCAGCACCGGCTGGTCGCGCTCGCGCCGTCGATCGCGCCGATCCTGCTGGGCCTGAACACGGCGAGCACCTACCTCGGCATGACGGGCTCGGCCGTCCTCGGCGCCATCGGCATCAAGGTCGTCGGCGCGCACGGGCTCGGGCTGGTCGCGGTGATCCCGCTGGTCGCGGCGCTGGTGGCGTCGGAGCTCGCCGTGCGCCGGATCAACGCCGTCGACCGCGCGGCGACGGACGGCGCCCTGCAGGGCCGCCCCGCCTGAGCCGGCGCGAAGGCCTCGCGAGACGCGTCGGAGCTGCCATGACGGACGACCTTCGCATGTCGGCTCCGGATCGCGCGGAGCACCCGGCCCGGCCGTCCGCGCGCAAGCCGCGCGGACGGCCGGCGACGCTCGACCGCGAGGCCACGCTCGAGGCCGCCATGCACGTGTTCTGGGCGCATGGCTACGACGGGTCGTCGATCTCGCACCTGGTCGCCACGACGGGCGTCACGCCGGCGCGCCTGTACCACGCGTTCCGGTCGAAGGAGCGGCTCTTCATCGAGGCGCTCGACCGCTATGTCGCCGGACATGGGCGCCGGCTGGCGAAGACCTGCGGCAGCGCGTCGACCGCACGCGCCGCCATCGAACGCTGGCTCGTGCAGGCCGCGCGCCAGTTCGTCGAGGCAGGCCACCCCCGCGGCAGCATGATCGTGGCCTCCACGAACTGCGACGGCGACTCGAAGACGGCCTGCGAGGCGTTGAAGCAGCGGCGGGCGGACGAAGCCGCGGACGTCGACGCCTGCATCCGCCGCGCCATCGATACGGGCGAACTGCCCGCCGACACCGACAGCCGCGAGCTCACGGAATTCTTCACGACGGTCTATCGCGGCCTGTCCGTCCAGGCGACGGACGGCGCCGACGAGGACGCCCTCCTCTCGATCGTGCGGCGCGCCATGAACGCGTGGCCCGCCGCCTGACGGCTCATCGCCCGTTCGCCGGCCCGGCCCTCGATTCGAGCGCCAGCAGGAAGGCCTTGGCGTCCAGTCCGCCGGCGAAGCCCGTCAGCGATCCGTCGGAGCCGACGACGCGATGGCACGGCGCCACGATCGAGATCGGGTTGCGGCCGTTCGCGGCCCCGACCGCGCGCACTGCGCCGGGCCGCCCGATCTCGCAGGCGATCTGCGCGTAGGTGCGCGTCTGGCCGAACGGGATGCGCAGCAAGGCGTGCCACACCTCGCGCTGGAACGGCGTGCCGGCGAAGGCGAGCGGGATCTCGAAGGCCGAGCGCGCGCCGGCGAAGTAGTCGCCGAGCTGCCGCTGCGCCTCGACCAGCACGGGATCGTCGTCGTCGCGCACCGTGAGATCGACGGGCACGCGCGCCGGCCGGTCGTGCTCCCACAGGATCGCGGCCAACGCGTCGCCCGCGCTCACCAGCGTCAGGCGGCCGACCGGCGAGGCCATCGTCTTGAAGCGATGCCGCATCAGAAGAGGCTGCCCTGCGAGCTCGCGTCGGCGCCGTTGACCTTGAAGCGCGTCGTGTCCAGCGTGCGGCCCGGCGAGCCGAGCTTCAACCGCGCGCAGACGGCATCGAAGCGCGCGCGCAGCGACTCGGCGAGCTCGCCCGTGCCGCTCATGCGGTTGCCGAACGTCGAGTCGTAGGCGCGGCCCTCGTGCATCTGCCGGATGATCTGCATGACGCGCCCGGCCCGGTCCGGATACCAGCGCGCCAGCCACTCCTTGAACAGGTCCTGCACTTCGCGCGGCAGGCGGATCAGCGTGTAGATCGCCGTCGAGGCGCCACGCTCCGCGCCGGCCTCGAGGATGGCCTCCAGCTCATGGTCGGTGATCAGCGGGATGAGCGGCGAGCAGTACAGCGAGACGGGCACGCCGGCGTCGGTCAGCTCCTGGATCGCGTCGAGGCGCCGCGTCGGTGAATTGGCACGCGGATCGAGCCGCCGCGACAGCTCGTGGTCGAGCGTCGGGATCGACATGTGGACGCGCGCGAGCCCCTTCTTCGCCATCGGCGCCAGCAGGTCCAGGTCGCGCGTGACGAGCGCCGACTTGGTCGTGATCGCGACCGCGACGTCGAGCTCGGCCATCACCTCGAGCACCTGGCGCGCGAGCTTGAGCTTGCGGTCGATCGGCTGGTAGGCGTCCGTCGCGGCGCCGAGCGCCACGATGCCCGGATCGAAGTTGCGGCGCGAGAGCTCGGCGCGCAGGAGCGCCGCCGCGTTGGTCTTCGCGAACAGCTTGGTCTCGAAGTCCAGCCCCGGCGACAGGCCGAGGTAGGCGTGCGCCGGACGCGCGAAGCAGTAGACGCAGCCGTGCTCGCAGCCCTGGTACGGGTTCAGCGTGTGGTCGAACGACAGGTCGGGCGACTGGTTCCGGTTGAGGATCGACCGCGCCTCGCGATGCGTCACTTCGGTCCGCACGTCGCGCGGGCCGACGTCCTCTTCGGCCTGCGCGCCGCCGAGATAGCGCGACGGCCGATTCGATCCCGCGCCGCGGCCCTTGACGAAGACGACGGGATGCTCGGACGGCTTCGACGGGGTGGACGACGTGGGCATGGCGGGAACCTCAGGGTCGTCAGTTTACGCAGGCCGTCGGCGCCGCGCGCCGCGATGCTGCAATGCCATTGCGATGCCGATGCAACCGCCATTTGCGGACGGGTCGGCGTCGATTCGGGACTCCCGGCGCGATGGCCGCACATCGTCCCCGGCTATTCCGGCGATGCGCCGATCCAATTTTAGATGATATGTACCATCTCATGAACATCCGTGCCGTCGTCGACCCGTCCACGCGGCATGGAGACCGCGCGCGCCCGCCGCCAGGCCGCTCGCGCCACATCGAGGTGCCGTCATGTCCGCCGAAGAGTTGTCGCTGCTTTGCCCGCAGCTGTTCCACGTCACGCGCGCGAGCGCGGCGGCGGGCATCCGGCGGCACGGCCTGATCTCGGCCAACTGCCTGCTGAAGCTGTTCCAGGTTCCCGCGGCGCAGCGCGAGTGGATGGCCTCGCATCGCCGTTCGACGAGCACCCAGCTCCTGCATCACCAGCACGGCGAGGCCATCCTGCCGCCGCACCGGCCGCCGGGCGATCCCGCGCTCGGCGAACGCGCCGACGCCCTGGCCGACTGGGCACGCGCCGTCAACAGCCGCGTCTTCTTCTGGACCGACGAGGACAGCGCGCGTCGCGACGCCGCGAGCCGGCTCGGCGACGGCGTCGACCAGGTCGTCCTCGTCTTCGACACCCTCAGCCTCGTCAAGTGGAACCTGCAGCGCATCGAGCTGTCGTGGGCCGACACGCGACGCGCCGGTTCCTCGACGCCGATCGCCGACGGCGACCCGCCCGTCCCGGCGGACTCCGCCGTCCCCCGGACGCGGCCCCTTCGCCGCACGGGCCGCGCGCGCGTCATCGAGCTGGCGATGGTCGGCGGCGTTCGCGATGTCGCCCTGCACCTGGCCGGCTCGTACCTGGTCAAGGCCAGCGCGAAGGGCGAGCTTCCTGCCGGAAACTCGCCCTCGCTCCGGCACGGCGCCGGCGATCGTTGCTGAGGTGCGCCGATACGCCATTACGCCGGGCCGCGAAGCCCGGCGCCCGCCTCAGACCTTCAGCGTGCTCAGCGCGCTCATGCCGATGCCTTCGATGAGCTGGCCCTGGATGGGCTTGACCACCGCGTTGACGTCGGACGCGCCGAACGGGTTGCCGACGACGACGCGATCCGGGCGCTGGCCGGCGGGGGTCTCGACCAGCTTCACGAGCGCTTGCGCGACGTCGTGCGGGTCGGGCGCGTCGGCGCCCGAGAACACGCTGCCGAGGAAGGCGACGAACGCCTTGGGCACCTCCGCGACCTCGCCGTATTCCGGCGCGCGCGCCGCGTCGGCCGGATCCTGGTGCGCCGAGTACAGGTTGGTCGGATAGGCGCTCGGCTGCACCAGCACGACGTCCACGCCGAGCTGCGACAGCTCGAAGCGGTACGACTCGGTCATCGCTTCCACCGCATGCTTCGTCGCGCCGTAGAGGCCCACGAACGGGATCGTGACGCGGCCCAGGATCGAGCCGATGTTGACGATCAGCCCCGACCGCGCCTTGCGCATCGCGGGCAGCACGGCGCGCGTGGTGCGTTGCAGGCCCAGCACGTTGACGTCGAACATCTCGCGCGTCTGGTCGGTGGTGATGGTCTCGGAGATGCCCTGCACCATCAGGCCGGCGTTGTTGACGAGCACATCCAGCGTGCCGCCCGTCTTCGCGAGGACGGTCGCGAACGCCGCGTCGACGCTGGCGTCCTGCTTGACGTCCAGCTCGACGACGTCGATGCCCTTGGCCTGGAGCTCCTGCGCGGCGGCGCGGTTCTTGCCGCCGATGTCGCGCATCGTCGCGAAGACGCGATGCCCGGCCGCCGCCAGCGTGATGGCCGCGTCCTTGCCGAAGCCGTTCGAGGTACCCGTGATCAGGATCGTCTTTTGCATGATGTGCTTTCTTGAAAGGGAATTGGCCGGACAAGGGCCTGTTGAGATCGCGCCGACGTCGCCGGCGTCCTTGCTGAAAACATCGACCGACTCGTCGGCCGATGGAAAATCCGTTCGTCGTCCCGGTGCGCCATCGACCAGCGGTTCGCGCCGTCTCTCCGGTCGCTGATTCTTGTCATCGCGGCGTCGCGGCCCAGGTCATCGATCGCCAACCTGCCGTCGTTTCCGGACAGCCTCGCCGGCGGCGCTCAGCGCGCCTGGACGCCCGCCTGCTGCGACGACTCGCCCGACAGCGCGACCGACTGCACGACCGATAGCGCGATCGACTCGCCACGCGACGCCGAGCCCGCCGGGGACACCGCCGGCGCCGGCACCACGCCGCCGACGACCACCAGGCACGCCAGCAGCGCGGCGAGGCTCGTGCTCGCCCAGACGCCGAGCCCCGCCTTGCGCGTGCGGGCGGTGGCGATCGAACCGTTTGCTTGAAGCGAATGCGTCATGTCCGTCTCTCCGAATTCGTGGCGCCGTCCACGGTGGCCGTGGCGACCTCTTGCCGTTCGCGATGCGTTGCCTTCTTTTTAGATGACAACAAATCACTAACCATGAGCGAATGCTAAAACTCGTCATCTATCCTGTCAACACATAGATGACGATATTTCTCTAAAAACTTCAGCCCACGGCGGCGAGGCTCGTCGACGGCCCCGCTCCGCGGTTCCGGGCGCCGGCGCTTAGATGATTTGATTGCGCTAAGCACGGTTTTTGCTAGGATGCGTCATCTAACCGAAAGTGCGCCTCGGGATCCAGGCGGCGCACGCAGCGCCGGCACGCGACGGCCCCCGTCGCGCTCGCCGGCAGGAGATCGACATGAAGAAATCGAAGGCGGAGACCGCCGAGACGCGCAAGCGCATCCTCGAGACGGCGTCCGAGGCGTTCCGCGTCCAGGGCATCGACGCGACCGGCGTGGCCGAGATCATGTCCGCGGCCGGGCTGACGCACGGCGGCTTCTACCGCCACTTCGCCTCCAAGGACCAGTTGGTGTCCGAGGCCATCGCCGTGGCGCGCAAGGACTTCGTCGCCGACACCGAGAGCGCGGCCGCCAGCCGGAGCGCGAAGGCGGTCATGGACGTGTTCCAGGACTACGTGACGCCCGGCTACCGCGACGACGTCGGCAGCGGCTGCGTCTTCGCGGCGAACGGCAGCGAGCTCGCGCGCGCCGACGACCAGACGCGCCATGTCGCGACGGTCGGCTTCAGGCGCATCGTCGATGCCGCCGCGCCGTTCATGCGCCCCGGCACGGGCGAGGACCTCACCGACGCCTCGATCGGCGCGATGACCAGCATGATCGGCGCGCTGACGATGGCCCGCATCGTCGACGATCCGGCGCTGTCCGACCGCATCCTCGCCATCGCCCACCGCCGCCTCGCCGCCGCGTTCGAGGTGCCGGAAAAGAAGCCGCGCCGCGACCGCGAGAAGAAGCTCGCCTGAGCGACGGCGCGCCCCGCGCATAGATGACGAATCCACACTAACTTCTTCTTTTTTGATAAACTCGATCATCTAACCGGACATGCGCCCCGGCATCCGAACTGGCGCAGGCAGCGCCGCTGCGCGGTCAGCGCGCCGTCGCAAGCGGCCAGCAGGAGATCGAGATGAAGAAGTCGAAGGCGGAAACCGCGGAGACGCGAAAACGGATCATCGAGGTGGCCGCGCGGGCGTTCCGCAGCCACGGCATCGACGCCACGGGCGTGGCGGAGATCATGGCGGCGGCGGGCCTGAGCCACGGGGGCTTCTACCGGCATTTCGTGTCGAAGGATCAGCTGGTGGCCGAGGCGATCGACGCGAACGGCAAGAACCTGATCAGCGACACCCAGGCCGCCGCCGAGGAAGGCGCGGCGGCCGTGCTGGAGCTGTTCAAGGACTACGTGACGCCGACCTATCGCGACGAGGTCGACACCGGCTGCCCGCTGGCCGCCAACGGCAGCGAGCTCGTGCGCGCGGACGACAACACGCGGCACGTCGCCACGGAAGGTTTCCGCAAGATCATCGAGTCGGTCGCGCCCTTCATGCACTCGGACGCCGGCGACGAGCCCACCGACGCGTCGATCCGCGTGCTGACCAGCATGATCGGCGCGCTGACGATGGCGCGCCTGGTCGACGACGCCGAGCTGTCGAACCGCATCCTCGCGGTGACGCAGAAGCGCATTGCCGACGCCATCGTCGTGCCCGAGCCCAGCGCCGCGTGAACGGATCGGCCGGCGCAGGCATCACGAGGCCTGCGCCGGCCGGGAAAACAGCCGTCGCATGAAGGGAAGTCATCGCGAGCGGCCGGCGACGTGCCGGCCGCTCGCGGTGGTCACGCGTCGGGGAACAGCTTCTGGACGTCGCCGAACGCCTTCGCGTCCGCGAGCAGCGCGTCCGAGTCGCCGACTTCGAGGAAGGCCCGCGCGACACGCTCCGCGGCGCTCCACGCGACCTGCGGGATCGCCGACCCCGCGCTCAACCGGCGCACGCCCAGCTTGCCGAGGTAGGCGGCGACGGGCAGGCCGCCCCAGGCCATGACGTTGAGCGGCAGGTCGACGCCCGCGACGACGGCCCGGATGTCCGCCTCCACGCGCAGGCCGGGCACGAACAGCCCGTCGGCGCCGGCACGCGCATACAGCTGGCCACGGCGGATCGTCTCCGCGACCTGCTCGTCCGGCTCGGCGAGCCGCGCCAGGACGACGTCGGTGCGCGCGTTCACGAAAAGGTCGGCGCCCGCGCGCGCGACCGCGTCGCGGATCGACTCGATCTTGGCCGCGAGCTGTTCCGGGCGATCCCGCCCGTCCTCGATGTTGATGCCGGCGATGCCCGCGTCCACCAGGCGCAGCACGGTCCGGGCGGCGGCCTCCGCGTCGTCGGCGTAGCCGTTCTCGATGTCGACGGAGACGGGCACGCCGGCCACCCGCGCGATGCGCGCCGCCGCGGCGACGGCCTCGTCGACCGGCAGCGAGCGGCCGTCGCGGTAGCCCAGCGACCACGCGACGCCGGCGCTGGTCGTCGCGAGCGCCGTGGCGCCCGCGTTCTCGAACACGCGCGCGCTGGCGGCGTCCCAGACATTGGCCAGGCGCAACGGCGTCGCGTTCCTGTGCAGCAGGCGGAAATTGGCAACGTTCTGATTCGACATGATCGGGTCTCCGGAAGTTGGGAAGGAAGCCGGCACCGCGCGCGCGGTCGAGCTCGGCCGGAAGGAATCGACAGGGGACTCGCCGCCCGCGAGCGCCGGGCGGCGGCGGGCCTCAATGCGCCGTCGCGGCAGCCGAAGCGCTCGCGGACGCGGCGGCCGGCGCGGGCGTCCAGCCGCCGCCGAGCGCCCGGTAGACGCCGACCGCCGCGCGCGCGGCGTTGGCGCGGCTCGAGTCGAGCTCGTCGCGCGCGTTGAGCAGCTGGCTGTCGGCGTCGAGCACGTCGGTCAGCGTGATGGAGCCGCTGCGGTACGCCTGCTCGGACAGGTCGCGCGCCTTGACCAGCGCGTTCACCTGGTCCTGCACCTCGTTCACGCGCAGCTGCGTCTGCACCAGCACCGTGACCGAGTCCTCGACGTCCTCGGCCGCCTTCAGCACCGACTGCCGGTAGACGGCCAGCGCCTGCGCGTTGCCGCCCTTGGCCTGCGCGACCTCGGCGTCGACGCGGCCGAAGTCGAACAGCCGCCACCGCAGCCCCACGCCGCCCGCGGGCTGGAACGCCTGAGAGGTGAAGAGGTGGCTCGGGCTGATGCTCTCGAAGCCGAGGATCCCCGACAGCGAGAACTTCGGGTAGTACTCCGAGATCGCCGCGCCGATGCGCTCGTTCGACGCCGCGAGGCGACGCTCGGCCGCGATGATGTCGGGCCGGCGCCGCAGCATCTCGGTCGGCGCGTTGTTCGCGGGCACGGCCGGCACGCTCGGGATCTCGCCCGGCTTGCCGAGCTCCTGCGCGTAGGTGCCGGGCTGCACGCCCATCAGCACGTCGAGCCGGTTCAGCTGCTGCTCGAGCCCGATCGTCAGCGGCGGCACGCTGGCGCGCGCCTGCTTCAGCAGCGCGTCGGCCTGCGCGATCTCGCGGCCCGTCGCGGCGCCCGCGGCGTAGCGGTCGTTGACCAGGTGCAGCAGGTGCTCGTCGTCGGCGATCTGCTGCTGCGCGACGGCCAGTCGCGCCTGGTACCCGCGGATCTGCAGGTACGCGTCCGCCGCGTCGGAGGCGACCGTGACGCGCGTGCCGGCGTGGTCGGCGGCGGCCGCGTCGGCTTCGGCGCGGGCGGCGTCCTCGGCGCGCCGCAGCCCGCCGAACAGGTCGATCTCCCAGCTCGCGGCCGGGCCGACGCTGTAGTCGTGGACGCCGCGCGAGTAGCCCGGCACCTGCGACGCCAGCGCGCCGGTCGGGCTGCGCGTGCTCTGGCGCTCGTAGCTCGCCGAGGCGTTCAGGTCGCCCGACGGCAGCAGCGACGCGCCGGCTTCCGACGCCGCCGCCCGCGCTTGCTGCACGCGGGCGATCGACGCCGCGAGATCCAGGTTCTGGTCCAGCGCCCGCCGCACGACCTCGGTCAGCATCGGGTCGTCGAAGCCCGTCCACCACTGGTCGAGCGACACCGTCGCCGCGCCGGCGCCCACCGTCGCGACGGGCTGGTTGTGGAACGGCGCGAGCGCCGTCTTCGGGGCCATGTAGTCCGGGCCCACCGCGCACGCCGCCAGCACGGCGCTGAAGATCGCGCTGAGCAGCCCCGCCTTCGAGGCGATTCGGTTGATGCGGTTCATGACTTGTTCCTCGTGCCGATCTTGCGGATGAAGGTGTAGAAGCTGGGCGTGAACAGCAGGCCGAAGACGGTCACGCCGAGCATCCCGGCGAAGACGGCCGTGCCGAGCGATTGCCGCATCTCGGCGCCCGCGCCGTGCGCCACGGCGAGCGGGAAGACGCCCAGGATGAAGGCGAACGACGTCATCAGGATCGGGCGCAGCCGGATGCGCGCGGCTTCGGTCGCCGCGACCTCGGGCTCGTCGCCGTCGTGGTCCTGCTTCTGCTTGGCGAACTCCACGATCAGGATCGCGTTCTTCGCCGCGAGGCCCACGAGCACCACGAAGCCGATCTGCGCGAGGATGTCGATCGGCATGCCGCGGAAGCTCAGGCCGGTGGCCGAGGCCAGCAGGCACATCGGCACGATCAGCACGATCGCCAGCGGCAGCTTCCAGCTCTCGTACTGCGCGGCCAGCACCAGGAACACGAACATGGCGGACGCCGCGAAGATCGCGATGGTCGGGATGCCCTGCTGCTTCTGCTGGTGCGACAGCTCCGTCCACTCGATGTCGAAGCCGGCCGGCAGCGCCTGCTTGGCGATGACCTCCATCCGGTCCATCGCGGTGCCGGACGCCACGCCGGGCGCGGCGGTGCCGAGCACGTCGGCGGCGGGATAGAGGTTGTAGCGCGGTTGGCGATACGGCGTCGTCTGGTACTTGAGCGTCGCGACGGCGCTGATCGGCACCATCTCGCCGCTGGCGTTGCGCACCTTCAGGCGGGCGATGTCCTCCGGCGTCTTGCGGAACTTCTCGTCGGCCTGCGCCACGACCTGGTAGGTGCGGCTCAGGTAGTTGAAGTCGCTCACGTACTGCGAGCCGAGGTACAGCTGCAGCGTGGAGAACACGTCCGACGGCGTCAGCCCCAGCTTCTCGGCCTTCTCGCGGTCGATGTCGACGTAGACGGACGGCGCGCCGGAGTTGTATAGCGTGAAGACACCGGCGAACGACGGATCCTTGTTCGCGGCCGCGACGAGCGCGTTGGTCGCCTCGGCGAGCTGCTGGGGCGTGTGGTCGCCGCGATCCTCGACCATCAGCTTGAAGCCGCCCGCCGCGCCCAGGCCCTGGACGGCCGGCGGATTGACGACGATCACGTACGCATCCTTGATGCCGGCCAGCGCCTTGCGCACGCGCGGCAGCATGACGGCCGCGTTGACGCCGGGGATGTGCTCGCCGTACAGCGAGGGCAGCGAGTAGAAGATCGTGCCGACGTTCGGCGCGATGGTCGACGTCGTGACGTCCAGCCCCGCCACCGGCGAGTTGTGCTTGACGCCCGGCACCTTCAGCACGATGTCGTTGACCTGGCGGACGACCTCGTCGGTGCGCTGCAGGCTCGAGCCCGGCGGCAGGATCACCACCACGGCCTGGTAGCCGATGTCCTGCTCCGGGATGAAGCCGGTGGGCAGGCGCGACATCTGGAAGCCGGTCAGCGCGATCAGGCCGAGGTAGACGATGCCGATGACCATCGTCGCGCGCACGAAGCGCGCGGTCATCCGGCCGTAGCTGTCGGACAGCCACTCGAAGCCGCGGTTGAAGCGGCCGAACACCGCGCCCACCACGCGGCCGACGCCACGCGGCTCGGCGTGCGCGTCGTGCGGCTTCAGCAGCACCGCGCACAGCGCCGGGCTCAGCGTCAGCGAGACGATGACCGAGATGATCGTCGACGCCGAGATCGTCACCGCGAACTGCGTGAAGAACAGGCCCGAGATGCCGCTGATGAACGCCGACGGGACGAACACCGCGCACAGCGTCAACGCGATGGCGATGAGCGCCGTGGAGACTTCCTCCATCGTCTTGTGCGCCGCGTCGCGCGGGTTCATGCCGAGCGCGATGTTGCGCTCGACGTTCTCGACCACCACGATCGCGTCGTCGACGACGATGCCCACCGCGAGGATCAGCCCGAACATCGACAGGTTGTTGATCGAGATGCCGACCGCGTGCAGGATCGCGAACGTGCCGACCAGCGAGATCGGGATGGCGACCACCGGGATGATCGTCGCGCGCCAGGTCTGCAGGAACACGAACACGACGGCCACGACCAGCGCGATCGCGATGAACACGGTCACGATGACTTCGTGGATCGACTGGCTCACGAACGTCGTCGGGTCGTAGATCTTGATGTAGTCCATCCCCGACGGGAACGACTTCTTGAGCTCGGCCATCTTGTCCCAGATCGCATGCTCGACCTGCACGACGTTGGCGCCGGGCGTCGCGATCGGGAACCACGGCGCGGACGGGTAGCGGTCGGCGTACGCGATCGAGCCGTAGTCCTGCGAGCCGAGCTCGACCTTGCCGATGTCGTGGATGCGCGTGACGCGGCCCTGGCTGTCGGACTTCACGATGATGTCGCCGAACTGTTCCGGCGTCGTGAGCCGGCCGAGCGCCTCGACGTTGATCTCGTAGGCGGCCTTGGTCAGGATCGGGGGCTGGTTCAGCACGCCGGCCGACACCTGCACGTTCTGCGCGCGCAGCGCGGCGAGGATCTCGCTGGCGCTGATGCCGTCGGCCGCGGCCTTGTCCGGGTCGATCCAGATGCGCATCGCGTACTCGCGGTCGCCGAACAGCTGGAAGTCGGCCACGCCGGGCAGGCGCGCGATCTCGTCGCGCACCTTCAGCATGTAGTTGGACATGTACTCGACGCTGCGCGAGCCGTCCGGCGAGTACTCGTGGATGCCGAGCAGCAGCGCCTGGATCGTCTTCTTGGTCTGCACGCCCTGGGCCTGGACTTCGGGTGGCAGGCGCGAGAGCGTGTCCTGCACGCGGTTCTGCGTCAGCATCAGGTCGGTGTTCGGGTCGGTGCCGAGCTTGAAGATCACCGTGACGGTGAGCTGGCCGTTGCCGGTGGACTGGCTGCTGATGTAGTCCATGCCCTCGACGCCGTTGATCGCCTGTTCGAGCGGCGTGGCCACCGTCTTGGCGACGACCTCGGCGGAGGCGCCCGGATACCGGGTCTGCACCTGGATCGTGGGCGGCACGATGTTCGGGTACTGGGCCACCGGCAGGAAGGTGACGGCGGCCAGCCCGAAGACGAGCATGAAGATGTTGATCACCGCGGCGAACCGCGGGTGATCAATGAAGAAGTGCGCGATTCTCACGGTGTGCTCCTCTGTGCGTCGGGCTTATTTCAGGCTGACCTGCCGGGGTGCGGCGGCGTCGGCGGCGAAGGCGATCTCGCCTTCGTGCGGCGCCACCTTCGCGCCCGGATGCGCCAGCGGGATGCTGTCGATCACGACGTCGTCAGTCGGCGCGAGACCCGAGCGGATCACCCGCAGGCCGCCGCGCAGTTCGCCGAGCTCGACCTGCTTCGTCCCGACCGTGCCGTCCTTGGCGACCGTCAGCACGAAGTGGTTGGCCTGGTCCGGCAGCACGGACGCGTCGGGCACCAGCATCACCGGCGCCGCCTTCGACATCGACAGCCGCACCCGCGCGAAGCCGCCCGGGGTCAGTTGCAGGTCGGCGTTGGGCACCGTCGCGCGGACGTGGATCGTGCCGCTGGAGCGGTCGAGCGCGTTGTCGATGAAGTTCAGCGTGCCGGTGCGGCCGAAGTTGTCGGAGTCGCCCACCGAGATCGCCACCTTGTCCTGCGCGCCGGCGGCGCGGCCTTGCGAGTAGGTGGTGTAGTCGGCCTCGCTCATGTCGAAGTCGAGGTACATCGAGTCCAGCGACACGATCGTGGTCAGCAGCGTCGTCGGGCTCGTCGCGCCGCGGCTGCCGGCCACGAGGTTGCCCACCGAGACCTGGTGGTTGCCGATGCGGCCGGTGAACGGCGCAGTCACGCGGGTGTGGTCGAGGTCGAAGCGCGCGTCGCGCACCTGCGCCTGCGCACCGTCGACCGCGGCCTGCGCGGCGAGCTTGTCGGCCATGCGCTGCTCGACGTTCTCGGTCGAGCCGGCGTCGGTCGCCTTCAGGGTCTGGGCGCGCACGAGTTCGCGGTTGGCGAGCTCGAAGCGCGCGTTGGCGGCCTCGAGCTGGGCCTGCGCCTGCGCGAGCTTGATCTGGTACGGCTCGGTGTCGATGACGAACAGCACGTCGCCCTTGTGGACGATGTCGCCGTCCTTGAAGTTGATCTGCGACAGCGTGCCGCCGACCTGGGCGCGCAGTTCGACCTTGTCGACGGCCGAATACTGGCCGAGGAAGGTCAGCTGGGAATCGAGGTTGCGCTGCAGCGGCTGGCTCACCGCCACCGACGGCAGCGCCGCCGGCGCGGCCGCGGCGTGCGACGCCGTGTTCGAGTGGGCCAGGCCGGCCGCGATCAGCCCGGCGAGCACCGCGCTCGCCCCCACCCACAGCTTCAGGCGCGACGGCGCGTGGCGGGCGGTCGAGGAAACGGCGGAATGTTGATGGTTCGTGTCCATGGTGAAGCCTCTTTCAGTGTGTGATTCGGTGCCCGCATCGCCGCCGGCCTGCCGTGGCGCTGCTCCGGTCGCAGTGCTCGCCGCCTCTTAGATGACGGAAAGTCACTAACGTGGAACGAATGCTAAGGGTCGTCATCTAAACTGTCAACAGTTAGATGACGTTATGTCTCTAAATTTTTTTAGCCCCGGATCCGGCCGCCTTTTCCGCCGGAAAAGCGGCGAGCACGGCTCCGCCGCCGCCACGCCGGCGCGCCATTCCGGGCGCGCCGGCGGACGCGAAACATGCACGGTCGACGAGCCGCCCGTCGAGGCCGCCGCCGGGATCGGGCCGCTGTGGCCTCCCAGCCCGGCGCGCCGCGGGCGGGCTTCGCGCTAGCGGTTCTCGAGCAGCGCCACGGTGCCGTGCCCGCCGTCGGCGCACACGCTGACGATGGCCTTCGACCCCTTGGGCATCGCCGCCAGTTCCTTGACCGCCTGGCTCAGGTCGCGCGCGCCGGTCGCGCCGAATGGATGGCCGATGGCGACCGAGCCCCCGTTGGGGTTGACGCGCTCGACCGGGAAGCGCCCCAGGTGGCGCGTGACGCCCGCGTGCCGCGCGATCCACGCCGGCGTCTCGAGCGCCGCGATGTTGGCCAGCGCCTGCGACGTGAACGCCTCGTGGATCTCCCACAGCGCGATGTCCTCGTAGCGCAGGCCGTGGCGATCGAGCAGGCGCGCGATGGCGATGGGCGGCGCCATCAGCAACCCGAGCGCCTTCCAGTCGACGGCCGCGATCTCGTAGTCCAGCAACTGCACCGCGGGGCCGGCGTCCAGGCGCTTCAAGCCCTGCGCAGAGGCGACCCACACACCGGCCGCGCCGTCGGTGATCGGCGTCGAGTTGCCGGCGGTCAGCGTGCCCTGGCCGCTCGTCCTGTCGAAGGCCGGCTGGAGCGAGGCGAGCTTCTCGAGCGTCGTGTCGGCGCGCGGGTTGGCGTCCCTCGCCAGTTCGGGCAGCGGGACGACCAGGTCGGCGAAGAAGCCGTTCTCCCAGCCCGCGGCGGCACGGCGATGCGTGTCGTAGGCCCACCGATCCTGCGCCTCGCGGGTGATGCCCCACTCCTTGGCGGTGATCTCCATGTGCTCGCCCATCGTCAGGCCGGTGCTGCGGTTGGCCCAGCCCTTGGTCGGCAGGTTGAAGTCGGTCGGCGCGAGGCGGCCGAACGCGGCCAGCGCCTCGGCCGGGTTCTTCGCGAACAGCGCCCGCAGCCGGTCCGACGCGTCCGCGGTCAGGCCGATCGGCGCGCGGCTCATCGTCTCGGCGCCGCCGACGAGCGCGACGTCGATGCCCGGCCCGATCATGCCCGCCGCCGAGAACGCGGCGGTCATGCTCGTCGAACACGCCAGCACCACGGAGTACGCCGGCACCGTCGGGTCGAGCTTCGCGTCGAGCCAGATCTCGCGCGCGAGGTTGCTCCAGGCCAGGTTGGGGATCACGGTGCCCCACAGCACGAGGTCGGGCCGGCCGCCCTCGACCTGCCGCGCCATGGCCTGCACCACCGGCACGGACAACGTGAGCGCGTCGTGGTGCGCCAGCGCGCCGCCGCCGCGACCGAACGGGGTGCGCAGGCCGGCCACGAGATGGATGTCTTGCTTGAAGCGTGTCATGTCGAGCTCTCGATCTGAAGTTCACCGGGACGGGCATCCCGTGCCACCGCCCTGGACGACGCCGACGATTCGCCATCCGAATCCATCGACGCGATCGCCGCGCGGCAAGTCGGCGCAACTATCTCCAATTTCCGACGAGTCAGTCGTCCTCGACAGCAGAGGCCTGCCAAGCGTCAATGCCAATTGAATATTCCTAATGTCGACCGGCCGAATTGACGGCAGCGATGAATGTTAGGTGCAATGCAGCTGTCAATAATTGCCATGTTCGCGTCCATTTCGGACACGCTGCGGCGCAACGTCCCGGCAGGCACGATTCTTCATCCGGGCATCGGCTCGGTCGGCGAAAGGACGCGATTGCGGAGCCGCCGATCCGGCGCGTCCGGCCGGCGTCGCCGCGCCGGGCCGGGCCGGCCGACGACGTCGATGAAGCCTCAGGCCCTCCCGGGCGGCGTCATCTCGGGCGGGCGTAGGTCGAGATCCGCAGGCGAGGCAGGCCCGAGTCGGGCGCATTCCGGCGCTGGACCGCGCCCGCCGAGGCCCGGACTTCGGACGGCGTCGCGCGCACCTGCCGGATGAACGCACGGCGCATGCGCTGCTCGTCGCCGAAGCCGAAGCGCACGGCGATCGACGCGAAGGGTGTCTGGCTCTTCTCGATGGCTTCCCGCGCCGCCCCGACGCGCAGCGACTCGACGAGCTTGGCCGGCGTCATGCGCGTGTGCGCGACGCAGGTGCGGGTGAGCGTGCGGATGCTCATCGCGGCGCGGTCGGCGAGGATCTCGGCGCGGAGGTCCGCACCCAGGTTGGCGACGATCCACGCGATCAGCCGCTGCATCGGCCCCTTCGCGTCCGAGATCTGCGTCGACAGGATGCTGCTGATCTGCGACTGGCCGCCGGGCCGCTTGAAGAAGACCACCAGCATGCGCGCCGCGCTCAGCGCCATGTCGATGCCGAGGTCGTCCTCGATCAGGGCGAGGGTCAGGTCGACGCTCGCGCTGACGCCGCCGGAGGTCCACATCCCGCCGTCGCAGATCCAGATCGGGTCGCGCTCCAGCTTGATCTGCGGGAAGCGCTGCTCGAACTCGTCGCCATAGGCCCAGTGCGTCGCGACGCGCCGCCCCGTGAGCAGCCCGGCCTCGGCGGCGAGGAAGGCCCCGGTGCACACGCAGGCGACCCGCGACGCGAGGCCGGCGAGTCGCCGGACGCCCTCGATCAGCGCCCGGTCGTTCGCGGCCTGGGGCGCCGCGGTGCCGCCGGGGATGATGAGCGTGTCGATCGGCCCGGCGAGCGTGGCGAGGGGGGCGCTGTCGAACGACAGCCCCGGGCAGTCGCTCTCGACGCGGCCGCCCGCGAGCGAACACAGGATCACCTGGTAGTGCTCGAGCCCGGTCGCACGCAGCGCCTGCGCCGGCCCGGCGACGTCGTAGGAGGCGACTCCTTCATAAAGGAGAAAGCAGACGACGTGGGGCGGGGTCATTCGATGGCGGCGCAATGCGATGCAACGTGGCGCACGATATCAGATGGAGGCGAATCCAGCCGCCGTGACCGCCATTTCGTAATTGCACGATCTCGCCATTCCGCAATTCCGCAATTCCGTAATTACGCAATTGGCGCCAGCGTCGGTGATGAAGACGGTCGCCCGGCGCATTGACCGCCATCACCGATGGGATCAACGATCCGGATCGACGGCAGCTCGGGCCATTGGCATCGCAATTGGAAAATCGTCCCAGACCCGCGAATCCTCCCGTTCGCCGATCGATCGCCGGCCCGGATCGGACCGGCAGGCACGGATCCCGGGCGACCTGCCGGCGCCGCGCCGGCGACCGAAGCCGCCGGCGGCCGCGCTCAGCCGCGCGTGGCGAGGAAGGCGTCCAGCTGTTCGAACGTCTCCGGCATCGCCTCGCCCATGCCTTCGATCGCGACGTCGAGCGCTTCCTTGGTCGGATAGAGCTCGCTCATCACCAGCAGCGTCTTGCCGTCCTTCTCCTCGAAGGTGACCGTCGTGACGGCGCCTTCCTCGCTCTCCTCGTTGGTCCAGACGATGCGCGCGTTCGGCACCACCTCGAGGTAGCGGCCGAAGAACGCCATGGGCTGCGGGAACTTCGGATGCGCGAACTCGAGACGATAGCCGCCGCCGACCCGCACGTCCTGCTCGCACGACAGCAGCGTCGCGCCGCTCGACTTCGGCACCCACCACTGCTTGAACAGCTCGGGCCGCGTCCAGGCCTCGAACACGAGGTGCACCGGGGCGTCGAAGGTTCGGGTGACGACCATCTCGCGGTCGGACTTGCGCTCCGACGACGTGCGGTTCCCTTTGCCGCCGGATTCACTCTCGTTGCTTGCGACCATCGCGTTTCTCCTTGCGTTTCAGTTCATCGATGACAGTGTCGAGCGCATCGAAGCGCTCGGCCCACATCTGGCGGTAGCTCTCGATCCAGGCCGCCTCTTCCTCGAGCCGGCGCGGGCCGAGCTTGCAGGTGCGCACCCGGCCCACCTTCTCGGTGACGACGAGTTCGGCCTGCTCGAGGACGCCGATGTGCTTGCGCATGCCGGTCAGGGTCATGCGGAAGCGGCCGGCGAGCACCGTGACGGACGCGTCGGCACGCATCAACTGCTCCAGCACGCCGCGCCGGACGGGGTCCGACAACGCGGCGAACGACGCATCGAAGCGAGCGGGATAATACTGAGCCATTCGGTTCAGTATGGCATGGGCGGGGGTGACGCGCAAGCACGCGCCCCGTCGAGCGGCGGCGCGCGGCGCCACCACCGCGCGAGCGCCTCGCCCAGGCCGTCCACGTCGTCGCCGTCGCCGGCCCAGGCGATGCACGCGTCCGGCCGCACCAGCATCGACGGGCCGGTGTCGACGGCGATGCAGCGGATCGCCGGCGTGGCGGTCGCGGCGAGGCGCGACGCGCGGCCATCGCCCGACGCATCGAGCAGGACCCCGGCGCCGTCCGTCATGGCGTCGTACAACGAGCGCGCCGCGCCCGCCTGCGGGATCGCGCGGTCGCCGGCCAAGCGGCCGACGTCGTCGCGCGTCGACCCGAGGTCGTAGCGCGTGCCGAGGCCGCTGGTCATCTCGCCGACGGCGCGGTTGACGTCGTCGAACGCCATCAGGCTCGCGAAGAGCTCGCGCATCGCGCCGGACTGCGGGTCGGGCCGCAGGAGCGCGATCTGCGCGAGCGTGTTCGCGAGCACGGCCTGCGCGACGGGGCGGCGCTCGGCGGTGTAGGTGTCGAGCAGTCCGGCGGGCTGCTCGCCGCGCACGACCGCGGCGAGCTTCCAGCCGAGGTTCGCGGCGTCGACGAGCCCGAGGCCCAGGCCCTGGCCGCCGAACGGCGTGTGCACGTGGGCCGCGTCGCCGGCCAGCAGCACGCGACCGCGTCGATAGGTGTCGACGAGCCGCGTGTTGTCCGTCCAGCGGCTGGCGCTGTCGAGCGCCTCGACGCGCACGTCCGCGCCGCTGATGCGGCGCAGCACGGCCTCGATCTCGTCGCGCGCGACGGGCGCCTGGCGATCCTCGGGCGTGCCGGTGAAGTCCAGCATGAACAGCCGGCCGGGGAACGGCCCGTACGACAGCACGCCGCGCTCGGTGCGCCGCCAGCCGCCGGGCAGCAGGCGCTCGGGGTGGTCGATGCGCGCGACGGCCTGGTAGAACGTCGAGGTCGGCGGCGTGCCGGGGAAGTCGAAGCCCGCCATCTTGCGGACGCCGCTGCGCCCGCCATCGCAGCCGACAAGCCAGCCGCAGCGCAGCCGCCCCTCGCCCGACGCGGACGTCCACGTGACGTCGACGCCGTCGGCCCGCTGGGCGATCGCGACGACCTCGCAGCCGCGGCGCACCTCGATGCCGAGCTCGCGCACGCGATCCGCGAGCATGGCCTCGACGGCGTGCTGGTCGACCGGACGCGCGCGCCGCCCCGGCTCCTTCTGCGCCTCCTTGCGGATCAGCGCCAGGCCCGCGAAGTGGCCGCTGAAGCGGGAGCCGCGGCCGCGCACGTCCGGCCCGGCCTGCGCGGTGAACTGCTTCATCGCGTCGAAGGTGCGCTCCTCGGCGGCCGCGACGGCCGCGGCCATCCCGCGCCGCTGCAACGCCTCGCTGGCCAGCGGCCCGATCCCCAGTGCCTTCACGGCCATGCTCGCGGTGGCCAGGCTCTCCAGCACGACGACGCGCACGCCGCCCAGGGCCAGCTCGACCGCCGCGAGCAACCCGACCGGGCCCGCGCCGACGATCACCACCTCGATCCGCTCATCCATGGACTTCATCCCAACATGTACTCAGTATATTTAGTGTACTCAGTACAATAAAACCATGTCAACGCCGTCCGACCTCCGATCGCGCAAGCGCCTCGCCACGCGGCAAGGCATCTCCAACGCCGCCACGCGCCTGTTCGCCGAGCGCGGCTTCGACCGCGTGACGGTGGACGAGATCGCCGCCGCGGCCGATGTCGGCCGCATGACCGTGTTCAACCACTTCCCGCGCAAGGAAGACCTGTTCTTCGACCGCGACGAGGAGGCGCGCGAGGCCCTGCGCGCGGCGCTGCGGCAACGCGACCCGCGCGTCGCGCCGCTCGAGACGCTGCGCCGGCTCGCCCATCGCCTGGTCGCCGAGCAGCGGCCGTATCTCGAGTTCTCCGCCGCGAGCCAGGGCTTCGTGGAGACGATCGGCGCCAGCGAGTCGCTGAAGGCCCGCGCCCGCGCGATCCGCGACGAGATCGCGCAGGACGTCGCCGCGGCGCTCGCCGCGAGCGTCGGGCGCGATGCGGACGATCCCGCCGCCCACTTCGCGGCCACGCTGCTGCTCGCGACGTGGACGGCCGGCCTCGCGCAGGCGCACCAGCGCTTCCGGCAAGGGCAGGACACCGAGGCCGCGAAGGCCGTCTTCCTCGCCATCGTCGACAAGGGCGCGCTCGCCCTGGAAGCCGCGATGGCCGGCACGCCGTACGCCTGAAGCCGCGCGCGCCCGGCGGAATGCGCGCACAGTCGAGGCCTCGCGATGACGAAGGACGGCGATGCGTGACGACGACGTGCGAGCCGCGCTGCAGCGGCACCGGGCAGGCTCCGATGCCGGCGATTTCAAGACGGAGCACGCGATCCACGACGGGCATGTCCACCGCGCGATCGCGCGCGACGCGCTGCCGGTCGACACGATCGCGCTCGCCCGCTTCCTGCTCGGCCAGGTCGTGGTGCGCGAGACGCCCGCGGGCACGCTCAGCGGGCGCATCGTCGAGACCGAGGCCTACCCCGTCGGCGACGCCGCGGGCCACGCGTATCGCGGCCAGACGCCGCGCAACCGCGCGCTGTTCCTCGAGCACGGCCACGCGTACGTCTACGTGTCCTACGGGCTGCACGCGATGCTCAACGTCTCGAGCGAGGCCGACGGCGTCGGCGCGGGCGTGCTGATCCGCGCGCTCGAGCCGCTGGAGGGCATCGCCGCGATGCAGCGGCATCGCCACCCGTTGGCCAGCGTCGGCGCGGAGCGCGTCGATCTGCGCGCCCTGACGCGCGGCCCGGGTCGGCTTGCCGCCTCGCTCGACATCGACCGGCGCTTCGACGGCGTCGATCTCTGCCGCGCCGGCCCGCTGTGGCTCGCGCACGGCGATGCCGCCGCGCCGGACATCGGCACCAGCACGCGCATCGGCATCACGCGCGAGGCCGACCGACCGCTGCGCTTCTACGTGCGCGGCAATCGTTTCGTCAGCGGCACGAAGACACTGAACCGCTGACGCGCGCGCCGTTTCGACGCCCGGTCAGCTTCGCGTGCCGGCCGGATGCGCCTTGAAGCGCGACACGCTGACGATCGCACCCAGCGTCGCAAAGCCGCAGGCCAGGCCGAGGCAGGCGATGGTCGGGCGTTCGTGCACGAGCGCGAACACGACCGCCACGAGCGCCGATCCGAGGCACCAGCCGGAGATGCGCGCCATCGCGAGCATGCCGCCCGCCGCGCCCGAGCGGTTCACCGGCCCGGCCGTCATCAGCGCGGTGTTGTTGGGCGTCTGGAAGAAGCCGAAGCCGACGCCGCACAAGGCCATGCGCCAGGCGATGTCGAGCGTCGACGGCGCGGCCGGCATCAGGGCCAGGCAGGCGAGGCCGACGGCCAGCGCGGCGAGGCCGAGGCTACCCAGCAAGGCCGCCGGATAGCGGCCCGTGAGCCGGCCGGCGACCGGCGCGGCGAGCACGACGAGCAGCGGCCAGGGCGTGACGAGCAGGCCGGTCTCGACCGCCGAGCGGTGCTGCACGGTCTGGAACAGGAACGGCAGCGAGACATACGCCAGGATCTGCGCCGAGTACGAGCAGATCGACGTGACGACCGACAGCGAGAACAGCGGGATGCGCATCAGGTCGAGCGGCACGAGCGGCGTGCTCTGGCGCGACTGGTGGCGCACCAGCACGGCCATCGCCACGAGGCCGGCCGCCATCTCGGCGACGGCCACGCGCACGTCGTGGCCCAGCGTGTCGATGCCGATCACGAGCAGGCCGAGGCCCAGCGCGCAGAGCAGCGCGCCGGCGCGGTCGAAGCGGCGCGGCTGCGGCTCGGCGGGCGGCGCGTTGCGCAGGAAGGCCCACGCGGCGAACGCGCAGATCGGCACGTTGACGAGGAACAGCCACGGCCAGCGCGCCACCGACAGGATCGCCGCCGCGACCGACGGCCCCGCCGCGCCGGAGGCCGCCACCGTCAACGCGACCCACGCGAGGCCGCTGCCGATGCGCTCGCGCGGCTGGATGCGCCGCACGATCGCCGGCACGAGCGCGGCGAGGAACGCACCGCTCGCGCCCTGCAGGAAGCGGAACAGCACCAGCCAGCCGAGCGATCCGGAGAGCGCGCAGCCGAGCGAGGTCAGCCCGAACGCCACCATGCCGAAGCCGTAGACCGGCTTGAACCCGCGGATCTCGCCGAGCGCCGCCGCCGGCAGCAGGCACAGCGCGGTGCCCAGCTGGAACGCGTTGACGACCCACACGGTGGCGGCCTCGGTCGAGTCGAGTTCCCGCGCGATCGTGGGCAGCGCGATGTTGGCGATCGCGCTGTCGAGGCTGGCGACGGCCACGCCGGCAAGCAGCGCGAACATGACCCAGCGGCGGGCGGACGGCGAGATGCCGGAGGACGGTGCGGCGGCCGGCTGGGCGGCGAGGGACGGATTCATCCGCGGATTCTGGTGGCGATCGCAAAGACGCGCACGCCAGGTGTCTTGCGTCGCCTACCGCGCGCCCGCGTCCGCGCCGGCCAGTGGCTCGAGGCCCTCGCCCGCCGAGGAGAATCGCTGCACGAGGAAATCGAGCAGCGTCCGCACGCGCGTGGGCATGTAGCGGCCGCGCGGGAACAGCGCGTGCACCGGCGCCTCGGGCGCGCGCCATTCGGGCAGCACGACGACGAGGCGGCCGGCGCGCAGGTCGGCGCCGATGTCCCACAGCGACTTCAGCGCGATGCCGCGGCCGTCGACCGCCCACGCGCGCGCGATCGCCCCGTCGTTGGTCTCCATCGACGTCGCCACCGGCACCGCGTGGCTCGCGACCTCGCCGTCGCGGGCGAACTGCCACTCGACCGACGCGCCCGCCGGCGAGCCCAGCACGATGCAGTGCAGGCGCTCGAGCTCGCGCGGGTGCGCGGGCGCGCCGTGGGCGGCGAGGTACGACGGCGCCGCGCACAGCACGCGCCGGTTGGCCGCGAGGCGGCGCGCGACCATCGAGCTCTCGGGCAGCGCGCCGAAGCGGATGGCGATGTCGATGTCGTCCTGCATCAGGTGCGACAGGTGGTCGGACAGCACCAGCGCGAACGTGAGCTGCGGATGCAGCGCGGCGAACTCGTCGAGCCAGCCCTTGAGGACGTGGCGGCCGAAGTCGGACGTCGCCGAGATGCGCAGCTTGCCGTGCGCCGTGCCGCGGCCGGCGAGCAGCGCGGCGCGGCCGTCGTCGAGCGCGTGCAGCGCCTGCTGGCAATGCTGCAGGTAGACGCTGCCCTCGTCGGTGAGGCGCAGCTGGCGCGTCGTGCGCTCGAAGAGCCGCGTGTTCAGCGCCGCCTCGAGCTTGGTGAGCCGCGCGCTGGCCGCCGCGGGCGACAGCCCCATGCGCCGGCCGGCCGCCGAAAGGCTGCCGAGGCTGGCGGCGGACACGAAGAGTTCGATGTCGCCGAGGTGATCCATCTTTCCGTCCCGGTTGAAGATCCTTCGAACGCGAGACCCATTATCAACGAGCACGCGCGGCCGGAAGATTGCTCCATGACGTCCGCCGCCCCCACCCTCGCCCTGCAGATCGACCACGTCACGGTCGTCGCGCCCGAGCTGGAGGCGTTGCGCGCCTTCTTCTGCGACGTCGTCGGCCTGGTCGACGGGCCACGCCCCGCGTTCCGCTCGCGCGGCCACTGGCTGTACCTCGGCGACCGGCCCGCCGTCCACCTGATCCAGGCCGGCGCGCTCGCCCGCGGCGGCGCGTCGACGCCGCGCATCGACCACGTCGCCTTCCGGGTGCATCGCCCGTGCGACTGGGCCGCGTTGGTCGGCCGCCTCGACGGCCTCGGCATCCCGTTCGTCCAGCAGGACGTGCCCGCGCAACGCGAGCGCCAGCTGTTCGTCGCCGTGACACCCGGCGTCCAGATCGAGTTCGTGACGGCGATCGCGCCGCACGCCTGACGCTGTCTTCCCTTCCTCAACGCCACCTCAGCGAGTCCCGCCATGTCCACCGACCACCCTCCCCTCTTCACGCCCGCCACCGTCCTCGGCCACACGGCGCCGCACCGCGTCGTGATGGCGCCGATGACGCGCGCCCGCAGCACGCAGCCCGGCGACGTGCCGAACGCGATGAACGCGACGCACTACGCGCAGCGCGCGTCCGCGGCGTTCATCGTCACCGAGGCGTCGCAGGTGTCCCCTCAAGGCAAGGGCTATTCCTTCACGCCCGGCATCTACAGCGACGAGCAGGTCGCGGGCTGGAAACTCGTGACCGACGCCGTGCACGCGCGGGGCGGCCGCATCGTGCTGCAGCTGTGGCATGTCGGCCGCATGTCGCACCCCGACTTCCACGGCGGCGCCCTGCCGGTCGCGCCGTCGGCCGTCGAGTTCGACGGCCAGGTCTGGAAGGTCGACGCCACGACGGGCGTCGGCGCGATGGTCGACACGCCGACCCCGCGCGCGCTCGCGACGGACGAGATCCGCGGCATCGTCCGCGACTTCGCGCGCGGCGCGCGCAACGCGATGGCGGCAGGCTTCGACGGCGTCGAGATCCATGGCGCCAACGGCTACCTGGTCGACCAGTTCCTGCGCACGACCTCCAACCGGCGCACCGACGAGTACGGCGGCTCGCGCGAGAACCGGCTTCGCTTCCTGAAGGAGGTCGTCGACGCGGTGGCCGAGGTCGCGGGCCCCGAGCGAACCGGGATCCGCCTCGCGCCCTTCCTCACGGCGCGCGGCATGGACTGCCCCGACATCCTGCCCACGATCCTCGACGCCGCGTCGTTCCTGCAGTCGCGCGGCATCGGCTACCTGCACCTCGTCGAGGCCGACTGGGACGACGCGCCGCAATTCACCGAGGCGTACCGGCAGGAACTGCGGCGCCGCTTCTCGCGCCCGATCGTCGTCGCCGGCAAGTACGACAAGGCGCGCGCGCAGTGGGTGCTGGGCCAGGGGTACGCGGACTTCGTCGCCTTCGGCCGCGGCTTCGTCGCGAACCCGGACCTGCCGCATCGCCTCGCCCACGACCTGCCGCTCGCCGGCTTCGACGGCGCGACGCTGTTCGGCGGCGACGAGAAGGGCTACATCGACTACGCGCCGCTGCCGCAGGCCGCGTGAACGTCGTCCGCCACGCGGCCCTGCCGGGAGGCCGCGCCGCCGTCGTGGCTTTCGCCTGGCATGTCTAGAATGGGAATCATTCTCATCTAATCGAACGCCCATGTCGAACACGCTGGCCCATCCTCTCCCGCGCCGTGGATCGCGCTGGGCCCGCTTCGCGACGGTCGCCGGCCCGGGCCTGGTCGTCATGCTGGCCGACACCGACGCCGGCAGCGTCGTCACCGCGGCCCAGAGCGGCGCGCAATGGGGCTACCGCCTGCTGCTGCTGCAGGTGGTGCTGATCCCGATCCTGTTCGTGATCCAGGAGCTGACGGTGCGGCTGGGCATCGTCACCGGCGAGGGGCACGGCGCGGCGATCCGGCGCCACTTCGGCAAGGCGTGGGCGTGGATCTCGGTCGGCACGCTGCTGGTCGCCTGCGCCGGCGCGCTGGTCACGGAGCTCGGCGGCATCGCGAGCGTCGGCGCGCTGGTGGGCATCCCGAGCGGCGCGAGCATGGCCGTCGTCGTCGCCGGCCTCGTGCTGATGGCGTTCACGGGCTCGTACGCCACCGTCGAACGCATCGCGCTGGCGGTCGGCCTGTTCGAGCTCGTCTTCCTCGTCGTCGCGCGCGAGGCGCAGCCCGACGTGCGCGCGATGGCCACGGGCGCGTTGCAGATCCCGATCACCGACGCGAAGTATCTCTATCTCGCGGCGGCGAACGTCGGCGCGGTGATCATGCCGTGGATGGTCTTCTACCAGCAGTCGGCCGTCGTGGAGAAGGGCCTCACGCCCGCCGACCTGCCCGCCGCGCGCCTGGACACCGCGATCGGCGCCGTCGTGACGCAGGTCGTGATGGCGGCGGTGCTGGTCGTCACCGCCGCGACGATCGGACGCGCGCACGCGGGCGAGTCGCTCGACACGGTGCAGCAGATCGCGCAGGCCATCACGCCCTTCGTCGGGCAGCGCGCGGGCACGCTGATGTTCGCGCTCGGGATGATCGGCGCGTCCCTCGTGGCGACCATCGTCGTCACGCTCACGGCCGCGCGCACGCTCGGCGAACTGCTGGGATTCAAGCACTCGCTGGCACACGCGCCGCGCGAGGCGCCGGGCTTCTACGGCGTCTACACGGCGACGCTCGTCGCGGGCGGCGTGCTGGTGGCGTCGGGGGTCGACCTCGTCAGGCTGAGCGTCGGCGTGCAGGTCATGAACGCGCTGCTGCTGCCCATCGTGCTCGGCTTCCTGTTCATGCTCGCGCGCCGCGCGCTGCCCGAGCCGCATCGCCTGCGCGGCGCCTATGCGTGGGTCGTCGCCGGCACCATCGTCGTCACGGCCGGCTTCGGGCTCTTCGCGGGACTCTGGGGCAGCCTCGGCTGAACGGCTCACGGACGACGACTGGCAACGCGTCCGCGCCATCCTCGGCGTCGTCGCGCCCGCGCGGACCATGCCCGGGAGGGGTATCCCCCGAGCGCTACTTGATCGAGATCGTCGCGGTCAGCCGGGCGAGGCCGCCGGCGCGGCCCATGAACGCGCCGAAGGTCATGACGCTGGCGGTCACGCCACGGCCGTTGGGCGGGATGTCGCTGACCTGGTGGCCGACGCCGACGCAGCCCTTCAGCTGGAACGGCCAGTTCGCGTTGTGGATCTCGCACAGGCTGCGGCCGGCGGTGCCCTTGGGGATCAGGTCGGGCGTGCCGTAGATGTTGAGCGCCGGGTTGTGGAAGACGAACGTGTGGCCGTGCGCCGGCGAGTCGAAGGCGCGCAGCTCGTAGTCGCCGACCGGGATGCAGGACACGTCCGGCTTGTTGTCGTTCCACGGCTGCTCGCACGTCACGCAGAACAGTGCGCCGTCGATCAGCAGCTTTCCGAAGGTGCCGGTGTTCGAGGACAGCGACGCGTCGCGGATGATGTCGAGATGCATGGCGGCTCCGGCGGGTGGACAAGCTCGCGAGGCTACGCCGGCGGCGGCGCGCGGGCAACCGCACGCGTCCCCAAGATCGTGGAGGCGCGCGCCGTTCAGCCTCGGTTGGCCTCGAGCCACGCCCGCAGCCGCCGCACCCCTTCCTCGAGCCGGCCCGGGTCCTTCGACGCGAAGCACCAGCGCAGCCAGTCGCCCGACTGCGGCGCGAAGGCCGCGCCGGGCGCGAGGCCCAGGCCGGCCTCGGCGACGAGGCGCCGGGCGACGACCATCGAGTCGTCGAAGCCCTCGATGCGGAAGAACGCGTACATGCCGCCGCGCGGCACGGCGACCTGCACGCCCGGGATCGCGGCGAGCAGCGGCACGAGCGTGTCACGGCAGGTCTTCAGGTGCGCGACGACGCCCGGGGTGATCGACTCGCGGTGCGCGAGCGCGGCGAGCGCGGCGCGCTGGGTGAACACGCTCGCGCACGAGGTGTTGAACTCGACCAGCTTGGCCATCGCGTCGGTCAGCGCGTAGCCGTCGGCGGCGGGCAGCACGAGCCAGCCGAGGCGCCAGCCCGTCATCAGGAAGCTCTTGGAGAAGCTGTGCGCGACGACGAGCCGGTCGTCGGGCGTGGCGATGTCGAGGAAGCTCGGCGCGCAGCGGTTCGGCGTGTCCTCGAAGCAGAGCCGCTCGTAGACCTCGTCGGCCAGCAGCCACGTGCCGGTCGCGCGACAGTGGTCGAGGATCCGCTGCTGCTCCTCGCGCGTGAGCGTCCAGCCGGTCGGGTTGTTGGGCGCGTTGACGACGAGCAGCTTCGTGCGCGGCGTGACGGCGTCGAGCAGCGCGGCCAGGTCCAGCGTCCACGCGCCGTCGATCGGCCGCAGCGGCACGCAGCGCACCGATGCGCCGAGGATGGCCGGCTGCGCGACGAGGTTGGGCCAGACGGGCGTGACGACCACGACGTCGTCGCCGGCGTCGACCAGCGCCTGCACCGCCAGCATCAACGCGTTGACGCCGCCCGAGGTGACGACGATGCGCCGCGCGTCGACCGCCGGATGCAGCGTGCCGGTGTAGGCCGCGAGCGCGTCGCGCAGCTCGGGCAGGCCGAGGTTGTGCGCGTAGAACGTCTCGCCGCGTTCGATCGA
Source organism: Burkholderiaceae bacterium (assembly GCA_030151165.1). Next base: position 39,529 of record JASLEM010000011.1, read on the forward strand.
CTCGATGGCCGCGCGCCGCACGACCTCGGGCGTGACCTCGTCGCTCTCGCCGAACCAGAACGCGAGCACGTCGTCGCGCCCCATCCCGGCGTTCGCGATCTCGCGGATCTTCGAGCCTTGCAGGTGGGCGATGACGTCGCGCATGGGTCGGGGCCTCGTCGAACAGGCCGGCGGGGCCGGCGATGGCGACGATTGTGCGCGAAGGCGCCGCCGCGCCGGTGGCGACGTCAGTCCCGGACCTTGCCGCTCGCGAGCAGCGCGTCCCACTCGGCGTCCTCGTAGAAGCGCGAGCGCATGAGGAAGCGCAGGCCCTCCGGGCCCTCGAGCGAGAACATGCCGCCGCGGCCGGGGACGACGTCGATGATCAGCTGCGTGTGGCACCAGTACTCGAACTGCGACTCGCTCATGTAGAACGGCACGCCGCCGATGTCGCCGAGGTGGCGATCGCCGTCACCGAGCAGGAAGTCGCCGAGCGCAAAGCACATCGGCGCGCTGCCGTCGCAGCAGCCGCCCGACTGGTGGAACATCAGGTCGCCGTGGCGCGACTTCAGGCGTTCGATGAGCGCGAGGGCCGCGTCGGTCGCGACGACCTGGGCGACGGTGTCGATGGACGGGTCGATGGCCGTGATGTTCATCGGGGTCTCCAACGGAAAAAGGAAAAAGGGCGCCACGCACGCGCGCGGCGCCCAACTCGCTCAAGCATCCATCCGGATCAGAAGAAACCGAGGGCCTGGTCGCTGTAGCTCACGAGCAGGTTCTTGGTCTGCTGGTAGTGATCCAGCATCATCTTGTGGTTCTCGCGGCCGATGCCCGACTGCTTGTAGCCGCCGAACGCCGCGTGTGCCGGGTACGCGTGATAGCAGTTCGTCCACACGCGGCCGGCCTGGATGCCGCGGCCCATGCGGAAGGCGGTGTTCATGTCGCGCGACCACACGCCGGCGCCGAGGCCGTAGAGCGTGTCGTTGGCGATGGCGAGCGCCTCTTCTTCATCCTTGAACGTCGTGACCGAGACGACCGGGCCGAAGATCTCCTCCTGGAAGATGCGCATCTTGTTGTGGCCCTTGAAGACGGTCGGCTTGACGTAGAAGCCGCCTTCGAGGTCGTCCTTCAGGTTGTTGCGCTCGCCGCCGATCAGGCACTGCGCGCCTTCCTGCTTGCCGAGGTCGAGGTAGCTCAGGATCTTCTCGAGCTGCTCGCTGGAGGCCTGCGCGCCGATCATCGTCGACGAGTCCAGCGGGTTGCCCTGCTTGATCGCGGCGACGCGCTTGATCGCGCGCTCGATGAACTGGTCGTAGATCGATTCCTGGATCAGCACGCGCGACGGGCAGGTGCAGACCTCGCCCTGGTTCAGCGCGAACATCGCGAAGCCTTCGAGGGCCTTGTCGAAGAACGCGTCGTCCTTGGAGAGCACGTCGGCGAAGAAGATGTTGGGCGACTTGCCGCCCAGCTCCAGCGTCACCGGGATCAGGTTCTGGCTCGCGTACTGCATGATCAGGCGGCCGGTGGTCGTCTCGCCGGTGAACGCGATCTTGGCGATGCGCTTGTTCGACGCGAGCGGCTTGCCGCACTCGAGCCCGAAGCCGTTGACGATGTTGACCACGCCCTTGGGCAGCAGGTCGCCGATCAGCTCGAACAGCACGAGGATCGAGGCCGGCGTCTGCTCGGCCGGCTTCAGCACGACGCAGTTGCCCGCGGCGAGCGCCGGCGCGAGCTTCCACACGGCCATCAGGATCGGGAAGTTCCAGGGGATGATCTGGCCGACGACGCCCAGCGGCTCGTGGAAGTGGTAGGCGTAGGTCGAGTTGTCGATCTCGCTGATGCCGCCTTCCTGGCCACGCACGCAGCCCGCGAAGTAGCGGAAGTGGTCGATCGCCAGCGGGATGTCGGCGGCCATCGTCTCGCGGATCGGCTTGCCGTTGTCCCAGGTCTCCGCGGTCGCGATGAGCTCGAGGTTCTGCTCCATGCGGTCGGCGATGCGGTTGAGGATGTTCGCGCGCTCGGTCGGCGAGGTCTTGCCCCAGGCGACCTTCGCGGCATGCGCGGCGTCCAGCGCGAGCTCGACGTCCTCGGCGCTGGAGCGCGGGATCTCGCAGAACACGCGCCCGGTGACCGGCGTGATGTTCTCGAAGTATTCACCCTTGACCGGCGGCACCCACTCGCCGCCGATGAAATTGCCGTAGCGCTTCTTGAAGTTCACGGCGAAGCCGAAGCGGCCGGGTTCGAGCATGTCCATGTCTGTCTCCTGTTGACGTCAGTCGTTCCAAAGAAGGTGCCCGTCCCGGTGTCGCGGCGTGCGGCGCGGCGGGCCTCCCGTGCAATGCCTTGCGAGTCGCGTGCCAACCTCGCGGGAGGCCCGCAAACGCCGCGCGGCGGTCATGAAGTGCAGGTAAACACCGAGGCGGCGCGGTGCCCGCCGGGTGCGCTGTCGCGCGCTGCCACGTCGCGGGCGTGCCAGAACGGCACACCTGCTCCTGCAACGCTCAGGCGGCGTGCCATGACACATGGCCCTTCGCGAAGATCTGCTTCAGGCGGTCGTCTGCGGCGAGCCCGTCGACGGCCGCCTGCAAGGCCTCGGCGAGGTCGGTCGAATCCTTCTTCACTGCCAGGCCGACCGCCCAGCCGTCGCGCGCGTTGTGCAGCGTCGGCAGCGGCGTGATGACGAAGCGGTCGTCGCCCGCGAGCACGCACTCGAGCTCCGAGCCCAGCCCCGCCGCGGCCGCGAACTCGCCGCGCTTCAACGCCTCGGCGGCCTCGACGCCGTCCTTCCAGGTCGTCGTGAGCTGCTTCGTGTACGCACCGCCGTCCGCGCCGATCATCAGCCAGCCGGCGAGCGTCTGCCCGGGCACGGCGACGCTCTTGCCATTGAGCTGCGCGAGCGTCTCGAGGTGCGGCAGCATCGCCACGTTGCGCGCGATCATCACGCGGTCGCGCCAGTACGGCGCGAAGATGCGCACCTGCGGGTTGGCGTCCATCAGCGGCGCGTCGACCGGCACGTGCAGCATCACGTCGGCCGGCCCGTAGCCAAGGTAGTGGCCCTTCCACACCATGTTGCGCAGGTCGTCGTCCATCTCCTCGCCGGCCGGGAACGGCAGCAGCGACAGCTTCACGCCGAGCGACTCGGCGAGCGCGCCGGCGAGGTCGACGTCGATGCCGCGGCCCTTGTCGTGGAACGGCGGCATCTCGTTGTAGACCGCCACGCTCAAGGTGCCGCGCGCCTTCACGCCGGCCAGGCCGCCGCCCGCGGCGAACGCGCCGAGCGGCAGGCCCGTGCCGAGCACGCCGAGGGCGCCGAACCCGCGCAGCACCGCGCGCCGATCGGGATGGGCGGCGGTCATGGCGCGTCCGGCAGCGGCTTCTCGCGCCGCGACTCGAGGTAGGTCTTGATCGCCCACATCGCCTCCTGGCTCAGCACGCCCTCGAACGGCGGCATGTAGACGGCGCCGTTGCGCGTGCGGCCGTGGCGCACGGTGGTGATCATGTAGTCGTCGTTGTCCTTGACGCAGTTGTCGCGCGCGGTCTTGTCCTTCATGCCGGCGCATTCGTTGTCGAGGCGGCGCAGGTCGGGCGCGATGCCGCCCGAGATCGCCTCGAGGCCGTGGCAGCGCGCGCAGTTCTGGTTGAAGCCGGACGCGCCGATCTCCACCGCCGTCGCGTTGCCCGAGTACGGGTTCACGCTGCGCCACTCGTCGCCCAGCGGCGCGAGGCCGGTGGTGTCGACCGGCTGCGGCGTCACGTTGCCGTGCGCCGCCACGAGCACGCAGGCGCCGAGCGCGAGCATCGCCGCGCCGACGCGCGTCGCGAGGCGGAATCGGTCACGGCGGCGATGCGCCGCGACGGGGGAAGTTCGATCCATGTCAGGTCTCCGTCAATCGTTTGTTGGACAGTCGGCGTCGTGGTCTGCAAAGCCCATGCCACGACGCGTTGCTGCAACTGGGAACACTTATTGCAACGACGTGACGAGGTGCCGGACCGCGGCGGACGGTGCAGGGATCCCGACCTGTCCATCGCCCCGGGGCCGGTGCTATCCTCGATCGACGGCCTCTGCCCAAGAGCGCCGCCGCCCTCAGGGATAGCCCCGACGCCCGGCGACGCACCTGTACCAGGATCGAACAATTCCGCGTCGACCGCGACCGCCGAGAGGCCGCGGCGCACCCGGCACAACGACAGAGACAACCCGCCGGGCCACCCGGCGGGAACAGAGGAAGCGACGATGTCAGCATCCCTTCGTGCCCTGGACGCCCCGGGCAGCTGGACCACGCCGACCGCGCAGTCGGGCGACGCCCCGGCGCGCGCCGAGCTCATCGAGCAGTCGCACCTGCGCTGCACGGCGCTCGGGCTGACGCGCGTCGAGCGGCCCGACTTCGAGCCGATGGTGCGCGGCGACCTGGCCGTCGCGCGCGAACGCAACCAGCGCCTGTTCACGCACGCGGCGCCGGTGATGGAGATGCTGTTCGAGCAGATCGTCAACACCGAAAGCATGATCGTGCTGACCGACGCGCAGGGCACGATCCTGCACTCGATCGGCGACGACGAGTTCCTCGCGCGCGCCGGCAAGGTCGCGCTGGCGCCCGGCGTGAACTGGGCCGAGCAGTCGAAGGGCACCAACGCGATCGGCACCGCGCTGGTCGAGGAGCGGCCGACGCTGATCCACGCCGGCGAGCACTTCATCCACGCGAACAGCTTCCTCACCTGCTCGGCCGCGCCGATCGTCGACCCGCGCGGCAACATGCTCGGCGTGCTTGACGTCACCGGCGACCAGCGCTCGTACCACCAGCACACGATGGGGCTGGTGCGCATGTCGGCGCGCATGATCGAGAACCACTGGCTGTCGGACGACTACGGCAACCGCCTGCGCCTGCATTTCCACCTGCGGCCCGAGTTCATCGGCACGCTGCTCGAGGGCATCGTCGTGGTGGGCGGCGACGGCCGCATCCTCGGCGGCAACCGCAGCGCGCTCGACCAGCTCGACATGAGCAGCGCCGCGCTGCGCATGCACAGCCTCACGAGCCTGTTCGACACCACCATCGCCGCCGTCTTCGACCATGTGCGCGCGCCGCTGCCGATGCCGATGCGGCTCACGATCCCGAGCGGCCGCAGCTTCCACGCGAGCGCGCGCTTCAACGGGCCGGTGCGCTCGCTGATGGCGGGCTTCGATGTCGCGGACGACGGCGGACGCCCGTCCGGCATCGCGGCGGCGGCCACGCCGCCGACGAGCGCGTCGAGCGCCTGCGCCGCCGAGACCGTCGCGGCGCACGACGAGGCCGCGCGCACGGCCCGGCTGTCCGGCCTGCACTACCTGAGCACCGGGGACGCGCAGATCGAGGCCATCGTGCACAAGGTGCAGCGCGTGCTCAACAAGGACATCCCGCTGCTGATCCTCGGCGAGACGGGCACCGGCAAGGAGCTGCTCGCGCGCGCCGTCCACCAGGACTCCGACCGCGCGCGCCAGCCGTTCATCGCGGTCAACTGCGCGTCGATCCCGGAGTCGCTGATCGAGGCCGAGCTGTTCGGCTACGAGGACGGCGCCTTCACCGGCGCGCGCCGCAAGGGCGCGAGCGGGCGCATCGTGCAGGCCAACGGCGGCACGCTGTTCCTCGACGAGATCGGCGACATGCCGCTGTCGCTGCAGGCTCGCCTGCTGCGCGTGCTGCAGGAGCGCAGTGTCACGCCGCTGGGCGGCCACAAGTCGATCGCGGTCGACATCGCCGTCGTCAGCGCCACGCACCGCAACCTGCGCGACATGATCACCGCCGGCCTGTTCCGCGAGGATCTGTACTACCGGCTGAACGGCCTCGTCGTGCGCCTGCCCGCGCTGCGCGACCGCAGCGACCTGCGCGTGGTCGCGCGCCGCATCCTGCTCGCCGAATCGCCGAGCGCGACGCCCGCGATCAGCGCGTCGGTGATGGCGCTGTTCCAGCGCTACGCGTGGCCCGGCAACATCCGCCAGCTCGCCAACGTGCTGCGCACCGCGGCGGTGATGGCGTCGGACGACGCGGAGATCACCGAGGAGCACCTCTCGGACGACTTCCTCGAGGACGTCCGGCGCGTGGCCGGCACGAGCACCGCGGCGCCCGCGCCCGCGGTCGCACCGGTGCAGGCGCTGGCCGAGGGCTTCATACCCCAGGCCGTATCCTCGCCCGCATCGCCGCAGCAGGCGGCCGCGGCCGTCGCGGCGCCGGCCGACAGTGCCGCGTCGCGCACGCTCGGCGAGTCCGAGATCGCGCTGATCCAGGCCGCGGTGGACGCCGCGCACGGCAACATCTCCGAGGCCTCGAAGCGGCTGGGGATCAGCCGCAACACGATCTATCGCAAGCTGCGCTGGGCGAAGTGACGCGCGGCTGAACGCGCGCCGGCCCGCCGCCCTGGCGGGTTATCCCTGTAACGAGACCAGACAGGCCCTGTTCCGTTGTGGAACAGCGCGACACGCGCCGCCGAGCCGCGCGACGGCCCGGGCGGCCCGTCCGCGGCGCCGCGGGCCGATTTCCCTGCGGGTCAACCCTCGAAAAACGCCGCCCCGGCCGCGCGGCACGCGACTTGCGGAAGCACGAGTGCGCCGGCGGCTCGCCGTGGGCGCGCATTCGCTCAACCACGACAAGGAGACCTTCATGCAATGGACGCAACCCGCGTTTGAAGACCTGCGCTTCGGCTTCGAGATCACGATGTACATCGCCTCGCGCTGATCCGCTCGGCCGCCGTCGCGCCCGCGTGCCGGCGGCCTCCGCACCCTTCTTCCCCGAATCATGAAAATCCTCGTGCTCGGCTCCGGCGCCGGCGGCGGCTTCCCGCAGTGGAACTGCAACTGCGCGAACTGCGCCGGCCAGCGAAGCGGCCAGCTCCGCGCCCGCGAACGGACGCAGAGCTCGATCGCCGTCTCGGCGGACGGCGTGTCGTGGGTGCTGCTCAACGCCTCGCCCGACATCGGCACCCAGATCCGCCACCAGCCGCAGCTGCACCCGCGCCATGGCCTGCGCGACACGCCGATCCAGGCCGTCGTGCTGATGGACGCGCAGATCGACCACGTCACCGGCCTGCTGGGCCTGCGCGAAGGGCCGTGCATCGACCTCTACGCCACGCCCTGCGTGTTCGAGGACCTCACCAGCGGCCTGCCGCTGCTCAACGTCCTGCAGCACTACTGCGGCACGCGCTGGCACATGGTGCCGGTCGACGGGCCGCGCACGAGCGCGGAGTTCACCGTCGAGGCCGCGCCCGGCCTGCGCTTCACCGCGCTCGCGATCCCCGGCAAGGCGCCGCCGTACTCGCCGCACCGGCGCGAGCAGATGACCGGCGACAACATCGCGCTGCGCATCGAGGACGTCGCCAGCGGCCGCAGCCTGTTCTATTCGCCCGGCCTCGCGCACGTCGGCGAGCAGGAGCTCGGCTGGATGAACGGCGCCGACTGCGTGCTCGTCGACGGCACCTTCTGGCTCGAGGACGAGATGCCGCGCGCCGGCCTCGGCACCAAGGCCGCGAGCGACATGGGCCACCTGCCGCAGCAGGGCCACGCGGGCCGGCCCGGCATGCTCGACGCCCTGCGCGACGCGCGCGCGGTGCGCAAGGTGCTGATCCACATCAACAACAGCAACCCGATCCTCGACGAGGACAGCGCGCAGCGCCGCACGCTCGACTCGCTGGGCATCGAGGTCGCCCACGACGGCCTGGAGATCTCCCTGTGACCGCATTGCCCGACCTCGTCCTGCCGCCGATCCGGCCGGCCGACTTCACCGACGCGATCGTCGACGAGCCGTGGAGCGCCGACGAGTTCGAGGCGCAGTTGCGCGCCCGCGAATCGCGGTACCACATCCACCACCCGTTCAACCTGCGCCTGAACCGCGGCGACCTGCAGCCGTTCCAGGTGCGCGGCTGGGTCGCCAACCGCTTCTACTACCAGATGCGCATCCCGCAGAAGGACGCGGCGGTGATGGCCAACTGCCCCGACCGCGCGGAACGCCGGCGCTGGATCGAGCGCATCCTCGACCACGACGGCCGCGGCGACTTCACCGGCGCCAATGCCGGCGGCATCGAGGCCTGGTGCCGGCTCGGCATGGCGACGGGGCTCGAGCGCGAAGACGTCGAGTCGCTGCGCCACGTGCAGGCCGGCGTGCGCTTCGCGGTCGACGCCTACGTCAACTTCGCGCGCACGGCGCCGTGGCACGAGGCGGCGATCTCGTCGCTCACCGAGCTGTTCGCGCCGAAGATCCACGCCGACCGGCTCGCCGGCTGGCCGTCGCACTACCCGTGGATCTCGGCGCAGGGCCTCGCGTACTTCCGCAGCCGCATCACGCTCGCCAACCGCGACGTCGAGCACGGGCTCGAGGTCGCGCGGCGCTGGTGCACGACGCGCGAGCGCCAGGAGCGCGCGATCCAGATCCTCGACTTCAAGCTCGACATCCTGTGGGCCATGCTCGACGCGATCGCGCTCGCCTACCCCGACGACCTCGCACCGGAGCTGCGTCCATGATCGATCCCGCCTCGCGCCCCGCGGTCGCGCCGATGTACCGGCTGCAGTTCGAACAGGCGCAGGACGCCTGGGTGCTGCTGTACCCCGAGGGCATGGTCAAGCTCAACACGCCGGCCGCCGAGATCCTGCGTCGCTGCGACGGCCGGCGTTCGGTGGACGAGATCGTCGGCGAGCTGGAGGTCGCGTTCGCGCGCGAGGCGCTGCGCGACGACGTCCACGCCTTCCTCGACCAGGCCGACCAGCGCGGCTGGCTGCAGCGGGCCGCGGGATGAGCCCGGCCGCCGCCGTGAAGCCGCCGTTCTGGCTGCTCGCGGAACTCACCTACCGCTGCCCGCTGCACTGCGTGTTCTGCTCGAACCCGGTCGACTACGCGCGCCACGACCAGGAGCTCGACACCGCCGCCTGGAAGCGCGTGCTCGCCGAGGCGCGCGCGCTCGGCGCGGTGCAGCTCGGCTTCTCGGGCGGCGAGCCGCTGCTGCGCGACGACCTCGAGGCGCTCGTCGCCCACGCGCGCGGGCTCGGCTTCTACACCAACCTCATCACCTCCGGCGTCGGCCTGACCGCGGCGCGCGCGCAGGCGCTGAAGTCGGCCGGCCTCGACCACATCCAGCTGTCGTTCCAGGATTCGACGAAGGAGCTGAACGACTTCATCAGCTCCACGCGCACGTTCGAGCTGAAGTCGCGCGTGGCCGCGATCATCAAGGATGCCGGCTACCCGATGGTGCTGAACTGCGTGATGCACCGCTTCAACCTGCCGCACGTCGGCCGCATCATCGACATGGCCGAGCGCATGGGCGCCGACTTCCTCGAGCTCGCGAACACGCAGTACTACGGCTGGGCCTGGCACAACCGCGCG